>CAZPRK010000023.1:0-4426 GCA_964589485.1 uncultured Methanosarcinales archaeon | reverse complement strand
AGGTGTAGCAACACTAATATCTCAATTATTTTCTTTTATAATTATATTAATAAAAATTTTAAAAAATAATCGAATTAAAAACTTAACTAAAGAATATTTTTTACTGAAATTTATATATTTTAAAAATATCTTTTTTCAATCAATGCCAATAATTGTATCTATTTGCGCATATTCATTCGCTAGCGCAATTGTTTTTGTTTATGTAGGTCAAGAAGGTGAATATGCAACTGCTGGATATGGAGCTGCATCAAGATTTGAACAGATATTATTTCTACCAGTATTAGGCATAAACACAGCTATTATTTCTATTATAGCTCAAAATTATGGAGCTATGAATTTTGATAGAATAAGAGAAACTTTTTTTACAGCAATAAAATATGCACTTACGATAATGTTTTTTGCTGCAATATTAGTATTTCTTCTAGCAGATATTGTAACAAGTTTATTTTCATCTAATCCAGAAGTTATTGATTATGGAAAAAGATATTTAAGAATTTCTGCAATTGTACTTCCGGCATATCCACTATTTTTTATTTCAAATGGATTTTTTATGTCTTTAAAAAAATCTGAAAACGCTATGATTTCCAATGTTTTTAGAAATTTGCTTATACCTATTTCAGTTTTTTATTTAGCAAAATATTATAATGCTGACTTTAATACTTTCTTTTGGCTGTGGGTAATATTCAATTGGACCTACTCTTTAATTTATTTATCAATTGTTCTTTATTATTTAAGAAATCAATTAGATAAATCTAGAGCTGTCGTTAAGCCATGACCATAGATGATTTGAAAAAGACCTTCTAACAAATAAATTTAAGTCATTATTGTTTTTATTATGGACAATAACGTCTACATGATTGACGATTGTTTGGACAACAGATCCTTTTTTAGATTTAAAACTCGTAAAATTAAACGGACAAGAAGACGAAAGTAATTCGTATACATTATCTCCTTTTATATTAATCATGACCCATTGATCAGTTACATTGGTTACTGAACCATAATTAAGTTTTGATATAGAATTAATTAGTTCAGTTTCAACTTTATCATCGTTATTTTTTTCCATTAATTCATTAGAGTAAAGCATCCACTCATCTGGACTTAGCCAAAGTAGATTTAATTCTTTATTTTGAGATGAGGTATTTGGTTCAACAGGAGGTATTATTGAAAGAATCTTACCAATATTTGTTATAAATTCTCTTTTTTTACCTCTTAAATTTATTTTAAAAGTTGATTCAACCTCTGAAATTTTAAGGTTGTTGTATTCTTTGCTATCGTTAATAGGTGAATTATAATTAAGCATTTAGCCTTTTATTTTCTTTATCTAAAAAAACAGTATCTGTTATAGTTACTTCGATTATTTTATCGCTCATTGGTACAAACATTTTTTGACCTTTTAATTTTTTGCCATTTTTTACTACAGCTAGAGCAATTGATTTATTTAGATTTGGACTAAAATAACTAGAAGTTACATGACCAAGCATTTCAATAGGTTTTCTATTAGTTTCAGAAACTATTTGAGATCCCTCTTCTAAAACTTCTTTAGGATCATCTGTTAATAAACCAACTAGTTGTTTTCTATCTTCTCTAATTGTATCGCTTCTGTACAAAGATCTCTTACCAATAAAATCATATTTCTTTTTACTTATTATCCAATTCATCTGTAAGTCAACTGGAGTCATAGTTCCGTCAGTATCTTGACCTGCAATAATAAATCCTTTTTCTGCTCTAAGTAAGTGCATTGTTTCAGTTCCATAAGGTGTAATGTTAAACTCTTTCCCTGCTTCATAACATTTTTCCCAAACAGATTTACCATATGAAGATTGAATATTAATTTCATAACTATGTTCACCAGTAAAACTAATTTTCATAACTCTACATTTGACATTATCAATTACTGCGTTTTTAAAAGACATATGAGAAAATTCTTTATCTGATAAATCTAAATCAGGAATTACTTTTGAAATAATTTTCTTAGAATTAGGTCCACAGATGCTTACTGTTGCGTAATGATCAGTAACCGAAGTTAAATAAACATCTAGTTCTGGCCATTCTGTTTGCAAATAATCTTCTAGTTTAGAAAGAACATTTGCTGCGCCTCCTGTAGTCGTAGTCATTATGTAATGATTTTCATCTAACTTTGTTGTAACACCGTCGTCATAAACCATTCCATCCTCATTAAGCATAAGCCCATATTTACATTTTCCAATGTCTAATTTTGACCAAGCATTTGTGTAAACCCTATCTAAAAATTCTGAAGCATCAGTACCTTGAATATCTATCTTACCAAGAGTTGAAGCATCTAAAATACCAGCACTTTCTCTTGCTGCTTTACTTTCTCTTTGAACGGCTTTATCCATATTTTCACCTTCTCTAGGATAATACCAAGCTCTCTTCCATTGACCTACATTTTCAAATTCAGCTTTATGTTCAACGTGCCAATTGTGCATAGGAGTTTTTCTTGTAATATCAAAAAATTCACCAACATTTCTCCCAACAATCGCTCCAAAAGTTAAAGGCGTATAAGGAGGTCTAAATGTAGTTGTTCCTAATTCACCCATTTTAACTCCAGCTGTTTCGGCAATAATTCCTAGAGCATGCATATTTGAGAGTTTTCCTTGATCGGTGCCCATGCCAGTTGTTGTATATCTTTTGACATGTTCAATTGATTTAAAACCTTCTCTTAAAGCTAATTTCACATCTTTTGCAGTTGAATCGTTTTGAAAATCTAAAAATGGCTTAGTTTTTCCCAAGGGCTTATCTGATGGAAGAAGCCAAATATTTTTTTTATCTAATTCTTTAGAACAATCGATTTTTAAATTTTCATAGTCTGAATTATTTATATTTAAAAATTCTTTAATCAGATTATTAGAATTATTAATCACATCATTCAAATCAAAATCACCATTGCAAGATCCTATGCTTATTTGATCTGAAGAAGATTTATCATTTATGAAAACATTATCTTTATCTCTAAATTTTAGTTTACCTCCTGATTGTGTGAATAAATGCACTCTTGGAGTCCAGCCTCCAGAAATACCTAAGCAATCGCATTCTTCTTTTATTTTATTTCCTACTACTCCAGTACTATCTTCAGATAGTTGCATTAATTCAATTGAATTAATTCTTTTATAACCATTTGTATTAACAACCGTATGGTTCCAATAAATTTTTATACCCAATTTTTCAGCTTGTTTGACTATTAATGAATTGGATTTATTTCTTATGTCAATTACCGAATTAACTGTAACACCACTTTCATTTAAAGAGATAGCCGTTTCATAGGCCGTGTCATTGTTTGTAAATAATGATATTTTTTGACCACATTTGACACCGTAATAATCTAAGTATTTTTTAATAGAAGATGACAGAATAATTCCCGGTCTATCATTATTATTGAAAATTAACGGCCTTTCCATTGCACCTGTAGCTATGATTACTTTTTTTGCTCTAATCTTCCAAAGTCTTTGACGAATTTTATCTTTTTTTTCATTTAAACTTAAGTGGTCAGTTAAATTTTCTCTAGCTAAAAGATAATTGTAACTATGATAAGCAGCTAGTGTTGTTCTAGTTTTTACAGTTAGGTTTTTAATAGAATTTACATTTTCAATTTCTTTTCTTAACCATTCATTTGAATAAAAGTTATTTATTTTAAAACATTCATTATTTTGAAAAAGAGTAGTTCCACCTAGATTATTTTTATCATCGAGTAGAACTGTATTTAAGTTATTCTTAGCTGCTGTTTTAGCAGCAATCATTCCAGATATTCCTCCACCAACAACTAATACGTCACAGTGCATATGTCTATGATCATAAATATCTTTATCAGGTTCAGTAGGTGATTTACCTAAGCCTGCTGATTTTCTTATGAAGTATTCATATTTTTCCCAAAAACTAACAGGCCACATGAATGTTTTATAATAGAAGGCTGCAGGAATAAGTGGAGAGAATAAGTTATTTATTGCACCAATATCAAAATTAACACTTGGCCAGCAATTTTGACTTGATGCCTCTAAACCTTCATATAATTCAATTTCAGTAGCTCTTGTATTGGGCTCTGTTAATGAAGTATCGTTTCCAACTTGAACAATGGCATTAGGTTCTTCAGAACCACATGTCATTATTCCTCTCGGACGATGATATTTAAAGCTTCTACCAATAAGATGAATATTGTTTGCTAATAAAGCAGAAGCAAGAGTATCACCTTTAAATCCATGTAAAGTTTGATCATTAAATTTAAATGAAATTATATTAGTTTGATCGACAAAATTTTTATTATTAACTCTTAATTCTTTAGACATATTTATTTTTCAGGCGGTTTTTCACCCATTTTATATACGGCTTCAATTTTATCGTTAGAAGTGTTCCGAACCATATTAAACCATTTTCTACATCCATGAGCATGGTTCCATCTTTCAAACTGAAC
>CAZPRK010000022.1:0-9413 GCA_964589485.1 uncultured Methanosarcinales archaeon | reverse complement strand
AAATGGTTTAGCAATTAAATCAGGAGATAAATATATAGAAGTAATAGAAATGAATGAGGGAAAAGCAAAATCCAGAACAAGATTTACTGATAAAGAAGATCCATCAACTTTTACAAGAGAAACATATAAAGAAAAATTTAATGGAAAAAATGAAGGTACAACAACAGCCACTTACGAATATATAAATAAAGTAAAAACTACAAAATCACAAACTTCAATATACTACACCAATAAAGGAGATTATGTAAGAAGAGAATCAGTAATAAAAGATGGAAAAGCAAAAAAAGATTTCACCGAATACAACATTAAATTTAAACCAACTAAAGTTGTAGTAGACGAACAAACAGCAATAGTTCAACCAGATGGAACTATTACTTGTAAAGATCCTTGTGATGAAGCAAAAAAGGTAGCAAAAGCTAAACGTAAATACGCTTCCCTAGGAAGTTCTTGGAATCACGCATTAGAAAGTGTTCAGTCAGCAAAAGGTATATTAAATTTCTTTGATGTTAAAGTTAAAGCATTTGAGGGTGTACAAAACTTTTTCAATAATAACGCATTAGGACAAATATTTACTGGAAACTTAGAAGACGCGTTAGTATGTAATAAACATATTAAAAGAAGTCAAAGCCAAGGAACTTTAATAACGCCGTTTACAGATTATGGAAGGATAATTGCACCTATCGCTGCACACGCTGAAGGAGAAAAAACTAAACTTAAAATTTCATGCGAAAGTAATAGTAATTGTACACAATATAATGCTCAATGTAACAGTATTGGATTTTGTGAGAAAGACAATACAATTTTAGAACAATTTTTATATAAAATAACTTATGTTTTAGATGCTCAAACTCAAAGAATGAATGCAGAAATTAACTTGAAAGGAAATCAAACTATTAGGTTATTAAATCCAACTGAAATGGAAAAAGGAAATAAATTAAAAAGACTAGGAACAGATGCAATATTAAAAAAAAGTCAAAAAGAATTTAATGAAATTTGTATAACAATCAGAGCAAGACAAGGTGGAACTTTTTGCAATGAAATTATAAGCACTGAAAATAAAGAAATATTAAAAGATGTTGAAGTTAGAAAAACTATTCCTGCAATAGAAAGAACGAGGGAAAATTTAAATTGGTAATCAAGGAAGCGTTTAAAAAATTCAAAAAACAATGGAAACTTGTAATAGGGTTAGATTTATCGTTCTTCGCAATATTATATTTACTTGGGTTTTTATTTCAAAAATTTTTTGAAAGTACTACTGAAATAATTAAAGCTAAAGCATCAGACTTTGAAGCAATTAAAGCTCTTAACATTAAAATAATCATAGGTTCAATTATCTTATTAATATTAATAATTTTAGCTTGGAGTATAATTAAAGGTATATTGTGGCATAAGTTACTTCACAAGAAACCAAATAAAATGTTTTTCTTAAAATTCTTCGGAATTAATTTAGTTATTACAATATTAGGAGTTATAGTATTAAATTACTTTGGATTATTCATTCAATATTTTCAAAATGAAATTAATATACTTACTATTAACAGTTTAATATTTAGAAACATTCTATTCGGTGCATCGTTATTATTCATCATTCTTCCTTTATTTTTAATATTAAATAACATAATAAGTTTGTTTTACATTGCATTAATTAAAAATAACTTTAAAAAGATATATAAAAGATTAAAACTGAAGTATTATACTACACATTTATTGTTAGGAATATTAACAATAATCATTGGTCAAGTATCAAATATATTTAATTTATTTAATGAATGGATTGCATTCATTTTATCAACATTATTATTAATTACATTTTTCGCGTATAATAAATTTATAGTATTAGAAATCGAAGATGAATAAAAAAAGAGGTCAAATAACACTATTCATCATAATAGGAATAGTGCTTTTACTAGGAGTTTCGTTAGTTTTATTTATGCAGAAATCTACAATTAAGGTAGATAAAACTGATATTCCTAAAGAAATAGCAGGAGTATACCAGTTCGTTGAAGGATGTATTGGTGAAATAGCAAAAAAAGATTTAAATTTATTAGGTCATAATGGCGGTTATATTAAAATCCCTAAAAAAATAGAAAATGATCCTTTCTCTCATATAAGCACTAATCCATTATTTCCTAACTTAAAAGTTCCATATTGGTGGTATGAAAATCAAGATAGAATTCCAACTGAATCTTTTATCAAAGAACAATTACAAGATAGTATGAATGAACAATTAATTACTTGTGTTAAAAATTTCACTGATTTTAAACAATTAAACATTTCAAGTGAAGATTTACCTAAAACTATTGTTGATTTAGGAGATAGTAATGTACTTTATGACATTGAATGGTTATTAAATGTAAAGCAAGAAGATAAATTAACTAAGATAAATAGATTTACTATTACAAGAGATGTTAGATTAAAAAAAGTATTAGAACTTGCAACTCAAATCATGCAACAAGAAAATAAAGAATATTGGTTTGAAGATTTAACTTTAGATTTAATTTCACTTGATCCGGAAATTCCAACAACTAGTTTTGATGTTTCATGTAGTCCTAAAGTATGGTTAATTAATAAAGTTAAAAATAAACTAGAAAAATTATTAGAAGTTAATGTACCGTTAATAAAAGTAAAAGGAACTAAACATAGAGAAGAAAACCAAGAATATGTAAAAAATAGATTTGCATTTAGGGCATCCGAAACAGATTATCCAGACATGCATGTAACTTTCAAGTATGATCCTAAATGGAGATATGAATTCTATGGAAGACCTAATAATGGATTATTTTTAACTTCAGGGCAAGAAACAGGACAAAATGTAGATGGAATAATTGACATGTCTTGGCTTTGTTTACAAACACATCATTTCACTTATGATGTAAAGTTCCCTATAATGATTACTGTGAGAGATGAAGAAAACCGTAAAACTGATGAATATTTGTTTAATTTTGCATTCCCTGTAATAATTAAAAATAATCAACCAGATAAAACTACAGAATACTCTAAACGGTTTGATTTTGAAACTTCTCCATTAAGTTTAGAATATTGTGCACAGGAAAGTAAAAAAAATCTAACAATAAGAACTGTTAATAAAGTAACAAATGAAGACATTCCTGATATTAATATTTCATTTGATTGTTTTAAATTTAAATGTGGTAATGTGGGTGTAACAGATTACATGGAAGGTAATATTGCAGGATATCGTGCTTCTCTTCCGTTATGTTACAATGGTTTGTATAAAACTGAAGGTAAAAATTATAAAACTGAAAGAACCATGATAGATAATAGTCAAGATAAAATTAATACAATTAAAATGACCCCAATAAGAGAAATATATAATTATACCGTAATTAAACATTTCCTTGAAAATTTAGAACAAGATTCAGATTATGAAAGTGAATTAGATGAAAATGAACAAGTGGCAATTTTCATTGAACATAAAGATCATTCAAGTTTCGGTTTTTATCCTTCAGAAGAACCAATTCCATTAATTTTCCTAGCTGATGACACCTATGAATATTCGGTAAAATTATATATAATGAATAACGATGAAATTGTAGGCGGTTACATAGGAAAACTTACAATAGATAACATTGAAGATATTAAATCAATTAAATTCAATGCAATTGCAACAGTAGAAGATTTAGATGAAGAACAATTCATTGAATTTTATACTCAATTAAGTGCAAATTCCAATAAAGTTTCAACTGAGCTGATAGAATGAAAAAAATATTAAGTATGTTTATAATATTAATTTTACTAGTTACACCTATCTCAGCTATATCTAATATTGAAGTTACTACAGAAAAAACAACTGCTTCAATTGACTTTACAACAGATGAAAGTACAACTGCGGAAATTAAATATGGAACTTCAGCTTTAACTGAATCAAAAACATCAAACTCTAACACTGAACATTCAATATTAATAGAAGATTTAACCCAAGATACAACATATAACTATCAAATTGTTACTGAAACTGAAGAATCAACACCTTCAACTTTTAAAACTAAATTAAGTAACTTAAATTTTGAAGTTGACCTTCCAAAAAAATATAATAAAGCAATCATTGATATAAGAGGAAAAACTCCTGCAAATAGTCAAGTTCTAATGACAGTTAATAACCAAGAATCTAAATTTAATTCAGATACTGGAAATGGTGAATTTAGGTTTTCTAGAGTAAAATTAATTCCTAATAATATAAACAACATTTATTTTAAAGTAACAGCAGATGAAGAAAAAGAATTTTATTACGACATTGAAGTTGATACAATAGACCCAGAATTAACTTTAAGTGAAGTTCCCGCTATATTCAAAGAAGAACAAAGTAATCTAAGAATAAATGGAAAAGTTACTGAAAATGTTTCAATTATATATACATTGAAAAATGAAAGGTTAACAACTAAAGAAAAAATATCTAACTTTAGAGTTGATCAAGAAGGGTTAAGTAGCGTTACTTTAACCTGGGATAACAATGAAGATGTTAAATATTACAAAATATATAGAAATGATAGATTATTCGCAATACAAAGAGGAAACACTGTAACTGATCATTATACAGGGTCAAATACTCAATACGAATATAAAATAATAATAGTTGATAATAACTGTAATGAAAACGATGAATCTTCATTAACTTACACTACACGTGAAAGTGAAGCTGAGGAAGGAACTCCTCTTATGCCGGAAGAAGATTGTAAAAAGTTATATCAATTCGATCCAATTATTACAGATAATACTTTTGTAATTGACATTCCAGTTGAAGAGGGAAGAAACTTTTTAACCATTACAGCTACAGATAATGCTGGAAATAAAGATATAAGAAAAATTAATTTTACTAAAGATTCAATTGCTCCTGAAATTACTGACATTTCCCCAGAAGATGCACTTGGTTCTGGGTATTATATTGATCAAGGTTCATTAGGAACTAGAACTACAATTAAAGGAAAAACTGAACCTTTCGCTACTGTTCAACTTTCTGCTAACAATAATGTAAGAGAAACAGCTATTGCAGATGAAGATGGAAATTTTGAATTTAAAAGACTTAACATTGAAACTTTTTTCAGTGCATCTGGTTCACACCTTCCACAAGACCCAAATAATATTGATTTAAACATAGTTGACATTCAAGATGAAAAAAATATTGACATTACTTTAGTAGCAACTGACCTTAGCGGAAATATAGGGCAAGAACAAAGGTTAAGTTTCATTATAGTTCCATGTGGTGGCGGTGAAACTAAATTTACAATAATGCCGTTAACTAAATACCAAAGCCCAAGTACATTAAGCCCTGATAGGTTAGAAGAGGGAAGTGAACAAATTTCGTTTATATTAAATTTAACATACAATGGAAATGCACAAGATTGGGAAGTTGATGATTTAAGTTTAGAAAAAAGATGTAGAACAAGTAATAAAAATAAAAGATATAATTTAAGTTGTGACATTCTTCCAGAAAGTTCACCTTTAATTAAAAAAGCTAATCCTGATAAAAGTGCTTGGTATTTTAGTTATAACTTAAACGAAATTGAAAACTTAAGAAAAACTACAGGATTGTCAATGGAAGATTTCATTAAAGCTATGACTAATGAAGTTGTTTTTCCTTTTGATGCATTATTAACATATTCAGAAAACGGTAAAACTAAACCTATGAAAAAATGTTTTGAAGTTTCTTATAATTTAGATAATTCTAGAATTGATCCAAGAAAAGTTTTACCAGACTGGCTTTTAGAAGATTCTATTAAATTAACTAATAGTACTATTAAAACTATAGATAAAATTCTACCTAAAATTGATCAAGCATTAAAAGTAACTGCAGCTGCAACTATTGCTGGATTTATCGCAAAAGCTGTTACAAGGGGAGTAAGAAAAGCTACATGTAAAATTGAACAATCTACAAGTAAAGATTGTAAAAAAATTAATGAAATGACTGATAAGGAAATGAGAGATAAAGGTTGCACTAAATGTGAATTAGCTTGGAAACAAGAAGAAAAAATGAATACAGTTTTCAGGTGGGCTGCAGATAGATTATTATGTCATAGCACTCCAGCTAAATGGACTGCGGATGCTTCTGAAAGTGAAGTAAAAACTGCAATTCAAAGTGTTCAAAGATGTAACAATAAAGAAAAAATAAGTACTAGGGGTTTTGTATTAGATTATAAACAAGGTCACCCTAAAAATAACCAACAATATAATTCATATTATGTTTTTGATGGAGGTCAATATGTTTTTGATGGTGGCAAGGAAGGAGAAAAATATATTCTAAAGAAAGTATATCCGCGTGGAGGTTTAAGTGGCCCTCCTGATACATTAACAGTAGTTAAAAGTAATAAACAAGTAATGATTGAAGAAAATGATATTCCATCATATTTTAAAGATGATTTTATTGATAATAAATATTTAAAAAAAATAGACACTAAACAAATTTCTCCTAAATGTGAACAAATGAAAAAAGAAAATCCTAAGGTCATTATATCTTCAGGAGATGAATATAGTTATAGAGAAAATTTACTTAAAATTAAATGTTTTAATGAAAATAAATATCTAAAAGATAGAGATTTTACAAGTTGTTTCGGACAAGATAATTTTATTTATAAAAAGAAAATGCCAATTTTAACACCGCAACAACATACTTCTGCATTTCAATGTTTATGTTTATCTGGGATATATAATAGGTTAAAAGCTTTGAAAAATATTATGTCTGGGTTAAATGGTTGCTTTTCACAAATTCAAAAAACAGGTGAAGCTGATTCAGGAACATGTAAAGAAATATTTACTCAATATATGTGTGAAAGTATGTATCAAGTTGTAAGTTACTTTTCAGAAGGTTGTGCACCAGACGATAAAATACTTGGTGGAAATAGAGGCGGAGGAAACCAGTTAAAAATGACAGTTTCTTCTATATTTGATAGTATTGGTGAAAGTGCACAAGAATTAAATGACGAATATGGTAATGCTGCATTAACTAATTATTTAGGTGGCGGAACAAGGGGAATAATGAGAAAAGTTTGTCTTGGATCTATTACAGGAGATTGGGGATTAAGTATGGATAATATTTTAGATGGAGCTTATTCAAGTACATTTAACACTATGGTTGGAGCTTTCCCTGTTAATAGAAAATACTTACGTTTTGTTCCTTACAAAGATACAGCTCAATATGAATATAGAGCTGCTTGGAACATTGTCCCTGGATGTGAAATTAACGGATATACTGCAGAATTAGCTTGTATTAATAGTAAGACTGCATTCGAAAAAGGATTATCTTGTCAACAAGTTGCAGGAGAAAATCATCCAAATCAAGGATGTGATTGTTTTAATCTAAATGAAGAAAAGAATGAATTTTTCTATTCTGGAGATCAACTTACACAAGGTCAATTTGAAGATAAAAGTCATTCTAAAATAGTTGAATCGCCTTATAGATATGACCACCTAAAAGTTAAGTTACATATTTTTGATGCTAAGGCAAGAGAAAGTTGCTTACCTGAAGGAAATAAAGATGGAGTATTTTATTTCCCATTAAGAGATGAATCTCAAAAAGATATTGTAGCTTGTTCATTTGATCAATTAACTGGAAAATATTTATGTACTGGAACAGATTTTTTATGGGACGCTAAAGGAAGAGCATACTTTACAACAATAGACTTACCTAAAGTAGATACAACTTACAGTCCAGGAGATGAATTATGGTTTAGAGGAAACGTTTTCTTAGAAAGTGAAGATAAACCTCAATGTTTATATGCAGAATTACAAAGTAAAACTGGTGGAAAATTATCTGCATTTAAGCCAGTGTATAAAAAAATAGTTAAAAGTACTGAACTCGAATTTAAAGTTGCAGACTTAACTCTTTCAAATGGTCAAGTTAAATTTGATGCTTTTGATAAATATAGAGGAACAGCTTCATTACAAGTTTTATCTCAGGAAAATGAAAGAGATGTAGAATTTACAATTAAATTCATAGACAATGAACCAGATGGATTTACTTTTGATGGTAAGGATAGATTTGAAATATATGATGGAGTATTAAAAGAAAATTCTAAAAAAGAAATTACAACTCAAGGAAATTTAAAAGAAATAATTACTCACAGAGGAGTTAGACTAAAAATAAATGATCTTAGATCTGCATTTGAAACTCAAGCAAGTGGAAATAAAAGATTAGGTCATACTATGGTTATAGTTTATGCCAAAGGAACTAAATTAGAATCAAATAAAAAAGATTGGAACTTAAGGTTAGAGTTAAGACATTTATCTGATAAAAGCGATGATTGTCAAGATACAACTGCAGAAGACGGATTAAGATTATCTGAATTTGAATGGAAAAAAGATATTCCGATTAAAGTTGAACCTAGAAAACAAATTGATGATAATAAATGTAAATTCGATGGCGAATACGAAAATGACAAATGTCTTTGTGGAACTACAAAATGCGGAACAAGTGAAGAAGGAAGGTATTGCGTAGATAATAAGTGTTATAAGGAAATTAAAGAGGTTAAAAAAGCTAAAATAGAGAAAGAACAAAAAAAAGAACCAACTAGTGGAAAAACTCGTATTATTACTGTTAGAGATGTAGGAATTATATATGATAGTACTTCGAAATATTACTGGGATTTTGAAAATAAAAACTATATTCCAGATGAAGGAAGTTCAGATATTAATAAAAAAATAGCAGAGAGAATTAAAGATAGTAACCCTCAAACTTGTAAAGATTTTTTGAAAGATTTAAATTCTGCAATAACACGAAGTTATGAAGAAACTATTAGTGATCCCCCTACATTAAGAGTAGAAATAAAAGATAATTCTAAAAGTGTTAGAAGTGGAACTGATTTAACTGAATTTTTCAATGGAAATATAGATTGTAAATCTTCAACTAAAAGTAAAGTTCAAGAATCAAAAAATAAAAATAAACAAGAAGATAGGCCAGTTGCATATAGAGAACCTATTCAACAAATAGATAAATCTAATCCACAAAGAAGTTTACAGATTACTGTTGATCCAGAACATGCTTGGTTTAATTACGGCGGTAATTTCTTTGAAAGCACAGCTTCGTACTATTGGGATTTTAATGAAAATAGTATAAATCCCAACCTTAATTCAGAACAAGGAATTGTAAACCAAAAATTAAGCGAAAAAATAAAAAGTTCAACATCATGTGAAAATTTTAAAGAAAATATTTTGAAAAGCATAAAACAAGTACATAAAGAACTAACTACAAATGATAAAGTACTTCCACTTAAAATAACTATTGAAGGTAAAAAAAGTGTAATTCATCCATCTAGTATTACAAAAATAGATGATTATTTTCAAAATTTTAATTGTAATACAAAAATAAATCTTCCAAAGACATTACCCACAACAGGGAACAGACCTTCAGCCCAAGTTTGACAGTTAAATAGAAAAGTGTCCTAAGTTTGTTTTAGGTTATGACA
>CAZPRK010000021.1:0-9810 GCA_964589485.1 uncultured Methanosarcinales archaeon | reverse complement strand
GATCATCTCGGAGACAGCTATCTCTGATAAACTGAGACATATTACGATAACCAATCGCCTCCATTCTGTTTATCAAAAGATTATACTGCCTCTCTGATAACCTAACATTAACTAACCTGCTCCTGCACATTCTCAACATACCTTTCCAGACAGACTCTAACCACCCCTGAGAAAGTTCGCCCACTTTCATAAGCGTGCTTCTCAACCTTTTCAAGCAATTCATCCGGTAGAGATATTGTCTTATTCATAATAAAAGTGTGTAAACATACGTAACATTAATATATTCCTAGCCATTACCTTGCATAGGGTAAAATGAAAATAATATTTAATTCAACAGAACAATCTGAGAAGATTCTGAAGATGTTTCTAATGGATTGGTTAACATTGAAAGAAGCATCAGAAGAATATTCAGCCATGCATCCAAAAAGTTGGAATCATAGGACTGTCGCATATTATTTTTATCGATTCAAACAATACGGTTGGCTAGATCAGAAAAAGTTCAAGACTGAATTTGTAAAGAAAAGTAAACTCGGAAAGTTTCATAAAAGCCACACAGATATTATTAGATATACATTAAATTCAAAGTTCTATTTTGATCTAAAAAAAATTGAGCCTGACAGTAAAGTTAAAGATTTTATAGACAGATTATTGAGCGAAGAAGATATAAAAAATTACATCTCTTCAGATATTAATGCAGTTGATGCGATGGATCAAATTATTCAGTATATCTATATTCTTTCTAATCCGAATCTCAAATCACCCAAACTGAATAAACTCTTTGTGCCAAAAGCTCAAAATGTTCGGAAAAGTTTACAAGGTACATATGAAGTGGTTTTATCATATGCTATTCAATTGAGAAAAAAGCAACCACAAACTCGCAAATACCTTCTTGAGTTTCTTAATGGATTTAATGACCTGGATCCTCTGATGAAGTTGTTAAATTAGCCTCAAGGCTGCCAAGTTGATTAAACTTCTTGAAAGTAGTCCGGGAATGCACAACAATATGACAAGCCTTTTAAAATCCTTTTTATACACACTGTACAAAGTGACGAACTATCGCCATAATCCTTTTATGGTCTTAGGTTGTCAAAGTTTGGTCTGGGAATCCACATATTTCCGGGCGAAAAGAGATAGAAAGAGAGTCGAAAAAACCTACAAAATAACTGGAGAGATTTCGGTTTAGAAGGCGTGAAATATATAAATCTGGGCGATTTAGGGTTTATATGTTTCTCGAAATAATAGCTGCAATATTGCTCGGTGTGGCTTCCGGCATTATCACAGGCTTAATTCCCGGCATTCATATTAATCTAATTAGTATTTTATTGTTAAGCGTTTCTGGTTATTTTCTTGTTTATGTTAATAAAATTAGTTTAGGTGTTTTTATTATTGCAATGGCTGTAACACATTCCTTTTTAGATAGTATTCCTTCTATTTTTCTTGGAGCTCCAGATGCAGATCAAGCATTAAACGTTTTACCAGGACATAAATTGTTAATGGAAGGGAAAGGGTTTGAAGCAATTAAATTAACCGTCATAGGAAGTTTAATTTGTTTAATATTAACAATAATGTTAATTCCAGTAACAATTCCAATCTTACCAACTTTATATAATTTTATTAATCCATATATAGGATGGATATTGTTATTTGTAAGTATTTATATGATTTTAAGAAACAACGGAATAAGTAAGAAATTATGGAGTTTTTTTGTTTTTGTATTATCAGGCATATTAGGAATAATTGTATTAAATTTTCCAAATTTATCACAACCTTTATTTCCGATGTTATCTGGAATGTTCGGAATTAGTACTTTATTATTATCATTAAATGATCAAGTTTCTATTCCAATACAAACATTTGAAGAAACTATTATATTAAAAAAAATAAAAGGTTTTAAAGCAATTATGGCAGCAGTTTTTTCAGGAAGTTTAACCGGGATTTTTCCTGGACTGGGAAGTGCACAAGCTGCAATAATTGCAGTTGAAATTGTAGGTAATGTTGGCATTTATGCATTTATGGTGTTAATTGGAGGAATAAACACTGTGAATTTCGTATTTTCTTTAGCTACTTTATTCTCATTAGAAAAAGCAAGAAACGGAGCAATTATTGTTGTAAAAGAAATTGTTGAAAAAATAAATATGTCTGAACTGATTATTTTTCTTTGCACTGCATTAATTGCAGGAGGTATTGCTACCATATTAGCTTTAAAGGTAAGTAAAATATTTGCAAAAATAATTACTAAATTAAACTATAAAAAAATGTGTATCAGCATAATTAGTTTAATTTTTATTTTAGTAATATTAATATCAGGAATATGGGGGATATCAGTATTAATAATAAGCACAGCCATAGGAATGATTCCTGCATTAGTTGGTGTAGGTAGAAACAATGCAATGGGGTGTCTAATGATTCCTGTTATTATATTCTTTTTGATCTAATAGTTTAAATCTATTTAACACATAATTTCTAATTTCAGGTAAACCATTGTATGCATTTGGTTTTCTTGATAAAGTTGCAAATTGTTCATCAGTAAGTCGTTTAACACTTTCCAACCTTAATCCTGAAAGAACTTGCCTATGATGTTTTGCTCTTTCGCCCCTTATATCAGAAACACTAAAATTCAAATTAGTTTCCAAATGCGAAATAACGTTTAATGCAAAATATGGATCTTTTCCCTCAAGTTCTCTAATTCTAGAATCATATACTTCCCTTATGGCTCCATCGTAAGCCTCATCACTTAACAATATTGCTGGCATTTTACCAAATCTATGTAAATTCTTAGAAAATAATTCTTTAACAAAATCTTCCAAATCAGGTAAGTCAACAAAATAAGAAAGCATTGTATATTTTTGAGCCATATGAGGATACAAATTAGGCTTATTTAACATCTTTGTTTGTAAATCAACCAGAATATCTCCAAAATTATCAAAATGTAAAAACCAATCTTCATCTTGTAATGAATCAAAACCAATAAATTCTCTTTCTAAAGGAGTCTGTACTTCCAAATTTCTTATTTGGTGTAAATTATCAATAGCTTCACGTGATTTGTTCATAAATATATCCACATTAACCTTAAATCTTTCAGATGCAATATACCTAATCATTTTCAACAAACTAGGTTTTATTTTTCCACCATCATAAGCAATATCAAAATATTTTAATAAAGAATTTGCATCCATTGCATAAATACCTTGTTCAGAAAAACAAAATTTATACATATCTTTTCCCCTAATCTGATCAAAATAAATTTCTTCAAGACTTTTTGTTTTGGTTTCTCTAAAAGACCTTTTGAAAACTTCTTCCTTGAATGCTCCACTTCCTAACATAACCACAAAATCTGAAATTGGAAAAGAATTCGGATTCAACTTATCATCAAGCACACTATGATCATAATACAACCGTTTAATTTCTGTTATACCCATATCCGAAAAACCTTGTTTTTTTTGTAAAAGAAATTCTAAAGGTCTACCTTTAACACCTTTCCCCAATAACCGATTTTCCTTTATTGAAAGAACTTCAGATGCTAACTTAATATCAGATTCATCAGCTAATTGAATAAACTTGATTCCATCGCCTCTATCTATCCTAAAACCAGAATCTTTTAAATCTTGATCAGTTAATCTATTTTTTAAAAAAAGATCCATTAATTCTCTTTGATTGTATTTCGCCATAGTTATCACTAATTAATACATATAATAATAAAATACCTATTCGATTTGAACTTCAGTTGCTAAACATTGACCAGGCATACCTTTCTCAAATAATACTCTTATTGCACCAGAATTACCATGCGAAGATCTAACTTCACCGTTAATAACGTTTTTTGCAGGAGTTGTCCATGTTACTTTCTTTCCTACAAACTCTTTTGCTTTTTCTTTAGTGTCAACGCTTGGTACCAGAACAATAACTTGATTTGGTGTCTGACAATGCTTACTTCTTCTGTAACTTTGTATTAAACCTTTCATTATAGCCAGAAATATTAGTTTATTTAAATATCTTGCTGTAAAGAAGAAAGTATACAGAATGGCATAGTTAAGTTAAATTAATTAATAAAATATTAAAAATACCAAATGGACTATTTTTTAAACATAAAATTAATAAAAAATAGAAACATTTATATAAAATAAGAAATATACTAAATGGTATAAATACTAAAAGCACATTTAATTTTGTGCCTTGAAAATATACCTACCCCCAAATTTCAAGGCACTTTTTTTATTTTTTTAATAAAAATTGTCGACTAAAAAACAAACATTTAAATAGAAGAATATAGATTAAGTTTAATGCCAATTGGTATAATTAAAGATGGAAATATTGGAAACAAACGAATTATTTACAGGAAGAGAGTATTTCTTAGAGTTATTTAGAAAAAATAAAGAAAATCTAAAAAAAGGTCACATTTCTCATAGTGCAATTATAGGGAATAGAAATATTGGTAAAACAAGTACAATAAAACAAATAATTCTTAAAAATAAAGACATAAAAAATGTTTATGTCGACTTAGAAAAAATTAGTTTAAGCCCAGAAAGTTTTTCAGTTGAATTTATTGAAAAATGTGTTTCTCAAATTAAAAATGAAAAATTAACATTCGAAGAAATCTTAAAATTAAAATTTCCTGGATTAAGTATAGTAAAAGAGATTAAAAACGAACTAGAAAAAATTAAACCAAATCAACAGAAATTAATTGAGTGGAGTTTTTCATTTCTAGATAAATGGGCTCAAGAAGATGATTTTCATTGCATGCTTTTTCTGGACGAGTTTCATAAAATACTTGAATTTAATAATTTCTTACAAATTAAAGACATATTATCTATAATTAATTTAAATTGGAAAAAAACTAATTTAGTTTGTAGTAGTAGCGCTAAATACGAAATGACAACTATTTCTCAAAAATTAAAATTAAAAACAGAAACCATGAATGAATTTGACAGAGAAACTGTAAAACAATTAACTAATAAATTCAAAATCACTGGGGAAAAAGAGGTTGACAGAATATATGCTTTATCTAATGGAATCCCCATGTTTACCTTAGCAATTTGTAATAAATACAAAGAGTTAAAATCTGTAGATAAAGCGTACATTCATGAAGTGTTAAATGAACAAGGTATTATTTATAATGCCTTGCGTTTTTCGCTTCATGAAAATCTTTCTAGAGCAAGAGGACAAACGCTCTTATTTAATATTCTTAAAGTTTTAGCTCAAAATAAACCATTAAGGTTAACAGAAATTGCTTCAAAAATATATAGAAGCGGACCAGTTACAAAAAGTTTAGTAGATCGATTATTGGAAGTTGATTTAATTTCTAAAAATGACAAATATTTCTCTATTTCAGAAGAAGTAATGCAATTTTACATTTATCATGTATTAGTTTTAGATTCAAAAAATATTTCAAAAGAGGAACTAAAATGAAAAATAACAATTTATTAAAAATTGTAATGTTTTTCATAGTTGCTACTTTAATGAGCAATGTTGCTTTAGCCATCACATTTAGTCAAATAAAATGGGGAATATTAATTGGAAACTTTGTAATTATATTTTTTGCAATTTTAATTTTATCAAGTTTCATTCCTGGATTAAAAGAACAATTAAATTCAAGTAATGGGTATTGGAGTAGCGGTAATGCACAAAAATACATTATTTATTTTATGTTAGCAGCACTATCTTTAGTTTTAAGTTTCAAATTCGGAAGTATAGAATGGATCTATAAAGCTCTTAACAGCAATAAATCTATCAGTTGGTTATATTGGTTTGATGGAGGATTAACAGTAAAGCCAATTGTTAATATTGCAATACTTAGCTTGATTTTTGTTGTTATTAAAAGTTTTTTTATGAAAGATACATTTAAAGATGATAATACTGGCAAAATTGCGTTTATTTTGTTAAGTGTTGTAATTGCAATAATGAGTGCACATGCAGCAGCATTTGATGGTTCACAACACGTAGATGAATATATTTGGGATATGGAGTTTATTGTTGGTGGTGAAAAGTTTTTACTTGGTGAAAGAGATAGCACTGGACATTCAGGGTATTATAATGTTGGAGATAATATCAAGTACGGTATTTTAGCAACCAGTGCAATTGTTGGCGGAGAAACTCATTACCCATTAGGCGTATTTATCATTTCAGTTTTATTATATTCATGGTTATTGTTAGGTTATTTTGAATTAGAATCTAAAGGAATTGGTTGGGCTTTAGCTATATATTTAGCAGCAATGGCTTCTAATGGCGGAACAGGATTAACTACAGTAAAATCAATTGCATACATATTATTCATATTTGTATTAAGGAAGAAGTTTGAAAAAACAGTCTCATGGGAATGGGCATGGTCTTTATCATTTGCAATAGTTCATGGAGTTGCAAGCGGAATAAAAATAGGAGGGGAACCATTAGCTCCACTGTTCCCAAGTACTAATTTTATAGGAAATATGATTGTGGGTTATTTTTTAGGTGCAATTTTTGAATCAGGAGCTTTAGATACTGGATTTAATAAAGCAATTAAAGAAGCAGGTAAACAAAAAATACAAAAATATACTAAAGAAATTGCCAAAAATGCATGGAATTTTCTTAAAAAAACGTCAAAAGAGCTTTTAGATATAGCTGCATGGTTTAGAAAAGAAAGTGCAGTTAGTAAAAAAATTAAGAAAAAAACTAAAGAATTTAAAAATTTAGAAAAAGAACGTAACAAACTTCAAAATTCAATAGATAAACATAAGTATGGAAGCAAGAAAAGTATATTTAAATTTAATAGAAGCTTGAATGACTTAGGAAATCAAAGAATTAACGCTATTAAAACTGCTTGGACAAATTATCAAGCAATGGGCGCAAGACAAAATATTTCACAACTAGATGAAAGTGGATTTAGAAATATGTGTAATGAAATTGACATTAAAAAAAGTTTACAAGAAATCATAAGAGAAAAAATTACTTCAGAAAAACAAGATGAAACCTTTAACGCATACATGTTAGATTTAGAAAAAATCCTAAAACCTATTCAAGAGTTAACTAGGGAATACACAGACAAAGATAGAAATATCAATATTCTAATTACACAAAGAGATGAAAAAGATAGAGAAATTGAAAATCTTTCAGAAGAAATTAAAGCTTTGTGTGATAAGGCTCTTGAACCAAGTGAAGTTAAAGAAGAGGTTGTTGTAGAGTAAGGAGATAATGGGAATACAACTGATCTTAATACTAATAATGTACCAAAAATATTTACACATTCATCTAATAGCAAACAACAAACAGAACCAGAGATTACAATATCGACAAAGGATAAAAAATTAAATGAAAGATCATTAAATTTAAACTTTAATAACCCAAACTTATCAAAAAATGAAAATAGTTGAAATATTCACAGGAAAGAGAAATGTTGACCTAGAAAAGGTCAAAGAAGTTACTAGTAAAGTTAAGAATATATCATTTTCATATGAATCAAATATGTTAAAAGGGGTTATTAGATCAGGTACAGTTAATGTTAAATTATTAATTCAAGAATTAATTAAACTAAACCCAGAAAGTAATTTAGTTAAACAAATTAATAAACTTAAACTTCCACCTGAAAATGAAAAGGAATATCTTGAAGAAGTTAGAAATAATTTATTATCAGGAACTCATACTGGAACAGTGCAACATTTTATAGATGAAATTAGAAATTACCTTAATCATTTAGCGCAAATGGGAGATAGAAAATTAGTTAAAAAAATCACTAAATCTAATTTTTTCAAAAGAGTTTTCTTTTATCAAAGAGAATTAGATTATTTAAATGAGTTACATGATAAATTAACAGAGTCCGGTGAACAAAAAAAATGGGAATTCTTTAGAAAACATTTTATTAAACAAATTAGAACAATAGCCCATAGGTTTGAAGAGTATGGAGATACTAGTTTTAAAAACGCATTATTGAATGAAGAAGAAAATGTTCATGAAAATCATCAAGCATGGTTAGATTTTATGACTAAGAAATTAAACGAATTAAGTGATAATAAATATTTAGTTAGTTCTGAAAGAGATGCCACTATAGGTATTGCTAAAATTTTAGAAGAAAGAATACAAAAAATTGAAAATGAAGGAAGAAAAATAAATGAAAGCATTATTAACCTGTGTAGGAAAAGAATTAAAGAAATAGCTAGGTTTAATATTAGAAAAGAAGAGTTATTAATAAATTACGATAAAAAATTAATACAATTAGAAAGTTTAAGAGAAACAATTGCATTAAAGTATCAAGATATTAAAAAACACGCATTATACATAACAAAGTCTGTCGGATGGATTAATAGTTTAAAAGATCATGAAAAAGTTGTTAAAAAAGAAATGATTACAGAGATATATAAAAATATCAATCTTAGCATGAAAAGAATAGAAAAAGTAAATTCAGACATTTCTGAATTTCAAAAAATAGTTCCAAAAGCAATGAATCAAGTTGGGCAAAGTTTAGGTCAATATGAAGAGGAAATGGATAAAGCAGTATAAAATGAAAAAAATAATATTAGTCATAATGGTTATTTTAAATAGTTTAAGCGTATTAGCTGAACCTATTTTTATAAGTAGATCTAAAAATGCAGTTCAAGGAGCGTTTGCTAAATTAGGTGGATTTTTAACTACGCTTGGTCCTACCGGAACTAAAGTAGTTGATTTCTTTGTATTTTTTGCATTGTTAACTTCATTTAGTTTAATAGGGTTAAGAGCATGGGCAGGAGAAAATCATACTCGTTCAGCGAATGTTATAGGAATTACTTTTGGTTTTGCGTTATCATTAGCATTAGTTTGGAGCGGAAAACTTACTGTTAAAAATTTATTTCCAGTTGCTGGAGTTTTTATCATATTAGCTGTTTTTATATTATTTTTTAAATTATTTCAAAGCATGGGTGCAAATGGAATATGGAGTTTTATTTTAGCTTTAATTACAACTGTGTTATTGGTTGGGTTTTTGTACGGTTGGGGTGACTTAGCCAATAACTTTGGAGAAAGTTTAACTGAAACTTTTGAAGGAAGTACTTCCCCTAGTTTAGTTGTTGAAGAAGAGTTTGAAAGCGGGAGTACAACACCTAGTGAAATTATTTTAGATGATGAACTTCAATCTAATTCAGATTTAATGTGGGCTTTTATTAATAGAGAAAATAAAAATCATGGATACAAAAGAAAAACAGTTAATAGTTTTTTTTCACTAAATAAAGATTTACCTTCCGAATATATAATGGCAGTTAGTGCATGGGAAAGCGGTTGGGCCGTAGCAAATAAAAAATCAGAGTACATTACAAAAGGTAATAATCTATTTGGAATTCATGCTAAAAAAGGAGAGGAAGGATATCCTTGCGAAGGTACTACTTGTAAAAAGTACAGTTCACAAATAGGTTCAGTAAACGGTTTTGTAAGTAAAATGTATAATCAAAATACCATCACTTTAAAAAATGGATCTAAAGGAAACTATAGAAGTTATGTTGATTCATACAAAAATCATAAAGACGTTTTTAAATTAGTAAAAGATGTTCAACAATTATATAATCAAGAAGATCCAAATTGGGCAAATGGTATTATTAACATCATTCAAAGGTACTATGATTTTTTGAAAAGTAACCCTCAAGTTACCCTAACTCCAGAACAAGATGAAAAAGATGATGGTTTCTCAGGATGGGAATTAGGCGGTGGAGTTGGTGGTTTAATTGCTATTATATTATTAGTATTGTTCATAAGGAAAAGAAATGAGAATGGTTCTGAAACTGAAGAAAGCGATATAATAAAAGAAATTGAAGATGAAGAAAATAAAGAACACAAAATATTAGGCAAAATAAAACAATTATTAAAAGAAAAACAAAA
>CAZPRK010000020.1:0-11103 GCA_964589485.1 uncultured Methanosarcinales archaeon | reverse complement strand
AATAATTCTCTCCCAACCCATCCCAATAAACCCAAAAACAAAGGGTAAATTATAAATAAAAACAATAAAGAAACAAAACTCTCTTTTTTAATTGCAGAAACAAATCCAATTTGTTTTATACTTTCACTAAATACGAACCATGTAGAAATTCCAAAATAACCAACTATTAAATTAATCACAATAGCTCCAACTAAAATAATTACTCCAATAAAAAAAATATGAACAAAATTCATTTTAAAATAAAAAGTGTGCCTCCTTTTTGGGGGTGTGATTATAGAATCAACTGAAGGCACACATCACGAGTTTTATCTAACTATCTCAATACCTAGTTCATCGCTAAGTTGTTGAGTTTCTTTTTCCATGTGTTTGGAATCAACTTTTCCTAATATCCATGGTGACTTTACACCAGTGATTATAGTCATTACGGTTAATTTTCCTTTCATGTCTTCAGCTACTCTTGCTCCCCAGATTACGTTTGCATCTTCATCTAAAGTTTCGGTAACTAATTCACCGATTTTACTAACTTCATCTAAAGTCATATCTGGACCACCTGAAATGTGGATTAATGCACCAGTTGCTCCTTCGTAGTTGATGTCGAGTAAAGGGTTACTTAATGCTCCTTTAACTGCTTCTTCTACTCTGTTATTAGTATCAGAACTTCCTACTCCGATTGCAGCTACTCCTCCGTTAGTCATGATTGCTTTAACGTCAGCATAATCTAAGTTAACTAATGATGGAACTGCAATAGTTTCAACTATTCCTTTAATCATTGTTGAGATTAATTCATTTGCTACAGCAAACGCTTGCTGAATAGGTAAGTTTCCTGCAATTTGAACTAATCTATTATTATCAATAACTATAACTGTATCTGAAACTTGTCTTAATTGTTGTAAACCAAATTCAGCTTTATCAACTCTAGCTCTTTCAATTTTGAATGGCATGGTTACAGTTCCAATTACAATACTTCCTGCATCTTTAGCAACTTGTGCAACTACTGGTGCAGCTCCTGTACCTGTTCCTCCTCCCATTCCAGCACATACAAATACCATGTCTGCTGTTTTTAGAGAATCTTTTACTTCAGACATACTTTCTTTTGCGGATTCTGCTCCTTTTTCAGGAAATCCACCACAACCTAATCCTCTAGTAGTATCTTTACCAATTAAGAACTTTCTATCACTTCCTGTGATATTTAGGTGTTGTTGGTCAGTATTACATGCAATAATTTCTGCACCTTTAATTCCTTTTTTGTAAAGCCAGCCAACCATATTATTACCAGCTCCTCCAACTCCTATTACTTTAATATTTGCCTGACCTACTTGAAGTTCTTCTACGTTCATTTCGTCAGATGTTTTCATTGCGTTTTCAATTATAAAATCCATTTTTTTCTCTCCCCCTTTTTAGGTTATTTGGTATTTGTATACTAGAGTATAACAATCTTTATATATTATTAATTAAATACTCTATCTTAGAAACGATGGTTTGCTTTCGTCAAAAAGCAGCTGTTTGTTGTTGGTTTGTGCCTACGAACCTTTAAACAACCTTTTTCGTCAAAAAAAGGTTTCTGTGTGTGTTGATTGAGTTTTTCGCCAAAAACTCATCTTTTTTTATAAAAATAAGATATTCTAACTAATATATAAATATTTTGGTTCTAAATAAAAGTACTCATTGGTAGTAAACGCTTTAGAAGCTCTGTAACCCCTAAATTTTAAACATACAAACAATGTGCTTTTTAGTATACTGGTTACATTTGTTGTTTTTGATTTAATTAACTTTATTTTGAAAATATGAAGAATCTTTTTATATATCTTGATGTTGATAACTTAATATGGCTTTTTTTATAATAGGAATTGGACTAAATGATGAGAAAGATATTACTTTGAAGGGTTTAGAGGCAATTAAAGCTTGTGATACTGTTTATTTAGAAAATTATACTAGTAAATTAAGTGTTCCTTTTGAAAAATTAGAAGGCTTATATGGAAAAAAAGTTATTTTGGCTGATAGGAATATGGTTGAAAATAACTCTGATGAAATTTTAAAAGATAATGTGGCTTTTTTAGTTATAGGTGATGCAATTTCTGCTACAACCCATATTGATTTAATTCAAAGAGCGAAAGTAAAAGGATTAGGTGTAGAAATTATTCATAATTCTTCAATTTTAACTGCAATAGGTGTAACTGGTTTACAATTATATAAATTTGGGAAAACTTCGAGTATAGTTTTTTCTGAAGATAATTGGCTTCCTGAAACACCTTATGATACGATTAAAAACAATAATGATTTGCACACTTTGTTATTATTGGATATAAAAGTTAAAGAACCTTCTAAAAGTGAATTAAAGAATAATACTAATAAACCTCAACCTTCTCATTATATGACTGTAAATGAAGCTATTAAAACTTTATTAATTATAGAAGAAAAAAGAAAAAAAAATATATTCACAGAAGATACTTATTGTATTGGTTGTGCAAGGATTGGAAGCGATAATATAATTAAATATGGTAAGGCAAAAGATTTACTAAAAGAAGATTTTGGTTCGCCTTTACACTGTTTAATTATTCCAGGAAAGTTACATTTCATGGAACAAGAAATGTTAGATTTATATAGATTGTGAATAATATTTTATTTATGTCAAAATTACTGGTTGTTTCAAATCCTTTATTTATACCTTCTTTAGAATTCATAAGAGGGATTAAACCTTCTATTGTAAATAATTTTACGAGTAGATATGATGCAATTAAAGCCACTTTAAGAACTTTAGATTTTTTTGAAGGAAGTCAAAATTCTATAGAAATGAATCGTATTTGTGCTACTTTTGATTATGAAACTTTGCCTGCTGTGCATGCAACCTTAGAACTTTCTGATTTATTAACTAATATGAACCAAAAAAACTTAGGTGTCAATGATATAATTTATTTCTATAATACTGGTGCTGAAGAAACTGTGTTTATTCGGGGACGAGAACATTATTTTATTCCTTATCATCCAAACATTTAAATATCTTGATGTCTATATATTTATAGGGGGGTGTTTATTATGTATAAGAAACCTAATTTAGAGTGGGAAAGATTTGTTTTTGAACTGAAAGACGCCGAAGTAGAAATAATTAGAGAAAAAGTTGTTAATAATGAAGGAGAAGTTGATGAGGATATTGCTTATTAACTTTTTTTTATTTTATAACCAACACCTTTATAAATAATTTACAATTTCTGGACAAAAAGAGAAATGTGGGTGATTTGGCAAGCCTGAATCTCAGTAAAGGTGAATTAAAAATGGGAATGTATAAATATATACAAAAGTTATGGACAAAGCCTAAAGAAAATCTTAAAGATTTATGGAAAGAAAGGTTAATTGCTTGGAGAAAAGAACCAGTTACAGTAAGATTGGCAAAACCAACAAGAATCGATAGAGCTAGAAGTTTAGGTTATAAAGCTAAACAAGGTTTTTTAATAGTAAGACAAAGATTAATTCGTGGTGGTCACGTAAGAGAATCTTTTGGAAGAAGACGACCTAAAAGACAATCAAAAAGGTTAGATTTAGATAAATCATATCAAACAATTGCTGAAGAAAGGGCAGCTAGTAAGTATGTTAATTGCGAAGTTCTTAACAGTTATTGGGTTGCTTCTGATGGGAAATATCATTGGTATGAAGTATTGTTAATTGACACAGCTCATCCTGTAATTAAGAAGGATAAAGATATTAAATGGATTACTGGTCATAAAAATAGAGTTCAGCGTGGATTAACTGCTTCAGGAAGAAAATCACGTGGATTACTTAACAAAGGTAAGGGAGCTGAAAAGTTAAGACCTAGTAGAAGAGCTAATGTTAGAAGAAGAGCTTAATTTGTAGGCTCAATTTCTTTTATTTCTTCAAATTTTTCTGTAATAATAAATTCACTTGGTTTTATAACAATATTTCCGCATTTATTATTTTCTTTAGTACAATATTCTAAAGTAAAAGGATCTTGATATTGTTTTTCATTGTTTTTTTTAATAGGCTTTTCGCTATTAGTTTTAGCATCTATAGAAATTTCCATTTCTTCTTTGTCTTCGATTATATCTTCCATTTTAAAAAATTTAAACCCTTGAGGAAAAAGAGGGGTGTCTAAACCTCTAAGGTTTAATATTTTTAGTTATGTGTATTTAGTATTTAAACTTTTCTATATTTTATCACTGTTAAGTAGCTACTTAATTAAAGAACATTTTATATATATTATACGCTTACATATCTTCTATGAGACTTAGGTGTACTGCTTGTAAATATGAATTTGAACCAAGAAATAAAGACGCAACTACTCTTCCTAATAGATGTCCTTATTGTTCAAAGGAAGGTACAGTTGATAAAAAAAAGCACGCATTAGAAGAACTTTAATGCTTTCTTCTTTCTTTGCTTATTAGTCTTTGTAAAGAGTCTATTTTAGCCATTAGTTGTAATTTCTCTTTATCTGAAGCATTAAGCTTATTTGCATGTTTAACTAGCTCAAAATCAGCTTCTTTTATGTTTGTGCTAATTTGTTTGAATTTATTTATTTCTAACATTAAATTATCTATATTTTGAGATAATGAGCTAAAATTAGTTTTAATTTCATTATATTTGTTTACATCTATCTTAATTCGATCTATTTCTTCTTTAAATTCATTATTTTTATGTTCCATGAACTTTTTCATTACTTGGGTTTTTTGAAGCTTAAAATCGTTAATTTCCTTTGAAAATTCTTCTTTTAATGATTTGATTTCATTTATTTCTGATATTAGCTCTTTAACTGATTTTTTTTGATCTTCAAGCATAATATTTCTGCAATTTTTTATTTCTTGTTTAGTTTCATTTATTGTGTTGTTTTGTTCTGTTATTGCTTTGTTTTGTTCGTTTACTTTATTGCTTAATTCTGTAATTAGTTCATTGATTTTCATAAGATCTTTAATTTTTTGAATCATAGTTTTAGTGATTGTTGTTGAGTATAAAAACTTTCTCTTAGTTTAGTATTTTCTACACTAATGTTCTATTTTCCACAGGAAAACAAGGTTATTTTCATTTATGGAACAATGTTCCAAAAAAGAAAACATTAAATATGAGCTTATATATTAATAATTTAATGGGGAACGATATACTTGAAAAATTATTTGATGCTAAAATCTTAGCCGTACTTAGACAATTTTTTCAACATGATAATAAAGAGTTTTACATTAGGGAATTATCTAAATTGTCCAAAGTACCTTTAGCTTCAACTTTTAGAATAGTTAGAAAGTTGGTTGATTATAATATAATTAAGGAAGTTAAGTTATCTAAATTCAAAGTATATGTTTTAGATGATAATGAACAAAGTAGGTTTCTTGGCCAAATAGTCAAAAAGGAAAAACAAGCATTACAAGTTTTTGTTACTAAAATTAAAAATTTACCAAATTTAAAGAAAATTTATATTCAAGGTAAAGAAGAAAAAAATAGTGCTAATGTTATTTTACTAGGTGAAGAGTTATATCAGCCGGAAATTAAACAAGTATGTGCTGATATTAAAGCGGAGTTTAATTATATAGTAAGTCCTTTAAGTTTAGATGAAGATCAATTTATTCAAATGCAGAAAATGTATCCAATTAAGAAGAAGTTGTTATTTGAGAAGTAATGTTTATAAGTTTGCATATCATTACCTTATTTAAATCACGTAATTGGGGGGATTGTGGTTGAAAGTTAGGTGGAAGAACGTATTACTCTTTTTTACTATTCTGTTTTTTTTATATGGAACAATTTTCTATTTTGTTGATGAACCTAATATTGATTTTAAACCCATTGGTTTCGTTTCTTATGAATTAAAAGGTGCTGTAATTGATAAAAGTTTAATTGAGGAAGCTAGAAATAATTCCAATGTAAAAGCTTTATTTACTGTAAAACCTAATGATTTTGATAAAGTTAAAAGACAAATTAAAGAAAATGATGGATATGTTGAAAATTCATTTGAATCTGGGGTGATTGTTGCAGATATTCCTTCTGAAAGTTTAGAAGTTATTGCTCAGTCTGAATTTATAGTAAAAGCTTCTCCAGAGAGAAAGTATTTTACTATGGTTGAAGAAAGTAAACCACTTATTGGTTTTTCTAAAAATATTGAAAATAATTTTAGTGGAAAAGGAATAAAAGTAGCTATATTGGATACAGGAATTAGTAATCATCCAATTTTAAGAAATAAAATTATTGATTCTATTGATTTTACTCTTGAGAATAATCCTATTGATAAAAATGGTCATGGTACTATGATGGCTGGAATTATTGCAGGAAGCAAATCAGATAATGGTGAAGGTTTTAATGGAATTTCCCCTAACATTCAATTATATAATGTTAAAGTTCTAAATGATGAAGGAAATGGAGTTACTAGTGATATAATTGCAGGTATAAATTATGCTATTGAAAAAAAGGTTGATATTATATCAATGAGTTTCGGTGGAACTTATATTGAGAATAAAGATTCTCCTTTACTAATGGCAATTCAATCTGCTATTGATAGAGGCATAAAAGTAATTATTAGTGCTGGTAATTGTGGGCCGTTCAATAATAATCCTAAATGCGGAGGTTTTGTTGGAGTTACAACTCCAGGAAATATGGAAAATGCAATTACTGTAGGTGCAGTAGATAAATTAGGAAATTATGCTGATTTTTCAGGTGGGTATGAAAGTGATTACATAAAACCAGATGTTGTTGCTCCTGGAGTTGATATTATTACATCAAATGTAAATGGTTATGTACAAAAATCAGGGACAAGTTTATCTACGGCTTTTGTTACAGGTATGACTGCTTTGGTTTTGGAAAAAAAAAGCTTAGATCATTATCAAGTTAAAGATTTGTTTAAGAATACAGCTCAAGAAAAAGGTGATTTGATAAAGTTTGGTTCAGGTTTATTAAATATTCATGATGTATTTAGGGGTAAAATTAAATCTAATATTAATAAAATATTAAAAGATTCTAAACTTGAACTTACTTATTATGGTCTTCAAGAAGTAGAAGTAACTTTATTATTAGGTTCTAATATATTAGATCAATTTATTTTATCTCCTTTCGAATCTAAAATCTTTGATGATTTTGAAGGAATTGGTAATTTAACTATAAACTCAGTAAATAACTTCAAAATCCCAATTGCAATATATGATGATTATGACTTTCCTATTATTAAAAATGTAAATTTTGAAAAATATTTAATTGTTGGAGAAGTAAATAAAGTATCCTTTGATACAGACTATGATTCACGAATTGAAATTGTTATGCCAAATAAGAAAGTTGTAACAGAAAATTCAAATTCAATTATATTTAATGAAACTATAATTCCTGGAGATTATGAAATTATTTTAAATAGTAAAAATAAAGATATTGTTAATACTGAATCTTTTAATTTTGAAGTTTTAGAAATGTTTCCATTTCAAAACTTAAATGCCGATAAGACGGGGCGTTTATGGTACGATGATGGATTTTATTTTACAACTAAGCTCAATTCTAGAAGTCATCTTTGCCAAAGTTTTACTTTTTTTAATGATACTGTTAACTCATGTTCAGTTAATATTTTGGAGAAGTTTATAACAAATAACGTTAGTTTTGATTTAGAAACTACTTGTTCTATTAAAAATGATGAAATTAAGGTATGTTTTTATGGAAGTGATGAAATTTATAAATCTGAAGAGTTGCAAGTATCTGGAAAATTAAGTTTTGGTTTTAACTATTGTTTGAAAGACGAATCATCTTGTGATAAGTTAGATGGTTGGTATGATAATTTTGGTAAAGTTTGTTCTAATAGTAGAAAATTCTCATTGTTGAAAAATTATAAAGATTTTGAATTAGATACTAATTCTTGTTCTTGTATTGAAACTTATAATAAAACAGTAAAATACACAGAATTGAATGAAGTTTGTGAATATAATCAATCTGAAAGGATTAGTACTAATTATATTATAGGAGATGCAACTTTTGGAGGAATTCTTAATCCGATTACATCAATATTAACTAATACTTTTTATAAAATGACTAGGGCAGCTTCAGGAATAAAAGTAAGTTTATTTTGGGACTATGATGGTACAACAAGACATATTACTGATTTTATATATAATAAAGGAGCACCTTACAAACTAGGACAAAATTTGAATATTGAAAAATATCTTACTACTGAAAATATTCCGGAAGATTGGTGTGATAAAAGTATTAAATTAGGTGCGATTCAATACGATTATATACCGGATGTAAAGTGTACAAATGATTGTAATGGAGATTATTATCATAAAGATGCTAAAGGTTATCAAAAAGCAGTAGGTTTTGATAGAATTTATACATGCGATTATGATCCTGATGCAGAATGCCCTACCCCTAAACAAGCGTTGGCTAAAGTTTGCCGAGATAATGATGTTTATAGAAAATTTATTTTGAACTGTGAAAAAGAAGATTTTGTTTTAATAGAAGAATGTGGCGAAAAAGTGTGTGAAGTTGGCCAATGTATAACTAATGAGTTTTGTGAACCTAAAACTTCTGATCCTTATTGTAATGGGAATAGTATTTATGTAAAAAATATAGATTATAGGTGTAATGAAGTAGAATATCCTCAAGAAACTTGTAAAGATAATAATATTTGTCAGAATGGAGCATGTGTTCCTTTTAAAGCAGTTCTTTCAAGTCCTAGATGTACAAATAATGTTGAAAGTAATCGGTGTGTTTCAAGTGGAGGAATTATTGGTGTTAACAATAATAATCACATAGGAGATATTAAATTTACATGTTTTGATTATTGGAATGATAATTCTCAATCTGGTATTTTTTTAGGTGGTTGGAATTGGGATAGTTGTCAAGGAGATTGTGATAACTGTGATGAAAATACAAATGCTGAAAGTGATTTTATAATTGAAGACCCTGAGGCAGGAGATAGGAGTGTAAGGGTTTTAGTTTCAGACGGATTAAATTATGACCAGGCATTAGTTACTTTTGATTTAGCTACTTCTTGTAAAGAAGGATTTATTGGAACTAATTTTTGTTCAGATGAACAAAATGTTCAAAAAGTTTACCGAAAAATAGATTGTACTACGGAAATTAGAACTGTACAACAATGTAATCCGGGAAGTAAATGTTCTAATGGAGTTTGTTTAGATATTTCTTGTAACAATAATAATGATTGTAGTAATTCTTATTTTGTAGATAGACCGTTTTGTTCAGGTGGAGATTTGTATATTACTTCAGGCAGTGGAGTTTGTAATAATCCTGGAACAGTTTCATCATCATGTAGTTATGATTCATCAAGAACATTATTAGAGAAATGTGAGTTTGGTTGTGTCTCAGGTGAATGTATTCGTCAATTTGGTTATTCTATGAAAGTAGATGGTAATGCTAAAAGCGATATTACTATTTTTAAGCAACCAAATGATTTGTTAACTCTTACTATTGATTCTGTTGACATTCAAAAAATCAGCTTAGATCTTCCAAATGATTTTATGCTTTTAAATGGTGAATATAATGATAATAAATTGAGTGTTGTTAAGGGCCCTAATAAATTTAAATTAGCTATTGATCAAAATGCAATTGGAACTTACTCAATTATTTCAGGAAAATATGTATTTAAAATTGAAATAATAAATGATCCTAGTTTTATTATTTTAACCGATAGTCAAGCTTTAGATCAAGAATTTCCTTTTACTGCTGAAGTAGAAGTTGTAGATTTAATTGAATCTGCATACAAAAATGCTGAAAGGAATAACGGCATAGTTTATGACTTGTATTATGAACAAATCGGTGAAAGACCTTGGCAAAGTTTTAATGATTATAAAGAAGATTATGATTATTCTTATATTAATAATGTATATTCTCTTAAAGTTGCAGATTTTATTAAGAATAAATGTAAAAATTCATGTGACTTAGGAAAATTATTAATTATTGGAGATGATTTTGTAGTTCCACATTATCGAAGAGATGTTTCTTTGATGAAAGGTATAAATTGGCCTTTGTTAGGTAGAGTTTCCGATGCAAGTGAAATAAAAACAATTTATTCAGATTATCCCTACATACAACAAACATCTAAAGCATTTAAAGATACTGATGAACTTTTTGTAGAGCAGGATATTATTTTTGTTGTTCCAGATAATCCTGGAAATAATTTACTTGAAGAAATAAATAAATTACAAGATGTTATTGATGATCGTTATGAAGATGCTGGAACTATTTCTGTATTAGAATCTTCACAAGTAGGATGTAATTCTCATTCAAAATTAGATGAACATACTTTAGTTTTAGTTGGAACAGAAAAAGATAATAATGCAATAGCATGTCTTCCTTTTGTAAGTAAAGAAAAAAGTTCAATGTCTATACAAAAAAATGTTTGGGACACTGAGCATTATGCATTGGTATTGCGTTCTGATGATGAAATTTATGATAATATTCTTGCTATGAAAAACATTATCACTAAAGGTCCAAATTCAAGTTGGGATTTTTCTGATTCAGTTGTTGCTTGTTTATGGGATGGAAAGTTTGAAGGCGCAAAACATCCAACTGCTGAGGAAATAACTTGTAACATGATTCCTGTTGTTGAATTAATAGTAGATGCAAGAGACAGTTGGAAATGTAAAGAGTATCTTCCAGTAAATCCTTTTTATTTGCAAATTATTGACAATGATCCAGTAGAAGGATTAATTTGTGGAATAACTCATGCAGCTACTGCATATGATTATGCGACTTGGGGTGCAGCTATTGCTACTGCAGGAGGAACTGGACTTGCTGGAGAAGTTTTTGATGGAAGTATTGCTACTGTGAAAGTATTTTTGAAGAATAATTTACCAGAAATGGCAAAAACTATTGGTACGAAGGCAGTTAAAGATGCTGCAGATACTATTCTTAGTGTACCTCAGTTGATGATAGGTAGTGTGAAGTTGATTGCAAGATCTCCTGGGAAATTGGTTGAAATTGTTAAGGGAAGTATTTCTGTATTTAGTAAAGGTGCTGAAAACAGTAAAGCTTTTTTTGCATATTTAGGAGGTGCTGATGATGATGTTATTAAAAATTTTGCTAAGACATCAAAGAATTTCGAAAATGGTGCAGAAGCTTTAAACCCCAAGTTTGACAGTTAAATAGAAAAGTGTCCTAAGTTTGTTTTAGGTTATGACA
>CAZPRK010000019.1:0-12193 GCA_964589485.1 uncultured Methanosarcinales archaeon | reverse complement strand
TTATAATTTACCCTTTGTTTTTGGGTTTATTGGGATGGGTTGGGAGAGAATTATTCAATTAACCCCCAATAAACTTAAACCTAGGAACTCCTTTAACTTCTTCGAAAAACATCTTTTGAGGCCTGACCCAAACAGCATTTTCACCAAATTCTTCAGAAGTATATAAAGCTTGATATACAACCATTTCTTCTAATGTTTCGCTATGTCTTGCAAAAGCAATAACTCTATATTTCTTACCTTTATAATGTTGATAAATACCCAACTTCACTTTTTCTTAATCTCTTCTTTAATTTGATCAACTTTTTTAGAAACTTTATCAGAGATTTCTCCAAATTTATCTTTCATATTTTCTAGAGCTTCTTGAACCTTTAAAGAAGTCCATCCAAAATATGCTACAACGTCTTTTATTTTTGCTCTCCATGAATTAAAATAAAAAACATTTTCTAACGGATATTTTGGAGGCATTGGAACTTTTTCATCAGGATAACCAACAGGAATAATAATTTGAGGTCTGTGTTCATCAGGAATTCCACAAATACGTTTAACCATATTTTCATCAAAACCACTTACCCATGCTGCACCTAACCCATAATGATTTGCTGCCAACAAAATATTTTGAGCTGCAGCTGCACAATTTTGTACAGTGTAAAGCCTTTCTCCCCTTATTCCATAATACCTTTTTGCAACAACTGGTTCTGCAACAATAATAATTATTGCAGGAGCTAAAGCCATCCAATGTTGTTGTAAGCAAGCATCAGCTATAGCTCTTCTTTTTCCTGGTTCTAAAACAACTATAAATTTAAAATTCATAATATTGCCGCAAGTTGGAGCTAATCTTCCACAATCGACAATGTTAGACACAATATCAAACGCAATTGGAACATCCATAAATTTACGAATTGTTCTCCTTGTTCTTATACACTCAATTGTATCCATAATCTATTTAAATGAGTCATAATATTTAAACTTTATGCAGTACACAGACATAGTTGAATTTTATGAGAAAATTCAAGCTAAAAATAAAAGGTTGGCTAAAACACTTTATGTATCTCAACTTCTTAAAAAATGTAAACAATCTGATTTTAATATAGTTATTCCTATGATGCAAGGAAGTGTGTTTCATATATGGGATGAAAGAAAATTAGGAGTAAGTACAAAATATGTTATAAAAGCATTAAATTTAGCTACAGGATATGCTAACATTGAAAAAGAATGGAAAAAAATAGGAGATCTAGGTGAAGTTGCTCAAAAATTAATTTCAAATAAAAAACAATCAACTTTATTTTCTCAAAATTTAACAATTAAAAAAGTATATGATAATATTGTAAAATTAAGTACAATATCCGGAAATAAAAGTGTTGACCAAAAAATTAAATTAATTTCAGAATTGTATTCTTGCGCTTCGCCAATTGAAGCAAAGTATATTACAAGGTTTATTTTAGAAGATATGAGAATTGGCGTAGGTGAAAGTTCTATAAGAGACGCAATAGCATGGGCTTTTCTTGACACTAAATTTTTAGTTGAATGTTCCAAATGTAAAAATATAGTCCCAATAGAAAAAAAATGTATAGAATGTGAAGAAAAACTAGAAAAAATTGAATTTGAAAGAGAAGAATATAATAAAATTATAAATAAATTACAAGAGGCATTAGATGTTTCAGATTTAGTTGAAATTGCAATAGCTGCTAAAAATAATGAATTACATAAAATAAAAATAAAAGTAATGAAACCAGTTAAAGCAATGTTATACCCTAAAGCAAAAAATATCGAAGATGCTTTTGAAAAACTTGGTAAACCTATGGCATTAGAATTTAAGTACGACGGGTTTAGGTTAAATGTACACAAAAAAGAAACTGTAAAATTATTTACAAGAAGTTTAGAAGATGTTACCGAACAATTCCCAGATGTTGTTTCTTACATTGACAAATATGTTTCAGGAGATAATTTCATTTTAGATTGCGAAGTTGTAGGGTTTAAAGATAATAAGTATTTACCTTTCCAAGAAATAAGTCAAAGAATTAAACGAAAATACGACATTGAAGAAATTGCAAAAAAGTTTCCAATCATAGTAAATGTTTTTGATATTTTAGCTTTCGCTAGTCAAAGTACATTAAATATGCCATTTTCTGAAAGAAGAAAGTTAATTAAAAAAATAATTTCAGAACAAAAAGGTAAGATTGTTTTAGCTGAACAATTAGTTACCGATAATGTTGAAGACGCTAAACAATTTTATCAAAAAGCTTTAGATTTAGGTGAGGAAGGCGTAATGGCAAAAAAGTTAGATGCCATATACAAACCAGGTGCAAGAGTTGGCTATGGACTTAAAATAAAACCAGTAATGGAAACTTTAGATTTAGTTATAATTGGAGCAGAATGGGGAACCGGAAAAAGAGCAAATTGGTTAAGTAGTTTTTCATTAGCATGTCAAAAAGGAGATGATTTTTTAGAAATTGGTAAAGTTGGAACAGGTTTTAAAGAAATAGGAGAAGGTTTAAGTTTTGATGAAATGACTAAATTATTAAAACCTTTAATTTTACAAGAAGATGGAAGAGAAATTAAAGTTAAACCTAAGATAATAATTGAAGTTCAATTTGAAGAAATTCAAAAATCAACTAATTATTCTTCAGGGTTTGCATTACGTTTTCCAAGAGTAATTAGATTAAGAGAAGATAAAAATAATCCTAGTGAATTGAGTTATGTAAAAGAACTATATGAAATGCAAAGAGGAAGGGGTTGATTGCGTAAGATTTATATACCAACTAAAAAATCCTAGCATCATGGGAAGAATTAAGACTAAATTAATAAAGAGAACGACTGTGAATTTATATAAAAACCACGGTCCAGAATTCAAAGAAGATTTTAAAGAAAATAAAGAATTAGTTACAAAATATTTAGATATTTCATCAAATAAATTAAAAAACATAGTAACTGGTTACATAACTAGATTAGTAAAAATCAAAAAAGAATTTTAAAGGTGAATTAAATGGAAGATTTCAAAGACAATTCTATTTTTGTTGGCGGAAAACCTTTTATGAATTATGTAACCGGAGTTGTAATGCAATTTACAACAAAAAATGCACAAGAAATTAAAATTAAAGCAAGAGGAAAGTTTATTTCTAGAGCAGTCGACATAGCTGAAGTTGCCACCAAAAGGTTTTTAGATGAACAAGTCGAAGTTAAAGAAATAAATATTAATTCTGAAGAATTTGAAAACAAAGAAGGAAAACAAGTTAGAGTTTCTACAATTGAAATTATACTTAACCGAAAATAGAAACTTTTATAGGTTAAATAAGATCTTTAATTATAATTGGGCCTATAGCATAATGGATTAGTGCGGTCGGCTTCGGAACATTTATGATGAAACCGATTGATCGGGGTTCGAATCCTCGTAGGCTCATTAATAATTCCATAATAAATTAAATAAATTTTTTATTTTTTTACCTTTATTTAAGTCATCCTTATATTTAAGTAAATCTTCTAAATTATTACATTTCAGCAAAATGCTAGATATCTTTTTTTCATCCCATAAAGATTGCATTAAAAACATTAATTTACATGCTTGTTTTATTTCTTTTTTAAGTTGTTTTCTTTCTTTATTATTAATTTTTGGATAAAAATAAGAAACATACCTATCAATTAAAGTAGAGCTTACACCTCTCCAAGTTCTAGTTCCATCCCTTACATTTGTCCTATATGCAAAAATTTCATTTATTATTGGATGAGTCGATAATTGATAAATGTCAAAAGTTCCATGTAAATCTTCATGAGGATCGTAATGACTTTCAGACAAAATTCTAATTCCACCAAGTTGATTAAAAGGATAAGCAAATTTTTTAGAAGATATATTTACCCCACCAATCCAACCCTCTAAATTGAGTTTTTTATACATTCCATCTAAATTTTTACCTTTTAAAAATTGCCATTTATCTGTACTAACCACCAAAGTAATAGGATAAATTTTAACTCCATAAATTTTCTCAAGTTCTTTTCTGTCGAGTTTAGTTAACTTTGCTCCTTGGAAGTCAGCTTCTATTATTTTTTCATATCCAGCAGTTCTAAAAGCATCTGCTAAAATTTCTCTATTATGTTTTAAATCTAAATTTGATAAAAGATTTAATATTTTAGAATAAGCAGCTTCCGCTGAATTAATATTACCTATTTTTCTCCAATTTTTTTCTTTTTCTGTAGGTTCAACATTACTATACAATTCATTATGATTAACTTTTCTTGCCATTAACCTAGATTTTAATTTTAAGAGTTCTACATTATTTTGTGGAAATAATTGTCTGGCATATTCTAAGTCTTTAATCGCATCGTCATAATTAGTTACTACTTGGTTAGTATTTAAAATAAATTTAGCTTTACTAATAAAATTATTATAATTTTGAGAGTCTAATTTAATTAACAAATTTGAACTTTCGAAAAGTATATTTTGTGCATTCTCACCGTTTAATTCAATATCCATACAAGTTGTTATAATGAAATTTAACCAACCTATTAGCTTTTCACGACTTATTTGTTTCAAAATTAATTCATCTTTTATAATTTGAAGAAGAGTTTTAAAATAAACTTCATTATAAAGTTTGAATGCTATGTCTTTATTATTAAGAGTCCTCAAATTTAATATTTTTTTTCTACTATATTGTAAAAATAAACTATATGCCACCCTTGCATTTTTTTCTTGAAAGATTAACCCTTTAGCTACACTTGCATCTTCAGGCCCAATGTTATCCATAAACAAATTTTCTGAATTTGAAATTTCAGAATTTACTCTAAGCCTAATATGTCTCAAATAATCTATAGGCAGCCATTCATCTGATATTTTAATGTCAAATAATAAAATTCCTTCTTGTTTTACTAACTTAGATAATTGATCTATATTTTTATTTTCTAACATTAATTTATCATCATATTTTTCAAAAAAATCAAACTGAGCCAATAAAATCTTAGAAAGTGGATGTAATTGTGTCTTAAATGACTTTAAATCATCTAAAGTAGATTGAGCTAACTTATGAGATGTTTTATTTCTATCAATAATTTTATTTATTTTAGAAATAGCTCTTAAAATATACTTTTCTTCTCCATTTTCATACGAAACATCAAATTTGCATATTTTTTTTAATTTACGCATTAAATCAATTAATTTATCTAAATCTCCTTTATCCCAATTTTTAACAAAATACGATAAAAGAGCAACTTTCTGATGGTAATTATCTACAATTGATTTTAAGTTTTTAATAGAATCAGTAATATCCATACTAATTCCTTTAAACGGTTCTAAATTAGGAGTATGTCCAAACCAATCTGAAAAAATGCTCATAATCAAACTATAATTTTTATATTATTTAAAATATATCATAGACCAATAAGTAAAATTTAAAAATAAAAGAGTTTTCTGTTAATATAGGTGAGTATAATGAGTAAGAAAAAGAAAAAAGATAAGGTAAAAAAAGTTAAGGATAAAAGTAAAGTTGAGGAGAGATTAAAAAACATATCTAATATTCAAGTTCCTGATCAAAATGACTTCAAAATGGATAATGAGAACAATATTGACAGATTCATGAGATTTAATAGACCTCCAAAAGCTAAGCTACCAAAAAAAGTTCTTAATAGACTTGAAACAAAGAACCGTTAAAATACTTTCAAACAAGAACTTACCTCATAAGCAGCAAACAAACAACTAATATCAGAAACTACTTGCTCTTTTGCAAAAGTGATAATTAGTACATCATTCTCTGTTAAAATGAAATTTTTTTGAATTTTCTTAAATTCTTCATTATTGTAAGAACAATCAGGTAATTTAAGGCTTTTATTTTTACAACAAAATATTATTGCACTTTGAGCTCCATTTCTAATGGCAACATCACGTAATTTATAATCTAATTTTTTCTTATTATAATCTTTTACTAAAATAGCTGTATTTTTATATCCAGAATATAATTTTGTAGTAATATTTTTAGTTAAATATAAATTTTTTTTAATTTTCTTAATAAGTAATTTACCACTTTCAGTATATTTATGCCCCTTATTAGTTGAAATAATAAACCCTTTGCTTTTTAATAATTCTAATATTCTCCTTGTAACACCTTCACCAAGGTTTAATTTTTCTGCAATTTCAGCTCTACTGTTAACAATAGAAATTTTTATTAAAACCCTAATAGCATTAATTTTTTCATATTCTTTATCTTCAATATACATTAAAAAAAGCAAAGCTTATATACTATAAATAGTTTTCTGCTGGATGAGGTATCCAGCAAAATGACTAAAAAATGGTATGGGCAAATGATTCAACCAGAAGTTGCATTATTAATGATGTTTCAAACTTCAGAAAGAGATCCATTTATTCAACAACATAAGAAAGGATTTATAATTAATGCTATGTTTTTAGTAATTATAATGTTTTTTATTAAATTTGCCTCAGAAGAATACTTACCATCATTTATAGAAATTTCAGGTATATTTTTTATAGCCTTAATTAGCGTTTATTCATTATTATATTTTGTTAAAAGACACAATGAAAATGTTGTAAATAATAAAATAAAAGGCTTAGTTGCTTCTATGACAAGTATGATTTTAACTATAATTTTACTTGGTGTCTTTGTATGATAACTAAAGTCTTAGGACTTGGTGATTTTTTAGTTGTTCTTGTAATGTTGTTTGCTCCCTTTGTTCCACTCAAATGGTTATTCTATGCTGCAAGCTATTTAATTCTAAAAGGAGGATTATTCGCATTTTCAGGAGACATAGCAAGCATATTAGATATTGTTTCTGGAGTTTATGTTGCACTTTTTACACTTGGATATTCTTGGAATTTATTTAGTATAATAGTTGGCTTTTATTTAGGTCAAAAGTTTCTAGTGAGTTGGTTATGAAAGCAATAATAGTTTCTGGGTTTTTGGGAAGTGGAAAAACAGAATTAGTAAAAAGAATCATTCTTAAAGAAAAAAATGTACTTTGTATAGAAAACGAAATAGGAGATTATAATATAGACAGTAAACTTACAAATTGTAATGTTATAGAAATAAATGGAGGAAGCATATCAAACATTAATTTAGGTTTATTGAAAAAAGCATTAAATAGATTAAATAATGAAACTTTAATTATTGAAACATCCGGAGCAAGTAAATTAAATAACGTCATCATTGCTTTAAATGAAAAAAAGATTAAACCCTATGTTATTTCTGTAATAGATGCAGTTAAATTTGATAAATGTGAAAAATTAAGTTCAAATACATTAGAAAATTTAGAAAATAGTTCATCAATAATTCTAAATAAAATTGATTTAGTAAATAATTCAAAAGAATTAATTAAAAAATTAAAACATTTTAATAAAAACGTTTATGGAACAATTAATTCCAATATAGATGTTAATAAATTATATACTAACAAAATTATGCTTAAAGACAAAATAAAAAATAAATACATACCTTATATATTTTGGAGGATTAAAAATAATTTAGGATTAAAATCAAAGAATGAACAACATGAAGATATTAATGCATATACATACGAAAGGCATGGAATAGTTCATATCAAAAAAATAGAAAAATATTTAATTAAAAAAAAGTTTCTAAGAGCAAAAGGAATAATTAAAACCAAAACAGGAAATGTTATTTTTAATTTTAGTAATAATATATTTACAACAGAAAAAACTAAAAACTTTTCATTAAATAAAATAGTAATAATAGATAATAATATATTTAGTAAAAGAAAAGTAATTAGAACTGAGTTAAATAAATGTATTAAAAAAAGTAAATTAGATATTCTTAAAGATATTTTTTGGCTTTGGAAAAATCAACAAAAAGTAGTTCAAAGATATAAAGAAAACAGAAACATTTAATAATCATTTATACATTAAATCACTTGAGGTGATACTATGTTATCAAAAGAACAAATGTCTTATGGAGCTATTTTAGTAGGTGTATTGATTGCTTTAAATCAAGCATTAAGTTGGAACCCGAGTTTAAATTACCTGTGGGCTGTTTTAGTTTTAGCATGGGGATTAATGCATTTAAATAATTAAAATGTCTAAAAAGAAAACAGTTAAAAGAAAAATAAAACATAAAAAAAGAGTTAAAAATAACTTTAAAAAAACTCTTATTGCTTTAACAATTTCTTTAATTGTTTTCTTTGGCATTATTTTTTTAGAAAAAGGAAATATTTCTTATGATGAATTTTCTTGTAAAAATGATAATTCTGTAAAATCAAGAGGATATGTGTATATTCATGGATATGGTTCCCATGGACCTGAACAATTTGAATTTGAAAGAAAATTAATTGCCAAAGATCCAAAAGTAAAGTTCATTCTTGACTTTGATTACGATGAAATGTTAACAATGGATCAAATAAGTAATGATTTTATAAATCAGTTTAATACTTACAATAAAGATGTAGAAGAAATAGTAATATTAGCAGAAAGTGCAGGCGGAATAATTGCTGTTAACTCAATGAACAAATTAAAATATGATGGAATAGTTGAATTACATACTTTAGCTTCACCTATTAACGGATATCACGTAGGAGAAATATTTATAGGAGATACAATAGGTTTTGGAAAAGAAATTGGCCTTGGATTTAACAAATGGGAAAATAAACCAAATAACTTCAGAGTTGTTCACCATAAAACTATAACCGACTCTTCTTTAAGAAAAAGATGTGGTTGGTTCAAAATGTTTTGTAATCCTTTAGATATACAAAATAATAATGTAGAAGGAAGTGAAGTATATTTCTATCCAAATGATGATCATGCAACAATTATGGATAACTCTGCCAAATTAGTTATAGAATGTAGATGAAAGAAGTTACTTTAATAAAATTAGCATTAATTTCTTCAATTATTGGAATAATTATATTATATATATCGGTTGAAAATATTTCACTTAATGAAACCGAAATAAATAAAATTACATATGCTGACAATGATATTAAAATAAAAGGAGTAATTACTAAACTAGATGAAAGAGAAAAAGTTACATTTTTGGAAATATCTCAACCAAATACAATGAATGTTGTTGTGTTTAAAGATTCAAAATTTGATCTTAAACAGAATGATTATGTGGAAGTTATTGGTTCAGTTGAAGAATATAACGGGAAATTACAAATAATTGCAGAGGAAATTAAAAGATGAATTTATATTTATCAAGATAAACTATATATAACTTAAAGTTATAATTCAACCATGCTATTTATTGAACTAATTATTGCATTAATTTTAGGAATATTTGCAGGAATTATCACAGGCTTAGATTGACCGAATCTTCGGTTGATTTCTCATTCTACCTCTTTACTTTACCGTCACTTTACAAGACTTAAATATTGTCTTGAATTAATGTGAGGTATGGAAAAGATGAGCTATGATAGGATAGGAAATGTAAATGTTCGAGAAAATGGCAAGAAAAGAAATATTTTTGACAAGGTTAATGAGATAAAGCGTGACATTAAAACAATTTTACCAGAAGTTGAAGGCGATAGGCTGATACGAATGTTGAGTAAAATTAGGACTTTTCTGGCGCATAAACGAAAGGGCGTTCCTCTTGGTAGAAGGGGGTGGAAAGGATATCGAGATCTAACTGCTAATGAACGTATTCTGTATGAATATATGCTCAAGAATGGGCTGAATGCTTCCACAACCTATCGTTGGTTCATAGCCACTAGATTACCCTCAGATGTTAAAGAAAAGCTTGCAAAGGGGCAATATAGCTTCAGAAAGGCTATGGAAATCAGTGCTAATAGACGGAGAGCTGAATATAACTCCAAATCTGTTGATATTCTTGATGAACTCAGGTTAGTTATGAGGGGGCTATAAAATGGGAAATAAAAATAAACTGCCAAATGCATTTGATCCGGATCAGTTGATTAGGCTTTTTGATGTAATGACTAATGTAAAAGTTGCTATGGCTTCAGCTTTAGCATTCTTTTGTGGTCTTCGTATTTCTGAAGTTTGTAATCTGAAAATCAATAATGTCAATTTCTTTGATAAAAAACTCAAAGTGGTTGATAGCAAATATGCTTTGAGAAAAACAAATAATTATGGTAAAGACAGATACATTCCAATTCCAGATCAAATGATTAGCCCATTGAAGAAATGGATTAATTTGATACAAGGTGGTCAATGGTTATTTCCTTCTGATAAATCCCCAGACGATCCTTTACGAAAGAAAAGTTTGTATGAGCAATATAGATTGGTTTTAAAAAATGCGGATCTTGAAATTCCGGAAGAGGATATTCGTCGAGAAGTAACAGTCAAAGGGAAAAAAGAATACAAGACTATGACTCGCCATAGATATAATTTCCATACACTTCGACATTCTTATGGAACTTATCTTCGTAATAAAGGTGTTGCTTTGGAAGACATCAAAGAATTAATGGGTCATGTGCGATATGACACAACTCTTGTTTATGCAAAGATAGCAAGCACTCAAAAAAGAAAAGCTGTGAATGAAGCATTTAGTACACAGTTACGGCAACAAGTAATTCCACATGAAGAAGTGAAAAGAATAGCATATCCTCAACAAGGACAATCACCTGTTGAGTTCCTTCAAATGCAAATGGTCAGAGGAGAAATCACAAAAGAAGAATATCAAGAGAAACTTCAATTATTGCAACCAGTTGCAGTTATTGACCATCCATAAAACCGCACATGTCTACTAATTTAGCAATAGAGTATTTGTGTTTAGTTTCTTCGCCAGTAATAAAGTCAAAAGTTCTAAGATCATACGAATCAAAGATCTCTTTATTGTCTTCATAGAATTGTTTAATTTTTATTAATGATTTTTTATTAAATTTGTATACTTTGAAGCTTTTTCTAAAGTATTGGTCGTATGCAGGAACAGTTCCAAATACTCCCAACATTATTTTTGTGATTAGTGTATCGCTTGGGTTGTTTTCTTTTCCTAATGCATTTATTATTTCTTCTTTACATTTAATTAAAAGTTGAATATTTTCATCATTATATGAATCAACATCGATTTCCCATAATTTTCTATCCATTTTACTAATTGCAACTATCAGTGGTTTGAAATTTCTTGCACTTTTTTCGAGAAGAAATGATGATCCTCGCATCATCCCCCAACTAGCAAGATAAAATCCTATCTGAAGACAGCTTTCATGAAGTCTTTCTTTGGATGCTAATTGGTCAAGTTTGTTCTTTTCATAAAATCCATAAAAATAATTATAGCAATAATCAAAGGAAGCATACCTTTCATTCGGTTGTTTACCTTTATTCTTTTGTTTTCCTTGAACAAAACTATCTATTGCTTTTTTGATATTCATTTCACTAACTCCTTTAACTTCTGAATAATCCAAATCATTCCTTCAGTGTCTAACCCACAATATTTCAACAAGTTCTCTCTAATCTCTTCTTTGTTGTCTAGCTTTGGTTTGATGTGGCTATAGAAATACAACATACTTGCATCTCCACCATTGTTAATTTCAAGTTCAGAATAACTCTTTCCTGTAATTGCTGGAAGAACTTTCTTTATGGAGTATGATCCTTTTTGTGATTTGTTATAATAGTAAAATGCTCTGAATGGATCTGCAAGATCTACCACTCTATTAATTGCAGTTAATAGCCAGTCTTTATGTTCTGGAAAGTCCTCTGCTAATTTATTCATTACACTAATCTCAAATGATTTGTTAAATGCTACAATATCTCCAGTTCCTTCTAGGTCTGTTTTCATTTGTTCTAACATTGCAGGTCTTGGATCTTCTCCTCCTTCTGCTAGAAACTCTTTATGTTCTACTGAACCATCTTCTTGCTCTATGTGTAATGAGTATTGGAATGCAATCTTTTGGTATGGCTTTGATTTGTCAAATATTGGAACTGCTGTGTCAAAGGTTTCATAATCAAAATGATATAACGGATAATTCAATGAACTCAAGAAGTGTTTGATATGTTCTTTTGATACATAGGGATTATGTTCTAATGATTCAATCAATACTTCATCTTTTGCTGCAAGTTTAGTTCCTTCTGGAATATCTTTGATATCTTGTATTCCTTCGTTGAATAGTTTCCAATAAATTCTCCAGTTGGTTAGTTGTAAAACATTGTTTTCTGGAAGAGTTCCCCAACATTCTTTTTTTAGAGGACATTCGTATGGTTTATTACAATGTTGTCCAATTGGAATATCGTTGTATTCAATAGCATTCATTACTTCAATAAATTTAGGAATATTTGATTCGACATCAGTAAACT
>CAZPRK010000018.1:0-12238 GCA_964589485.1 uncultured Methanosarcinales archaeon | reverse complement strand
AAATTGATCAAGATTCTGAAATTTCAAAACAACTTACACTTTGGAGTCAACAAGGAAGTAGAGTAACTAGAGGAAATTTATTAATCATTCCAATAGATGATAGTATACTTTACATTGAACCGTTATATATACAAGCTGAAACTGGCCAATTGCCCGAATTAAAAAGAGTATTAGTTTCAGATGGAGAAAGTGTAGTAATGGAAGAAAACTTAAAATTAGCTTTAGAAGCTTTATTTGGTAAATCTAAACCTGTAGTTATTAATAAAGAAAATAAACCAAAAACTAACCTTATTGAAGATGCACAAAAGTATTATGATCTATTAGAAAATTCAATGAAAAAAGGAGATTGGGCTTCTTTTGGCAATAACTTAGATAAATTAGGAAATGTTATTAAAAATTTAAATAAATAGAATCACAAAACTATATAAATAACAATTAACTTCTAGTTACTATGATTGGAGATAGAGTAAAAGTTATCACTGATGAAACTATTGAAGGAACTTTAATTAAAAATGATGATTTAGTTATAGTAAAATTAGATAGTGGATATAATTTAGTAATTAAGAAAGATAAAATTAAAAATATTAAAAGTATTGGAAATAAAAAAGAAAATAAACAAAAGAAAGAAAATATTAAAAAAAATAAAAAATTACCTACAATTTCAATTCTTCATACTGGTGGAACCATTGCAAGTAAAGTTGATTATTCTACTGGGGCAGTTAGTTCAAAATTTGAACCAGAAGAATTAATATCTATGTTTCCTGAATTACATAAAATAGCGAATTTAAATTCAAGGTTAATCGGAAACATGTGGAGTCAAGATATGAGATTTTCTGATTATAATTTAATAGCAAAAGAAATAGAAAAAGAAATTAAAAAAGGAGTAGATGGAATTATTGTTACTCAAGGAACAGATACATTACATTATACTTCTGCTGCTTTAGCATTTATTTTAGAAAATATTAACATTCCAGTATTAGTTGTAGGAAGTCAAAGAAGTTCAGATAGAGGAAGTAGTGATGCTGGCTTAAATCTAATAAATGCTGCCTATTTTATCGCAAATTCTAACTTTGCAGATGTCGGAGTATGTATGCATAATTCAACTAATGATGATTTTTGCGCAATTCTTCCTGCCACAAATATAAGAAAAATGCATACTAGCAGAAGAGATGCTTTCAAAGCAATTAATTCAAAAAATTTTGCTTTAGTTGATTTTAAAGGAGAAAAGATTAAAAAGTTAAATGAAAAATATAACATAGATAAAAAAAGAAAATTATCATTAAAACTATTAAATGAAAAAATTAAAGTTGGAATATTAAGACAATATACAAATATGTATGCTGAAGATTTTTTATATTTCAAAAATCATGAAGGGTTAGTTATTGAAAGTACTGGACTTGGTAACTTACCAATAAGTGGAAAAGGAGAAAGTAATAAAATATTCAAAACTTTAGAAAAAATGAAAAATGTAATTGTTTTATCTCCTCAAACAATATTTGGTAGACTTAATTTAAATGTATACGAAAATGCTAGAAAAGAACAAGAAATTGGAATTTTGGGGCATAAAAATAATATGACAACCGAAACTACATTCATTAAATTAGCATGGTTATTAAGTAACCATAAAAAAGAAACTAAAGATTTAATTCTAAAAGATTTAAGAGGAGAACTAAGTGAAAGAACTGAGTTCGAGGAAGATTATTTATGAATTATGAAAAACTTGGATTGATTGCTGGACTGGAAATTCATCAACAATTAGAAGGTAATAAATTATTTTGTAACTGCCCTACTTTAATTAGAGAAGATAAACCTAACTTTGAAATAAAAAGATATTTAAGAGCATCCGCAGGAGAAACTGGCGAAATTGATATTGCTGCGAAACATGAAAATAAAAAAGAAAAATATTTCGTTTACCAAGGATATCATGACACTAACTGTTTAGTTGAATTAGATGAGGAACCCCCTCATGATATAAATAAAAATGCATTGAATGTAGCAATACAATGTAGTTTAATCCTAAAAGCAAATATTTCAGAATTTATACAAGTGATGCGAAAAACTGTTATTGATGGAAGTAATACTTCCGGATTTCAAAGAACTTCTTTAGTTGCAAGAGATGGAAAAATGCAAATAGGAAATAAAATAATCGGAATAGATACTATTTGTATTGAAGAAGATTCTTGTAAAATAATTAATAAAGGAGAAAATTCTACAAATTATAATTTAGATAGACTTGGAATTCCTTTAGTTGAAATTGCAACAAAACCGGATATAAGAACTCCTGAAGAAGCAAAAATAAGTGCAGAAAAACTTGGAATGATTTTACGAAGTACTAATAAAGTTAAACGTGGACTTGGAACCATAAGACAAGATGTAAATGTTAGTATTAAAGAAGGAGCAAGAGTTGAAATTAAAGGAGCACAAGATCTTAAAACGATTCCATTATTAGTAGAAAATGAAGTAAAAAGGCAAGCTAATTTAATTGAAATAAAGAAAAAAGTAAAAAAAATAAATGATTTAAAAATAAGCAATTTAACTAAAACATTTGAAAATACTAATTGTAAATTTATAAAAAAAGCAATAAGTAATAATGAAAATATTATTGGATTTAAACTTAATAATTTTTCTGGTTTACTTGGAATAGAACTTATGCCAAACCACAGACTAGGAACAGAATTAGCAGGTTATGCTAAAGTTTTTGGTTTTGGAGGCATAATTCATTCTGATGAAAAATTAAAAAAATATGAATTTACCGAGAAAGAAATTAGCGAAATAAATAAAAAATTAGATGTTGAGGAAAAAGATGCATTTATTTTAATTATTGGAAATGAAAATAGAATAAATGAAATGGTTCAATTATCATTACAACCAAGAATTAAAGGATTATTAAAAGGAATTCCTAAAGAAGTACGAAAAGCTAACGTAGATGGAACTTCAACATATATGAGACCAATGCCAGGAGCAGCAAGAATGTACCCGGAAACAGATGTTAAGATTGAAAAAATCAACATTAAAGAAATTAAACTACCTGAACTAATAGAAAATAAAATTAAAAGATTTGAAAAAATAATGGGAAAAGATTTAGCTATATTAACAGCAAAAAGTGAAAAAGTAAGTGTATTTGAAAAATTTGTTGCAAAATTTAAAAATGTAAAACCTGCATTTATTGCAGAAACTATGTTAAGCACTCCAAGAGAAATTAAACGAAAATTTAATATTGAAATTAATAAGTTAACTGATATTTATTTTGAAGAAATATTTAATGCTTTAAACAATGATAAAATAACTAAAGATTCAATACAAGAAATATTGTTAGATATTTGTAAAGATAAATTTATTTCTATTGAAAATTATAAATCAATGTCTGATTCAGATTTAGAAAAAGAAATTAAGTTAATTGTTAATGAAAATAAAGACATTCCTTTTAATGCTTTAATTGGAAAAGTAATGAGTAAATTAAAAGGAAAAGCAGATGGGAAGAAGATTGTTGAAATATTAAAAAAACTGAGTTAAATTTATATTAATTCTTTAAATAATAAAAATATGGAACTTGAAGAAAAATTAAAAGATAAAGTATATCGTGGAATAAGTGATGTTGGCAATTATTTCGAACCATTTTCACCAATTAAGGTCCGGCATAAAAATGTTATGTTTTAGTAATAATAGTAGCTATCACCATTTAAAACTAGAAAAAATAGAAGAAACATTAAAAAATAAAAAAAGAATTTGGAAAAAAGAAACACATAGCGGAAATTTAACAGGTGTTGAAGAAATAATACATGATGAAGATAGTAAATTAATAATTAGTTGGAGAAAAGGATATGAGTTTACTGATGAAGGTTATAAAGTTTCATTTGGATTGCCTGATGTTTATGGTGAAGAAGAAGGATTTCAATATGCAGATTTAAAAAATTGCATGGAACAATTAGTTAAAACTTCTATTAAAAAAACAATTTTAGCTGCAAGTTCTTTTGCTACTTTTAGTACCATAGGATTGATAACTCAATCATTCATTCCTATATTAATTGGTTTAGCACCAACATCATATTTTTCTTTATCTGCAATTTCAGACACTCAAATTAATTACACAGCTAAAGATTCAATACTTATGTTAATTGAAAAATGCAATAAATCAGAATCAATTAATTATTTATCAAATATTTATAATATCTAATTATTCTCTCGCCATTGATGTTTACATTCTACGCATTTATAAAATTCAGTCTCAGGTTCATCTCCTGCTCTGGTTTGAATCGCCCAAAAATAAGCTTCAGTGGATTTACATTTAGAACAGTTTTTTTTAACTTTAGGATGAGTTTCAACATTCCCCTCAACTACTTCTACTTCAGAATCATCATTAACTTTGACTTCTTCAGATAACTTAAATTCAGTTACTTCTTTTTTCTTAAATTTACATCTAGCACAAGCTAAATATTTTTTTTTACCGTCCCCTTTGAGCAACATTATACTCCCGCATTCACCACAAAATTCCATTCTTAAACCCTCCAAATAAGATTCAATAATTCAACAAATAAAATTTTTACATACCCCAAATAAGGAACACGAAAAATTGCCTTACCTATAATTTGATTTTCACTAATTTCTACTTCATCTAATTCTCTATTTTTGATAGATTTCACGTTATGATCTCCTTTTGTTTGAAATAAAACTTTATCTCCTTGATTTTCTACTGAAATTATTCTATGAATAATAGGATCAGGTCTATTCGTTTTAAAAACTAATATATCACCTACTTTTAGGTTTTTCGTTTCTGTACCATATAAAATCATTATATCTCCAGTGTTAAATCCATTAGAATATGAAAAATCAAGAAATGAATTTTTATCTATACCAAATGCAGAATAATATTCTTTTTGAGTACATTGATTAACTCCACATATTGCTTCTGAATTCCACCATTCATTAAATGTTCCATCATGTTCCATACTTCCACTTATAACTGCAACTACTGGGAAATCTGTAGCAAATACTAACCCTAAAAAAGGATATACAATAAACTTAATTAATATAAAAGCTAAAACAATATTTACTATCCAACTTAACCAACTATCGTCATTCCAAACAAAATCCCAAAACTTAATTAATTTGTCAATTACAGGCATATCTTGTTTATATAGGAAAATTATTATAAATGTTACGCTTTTTAACCAAAATATGCATAATTGTCCGAAATGTGGAAAAACTTCACAAGAATTTTTAGAAAATATTTGCGTAAAGTGTTACAGTAGTGAAAACTCGTTAATAGAAGCTTTTAAAGAAATGAAAATTGAATCTTGTAGTGAGTGTCATAGATTTAAACATAACGGGAAATATTTAAAAACAGACATTATAAAAATAATCAAAGATAAAATAATTTTCTCCAAAAATGCGAAAATTGAAAAATTTAACGCAAAGCTCCATGAAAAAGAAATTCATATTACTGTTAAAGGGAAATTTGAATCAAAAAAAAAAACAGAAAAATATGTTATTCCATATATAAATCAAAGTTTAACTTGTAAAAGTTGTGGGAAAAAAGGAACTCAATATTTTGAAGGAATATTACAAATAAGAAGTAATAATGTTGATAATAGAATAAAAGCACATAAATTCATAATAAATAAACTAAATAAACAAACCAAAGTGTTTTGCAATAAAATGGTTTCATTAAAAAATGGATTTGATTATTTTCTTACTGATAAAAACTATGTTCAAGAATTAGCTAGAAAAACTTTTGAAGAATTTGGAATTGAGTTAAAAATAAATGCACAACTTTTTTCAAGAAACAAACAAACAAGTAAAGATCTTTACAGAGTAAATGCATTAGTGAAATTACCCGATTTTACTAAAAATGACATCATACAAGTTGAAGATATGATTTTACAAGTTGTATCAATAAAAGGAAAAAAAATAATAGGAATTGATTTAAAATCTCAAAAAAAAGTTAAATTTGAAATTACTAAATATGAATTAATTAACTACGATACTTTTAATACCGAAATTATTCAAGATAAACCTACTACGAAAATATTACATCCTAAAACCTTTCAACCTATCGAGATTAGTACAAATAAAAAAATAGGACAAAAAGTAGAAATAGTTTTGATAAATGATAAAGTATACATCTTAAACTAAATCACCAAACGTATCTTTATAAGCTTCTTCAGCAGTCGGCATTAATTTTTTAATTAATTTTAATAACCCTAAAATAATAAAATATAACAAAATTAATGCTATAACTAAATAAAAATCTATAATTAATGATCCATAACTCCATAATATAGCAATAGAAGCTAAATAATATACTGGCGATGGTGAAGCTAACTTAAAAGTAACTTTTGATTTAAATTTATGCATAAACGAAATATATGCTATAAAAAAACCATAAACCATGATTAAAAAAACTAAAATAAATTTAGGCCAAGTAAATCTTTCAAGACTATTATCAAATAAAAATTTCATAAGTGTTAAAGTTATCCAAGTTAATGATATTCCGTTTCCTAATGCTGTATTCCAGCCAAGTTCTTCCGATTTATGTTTTCCAAAATATAATTCTAATGTTATCCAAAAAAGAATTACTGGAAAAAGAACCCACCAAACTGATAAATCCTGAAATGGGGCATTTAAAATTAATTCAAATCGATTAATTAATTCATTAAAAAAAGCCATATAAAAAATATGTAATCAATAATTTAAATTACTTTTGATTTTTTTAGCTAAATTTTAAATACTACAATGAAATAGTCTAAATCATGAAACAAACAATAATACTACTTTTATTCTTATTATTAATCCCTATGGATTCAGAAGCAACTACAATGAAATTACTTGCGGTATCTGAAGATAAAGATGGAATATTTAAAGGAAGTATTGCAGATTTAGAATTAAAAATTGAAAACGGAAATGGAAAGGTTTTCATCGATACTTACCCTTATTCTAAAATAGATACTCAAATAAGCAGTAGATTTGCAAAAGAAATTGCATGTGACTTTTTAGACAGAAATTGTAACCAATATAATTTTTTTTATAATATTAAAGCAGATTCTTCAATTATAGGAGGTCCTAGCGGAAGCGCAGCAATAGCGGCATTAACAATAATCGTATTAGATGACCTTAATTTTAATCCTAATGTCGCAATAACTGGGACTATAAATTCGGGAGGCTTTATTGGACCAGTTAGCGGAATAAAAGAAAAAATTGAAGCTGCATCTAAAAGTAACCTTAAAAAAGTTTTAATTCCAATAGGGACAAGTAACCAGAATCAAAGCATAAACCTAATAGATTATGGCGAAGAATTAGGAATTAAAGTTATTGAAGTTAAAGACTTAAATGAAATAATTCTCGAATTTGCCAATATAAAATATCCTAACGAAGAAATCATAAAAGTTGATCAAAGTTATTCGAAAACAATGGAATCACTTGCACACAGTTTATGTAATAAAAGTAAATATTTGAGAAATGAAATAATTAAATATGATATTAGTATATTAAACAAATTTGATACTAACCTTTCTAAACTTGAAGAAGCAAACAATCTAACAATAAAAGGATTAGACGCAAAAAAAACTTCCAATTTTTATTCTTCAGCTAGCTTTTGTTTCGGGGCAAATGTTAAATTTCAAGAATTAGTTACACAAATAAATAACAATTCAAACATAAGTCAATTGAAATCTGAAATACAAGTATTTGAAGATTTAATAGAACAAAAAGGATACAAAACAATTACTGATTTACAAGCATATATGGTAATAAAAGAAAGAATTAATGATGCAAGAGAAAATTTACTTCTTGCATCTTCAAAACAGAAATTAAATGTAAGTTACTATAGAGAATTTGCATATGCTAAGGAAAGGCTTTACAGTGCAAAGTCTTGGAGTAAATTTCTTACCCATGAAGGAAAGGAATTTAATTTTAAAAAAAGTGTTTTGCATGAAAGTTGTATACAAAAACTTGCTGAGGCTGAAGAAAGATATCAATATCTTAACTTATTCTTACCTAATTCTGAAAATGTAAGAAAAGATTTAGAAAAAGCTAAAGAAGATTTAAAAAATGAAAATTTTGAACTTTGTTTATTTCGTGGATCTAAAGCAAAAGCTCAAATTAACAGTATTTTAAATTTCATTGGCGTAAGGAACGTTTCTCAATTAATAACCAATAAATTTAGTGTAATTGAGCTTAATATTGCAAAAAAAATAAATAAAAACATTTTTCCAATAGTGGGGTATAGTTATTTGGAATATGCTAAAGCATTAGCAGATGACGGAGATTTTTATTCTAGTATTCTTTATGGCGAATATGCGCTAGAATTAAGTGACTTAGAGCTCTATTTCAAACCAAAAGAAAGCGAAATAAGACTATACTTACCAAATGAAGTTATTTTTGTAGGTATTGGAATAATTCTAGGTTTTATAATCGGTATTTTCTTCAAAAGAAACAAAAAATAATCTTAATATTAACACAGAATATTAAAACCCCTGGGAAACGCCTCGAAAGACATTCCCCTGGGGAAAAAGAGGTGATAGTTAGTTATATGACCTAAGTAATATCAAAATTTAATAAGAATTAGAATTATTTAAATCTTACGGATAGTTGATTACTTTTTAGTAGTAGGTAAAACCGATTTTTCGCAATTTTTATAAATGAACAATGTAAAATTGCATGAATGAACAACGTAGAAAGAAAGGTCAGAAAAAACATAAGAATTAACAAATTAATCAAACCAGGAGATAACATATTAGCCATAGGTGAAATGTCCTATGAATTACTAAATAAAATAGTAAAAGATCCAAAAATTAAGATCATAAATAGACAAAAAATAAGAAGAAATACTATCAAAAAATATAAAATTAACAAAATCATAAAAGACGGTTGTTTAGAAGATAGCTTAAATTCTAAACTTCGTTTCTTTTTTGAAAATAAACATGAAAATTTAAAATACACAAATATATTTGACGTTTGCCTTGAAAAAGAATTAAAATCTAGAAAATTTAAAAGAAAGGAAGATGATATTGACAAGTTCATAAATAAATTAGAAGAAAAACACCAAGGAACTAAACATAGCTTTGCAAAAGTAAAATGGTAGATAAATTAAAAGAAAAATACGGAATTAGTATATTAGGAATAAGCCTCACAATAGCCATATTTATTCTTGTAAAAACATTAAGCGGAAATGTAACTATAACAATAAGCAATATTAAAGCTTATTTTATAGGAACAGCATTGTTCATATTAGGAATTATTATTTGGAAAAATGCAAAAAAAAGTTTACCATTTGAAAAGAGATCAAGGGTTTTATCTAGAAAAGGAGTATATGAATTTGTAAGACACCCTATGTATGCAGCAATAATTTTCTGTTTTTATCCCAGTATAGCTTTTTTTATGAAAGACTCCAATATTCTTTCATCAACCATCGTTGTATTAGTTATGTATTATTTAATTATTGGAAATGAAGAAAAGTATTTAATTTATATTTTCAGAGAAGAATATTTAGATTACATGAAAGAAGTTCCTGCATTTTTTCCTAAATTTTGGAAATTAAAATTCTGGAGAAAAATTAAGGACATTGTGATTCCGCACGAAGGGTTAAAAGGGTATATTGATTTAACTCTTAAAAAATGAGATTTTTATTAATCTTCTTCTTTATTTTAGGATGTACAACACCAATTGAAATAGAATATAGTGAAAAAAATAAAGAAGAAATTAAAATATATTTCTGTCCAGATAACTGTGAAAATAATTTGATTAAAGAAATAGAGTTATCTAAAAAATATATAGATTGTACATTTTTTGATATAAACTTAAAAAATGTAATTAAAGCATTAGAAAATAAAAATTCAAGGCTCATTGTAGATAACAACAATAAATTTGAATTTAACGGGAAAATTAAATTTGATACTAAAAAACAATATACACATAATAAATTTTGTATTATAGATGGAAAAAAAGTAATAACAGGAAGTTTTAATCCAACTACAAGAGGTTCTGAATTTAATAATAACAATTTTATCGTAATTCCTTCAATTAAATTAGCAAATAGTTATCAAAATGAATTTAATGAGCTATGGAATGGTGAATTTGGAGAAGGAAAGGTTACTAAATACCCTAAACTTGAATTTAATAATGTAAAAATCAAAAATTATTTTTGCCCTGAAGATAATTGTGGAAATAAAATTTATAATGAAATAATGTTAGCAAAAAAAGAAATATATTTTATGTTATTTAGCTTTACACACAACAAAATTGCAAAAGGTTTAGTTTTACAACATAAAAAAGGTGTTAATATTAAAGGAGTATTAGAAAAAAGCCAAAATAGTAAATATAACAAATACGATTTACTTAAATTTCAAAATATTGATGTAAAATGGGATCATAACAAGTATAATATGCACAATAAGGTCTTTATTATTGATAATGAAACAGTAATTACAGGTAGTTTTAACCCAAGCAAAAATGCAGACACTAATAATGATGAAAATATATTGATATTAAAAAATAAGGAAATTGCAAATAAATACTTAGAAATTTTCAAAAAAATATACAAGTAAGAACAAAAAATATTAATATAGGTAGTTAATCCCAAGCAATAGGTGATAATTATGGAAGAAAATGAACAAAGCGCTGAGGAATTAGTCCAAGAAGCAAACGAAGAAACAAACAATGTAGAAGAAGAGTCACAACACGAAGAAACAGGTCATGTTGATAATCCAATCGGAGAAGGAAACTTACCTGAAGAAGAATCTAGTGATGAAGATAGTTCTAATGCAAGTGAAGAAGAATCTAGCGATGAAAGTAGTTCAGAGGCAGAATCAGATTCAAATGAAGAAGAACCAAACGACGAACCTGCATCAGAAGATAATGAAGAGTCAGATTCAAGTGAAGAAGAATCAAATGATGAATCAACATCAGAAGATGAAGAAGAATTAGATTCAAGTGAAGAAGAAACTACACCTGAAGAAGAATCAAACGATGAATCAACATCAGAAGATAATGAAGAATCTGATTCAAGTGAAGAAGAAACTACACCTGAAGAAGAATCAAATGATGAATCAGCATCAGAAGATAATGAAGAATCAGATTCAAGTGAAGAAGAAAGTACACCTGAAGAAAATAATTCTGAAGGAGAAACTGCACAAGAACTTTTAGACGATGCAGAATAATCACGATGTTTGTGGGATTGGCAACCCACTCATTGACCTTCTTCTTAAAGTAAATGACGATTTAATTATGGACCTTAATTTAGAAAAAGGAACATTCAACCCTTTATCTCAAAATGAACTACATTCCATGTTAAAAAAAATAAACCATCATGATATTAAAATATCACCAGGTGATTCAACAGCAAATACTTTAGCTGGAATTGCTAAATTAGGAGGAAATGTTATTTTTTGCGGTAAAGTAGGAAATGACGAACACGGTGCATATTATGAAGAAACTTTAGAATCGTCAAAAGTTAAATCTAAATTAGTTAAAGTTGATGGAGTAACTGGAAAATGTATATGTTTAATAACCCCAGACAATGAAAGAACATTTGCAGTTCATTTGGGATCTTGTATTGAATTAAGAAAAGAAGAAGTATTTGAAAATGATATTAAAAAAAGTAAATACTTACATTTAACTGGGTATCAATTAGAAGATATTAATTTAAGAAAAGCTACATTTCATGCGCTCGATATTGCAAAACAAAATAATGTTAAAATTTCTATTGATTTAGCAGATCCCTCTTTAATCAAAAGGTGTTTAGATGACTTAAAAGAAATTGTTAAAAAATATGCAGATATAGTTTTTGTTAACGAAGAAGAAGCAAAAGCATTTACAGGTCAAGAAAATGAAGAAGCTTTAACAGAATTATCAAAATTTGCAGACATTGCCATTATTAAACTTGGAGAAAAAGGAAGTTTGATTAAAGATAAAGATAATGTACATAAAATAAATTCTTTTACAGTTAATGCTATCGACACCACGGGTGCAGGAGATATGTATGCCGCAGGAGTATTATTCGGATTAAGTAACAAGCACCCATTAGAAAAATGTGGTGAAATTGGAAGTTATGCCGCAAGTATAGTAGTACAACAAATTGGAGCAAGATTAAATAAAGAAATAGACATTAAACATTTACTATGAGAATTCTAGCTGCATCTAAAAATAGAAAAATATCTGAAATTAAAAAAGCCCATCAAGAAGGTATTTTATTATTTGGAGAAAATTATGTACAAGAAGCATTTAACAAAATACAAACATATAA
>CAZPRK010000017.1:0-24164 GCA_964589485.1 uncultured Methanosarcinales archaeon | reverse complement strand
TAAAAATTTTGCTAAGACATCAAAGAATTTCGAAAATGGTGCAGAAGCTTTAAACTTTTTAAGAAAATTAGGTATTAATATTGAAGGTATCCCATATAATGATTTAAATGATGACTTTTTGATAAGTTTAGGTGAAATGATTCGTAAAATTGATATTCCTGAAGGATCTGTTAAATCAATTGTATTTGAAGATTTTCCTCCAAAATTAAGAGGGACTTATAACCCTACTTCTAAAAAAATAACCTTTCCTATAAAACTTGCTCCAAGTCCAAAAATAATTGCTCATGAATTATCTCATGCAAAGTCTTTAACTGTATTAAGTCAAAAATTAAAAAAAGATCCTTTTTTACTTAGTTATGTAGATGGTGGTGAGTGGGGTGCAATAGGTTTACTTGAAATTGCCGCAGATATAACTGCATTAAATAAGTTCTCTGAATACGGCGTTGATAATTATGTAAAGGTTGCTTTTGAAGGTAGAATTAATAAGGAAGGTATTAGTACTTGGTCTAATAACGTTTATGCACATTTTTTTCAAAGAGCTATAAAGATAGGTGAATCTAGTTTAAAAGCTCAAAGAACTGCTGCTTTAGTAGAAGGACATTATTTGGCATATGCTAGATCTTTGGCTAAATTAGGAATTGATAAAGGTGTTAATGTAGCGAACAACAAAAATATTTTGAATTTATTAGACTTAGAAATTGCTAAGGCGTCATATTATGAAGAAATAAATCAACTTTCTGAGGTGCTTTATATAAATTCTAATATTATGAAACAAGAAACTGAACAAATTAGTACAGTTTTTTATAAAGTAATTGAACTTAGTTCAGTTATTGAATCGAAGGTGATTGCAAATGTCTCTTAAATTAGATTTAAGTTTATATGTATTGAATAGATTAGTATATCACAAAAAAAGTCTTATTTCAATTTTTTATAATTCTATTATTATTAAAAGTTTACATAATACAGATATTACTCAAATAAATAAATTTAAAGATATTGATGTTTCTGATTTTAAAAAATATTTAAGAAAAACTAATGTTGATTTTCATAATGAAGTGTTTTTTAAATTTTGGATTGCTCCATTTGTTTGTTTTAAATTTTCTAATTTATTTGCAAAGGAATTTATTAAGTCTGAAAAAAAAATAACTGAAAATGAAATAAAACATTTTTTGAAAAAAAATAATGACTTTTTAGAAGCATGTTTATATTTAGATTATGCAACCAATCAAGATTTTTGTGATTATATTAGTGGTGGTAGCTCAAAGAAAGTAATGCCTAGTCATGGAGATATTGTTACTTTTATACCAACTGCTATTAAACTTGATTTTGTAATATTGCATTTAAAACAGTTTGTTGAAAATCAACCCACATTTAAGGTTTGTATTTTTTTATTATTAAGAGATATTGTAAATAAAGATAGGTTAACTTCAGATTTGGGTTATTTTAAAAATGCATATTTAGAAGGAAAAAAGTTAATTGCTGGAATAGATCTGGAAGATATCCATAAGAGGTATAAAGATGAACTTAAATTATAAAATTATGTTATTTTGCATATTTTTACTAATTATACCTATATCATTTTCATTAACTACTGATTACGAAACTACATCTGTGGCAAGAATTGTGGGCAATTCTCCTGCTGAGATGAAACAACAATTAGATAAAGAAACTTTAGACTTAAAGCATGCAACTTATGTTAATGGTTTAAGTTACCATTTTAATAAAAAATCAGGAATTATTAGTTCTATTTTTGGTAATGGTTTTGATTTAAATCCAAACAAATTTAATTTCAAATCTAATGAATTATTTGTTTTTGAAGGTAATGGTTTAGTTAAAGATGATATTAGTGTTAATCTTGGGTATAATAAACTTGATATACCTGAATTAAAAAATAAATTTAGGGATTCTTCTCCTTTATTTGTTTTGGATGCATCTCATGCTGGTTTATCATTACCTAGAAAAGGATCTATATCTAGAGAACTTTCTCCAAATTCAATAATGGTTGCATCTAACTCTTACCCAAGTAAAGAAATGGTTAGAGCATTTGTATGTAATTTAAGAACATTTAGAGATTTAGGTGAAACTTTCAGACAAGCAAGAAATAATTATTATTGGGGTGTAGATGCTGAAGATGAATTTGTTGGTTTGAGTATGCTCTCGTATGCTTTGTATGGTGATCCAAATGTTGGAGTTAATATGCCCTCTGATTTTTCTGACAAAAGTTTAAAATCATTTTGTAATAATTATCTAGAAGATTATAGCTTAAATTATAACATTATGAATTTAGGTTCAGCTTTTAAGAGTACATATACTTTTAGAATTAATGATTTTAAAATAAATGATACTGGTGCTTTTGATTTAATTCAAACAGATACTGCAGAACAAAATTATTTTAATGAATTGTTGGTTTTACCGCGACAAATCATTACTGTTGATTTTCCTTTAAAAACAGTTATTCAAAATGTTAGTTTGATTGAATTTGCAGATCCAGTAGATATAATTGCAGATATTCCTACGTGGATGAATGGTAGCTTTACAAATAGAGAATGTTTTGCAAACACTTTAAATGCATCTTTTTCATATTCTCATTCTTTTACCGAAGATAGTGAAACAGTCTTAGTGGATGTAATCCCTGTTGACGTTTTAGATTGTGAAGCAGGAAAATTTAGATTATATAAAAAAGTAAAATATTTTGTAGATTACATTCCTTATAGTCCTGTAATTATCGATGCAATAGATTCTTTACCTAGTTTTGCTCCTAATAGCGATGCTGAAGTATTTGTAAAAGTAAGAAGCATAAAATCTGAAAGTGTATTTGGACAAATTGTAATTAAAGATGAAGAAAATATAATTGGCCAAGTAAATCAAGAACTTTTTGCACAAGAAACTAAAGACATTCCAATATCCATAAAAGTTCCTGATAAGTCAGGTCCATTAAGGCTTAGTGTAGAGTTTTATGAGAACGAAGAAAGTAAAACGAGAAGCGATTTTTTCATATATATTTCTCCTCTTAATTTTGAAATTTCAATTCCAGAAAAATTAAATTTAAGTAATAACTTAGTTGCAAATGTTATCTTAAAAAATAATTTAAATACTCTTCCTATAAATATTACTATGTTACTAACTGATTCACAAGATACTGAAATATCAAGATATTCTCAAATTGAAGAACTAAGCACAGCTTTAACAGTTAAACCTATAGTTTTTGATACAACAAAAAATCCAGGTTATTATAAATTAAAAACTTTTATTACTTTTGATAATCAAAAATATATCTCTGAAAAAGTATTTCTTATTGCAAGAACTGATAAAGAATTTTCTCCAGTTTTAAAACCAATACAAGATTTAGTTATTAAGCAAGGTGAAAAGATAACATTAAGACCTAAGGCCGAGGATTTGAACGGAGATTATTTGAGGTATGGTATTAGCAAACCATTTAATGAAAATTTAAATTGGCAAACTGGTAAACATCACGTTGGAGAATTTAATATTAAAGTTAATGTAAGTGATGATAAATACACTGATAATAAAGAATTCAAGGTGATTATTGATGATAATAATGTTGTAAATGAGTTTTCTGATAAAAGTAAAGAAAATTCTTTTGTTTATTTTGGTAAAGGGAATCATACTTTAAAATTAAAATTATTGAAGAAATCTAAACCTAAATTTGCATTATTAAAAATGAGGGGAACTTCATGAAAAAAATTATTTTTTTATTAATTTTGTTTATGATTCCGATAGTCAATGCAGGTGATCCAGTTATAGTTAAAGTTCCTTTAATTGGCATGATTACTAATGAGGCATATGCTGGGGAAGATACTTGTAGTTTAAGTGAAAAATATGCATTTCCTCATTTAAAATATGATAGGGATGATAAAGATGCAGAAAGACGACCTGTACTAACAATAGGTTTTCCGAGTGACTACTATGATAAAGTACCTGAAGGTGCAGTAATAACAAATGCGAAGTTAAAAATTTATTTAGCAGACGCTTCGAACGCTGGAACCGTCAAAATAGAACATAGTACAAGGAACGATAATAGCTGTAGAACTTGTATGGATTGGAATAGAGCTTTTTCAAAATGCCAAATTGACCATGGGTCTCAAATATATAATGAAGATTTAGATGAAGCTCAAGAAAATGGTAAAATATTTCAAAACTTTTGGGTAGATTTAGATGTAACTAACTATGTAAAAGATGCTTTTAATAGTAATGAATACTATTCGGTTTATATGAAAGGAGGTGTGAGTTCAGGTGTTGATGATATTTCAATTCACAATATAGGATACGGGGATATATTTGGTCCACATATAGATATAACTTATTATATAAAAGATTGTGAATCAGGTCAATGTTGTGATTCTAAAGGGAATTTTAAAACTTCTAATAACATTTGTAATGATGACGCAGGAATTAGATATGGTTGTCCTAATGGAAATAAATTAAATAGTGATGTTTATCAAAATATACAAAAACAATTTTGTTCAGGTCAAAGTAGTTCTTGTAATGGAGAAATAAAAGATGGAGATTGGTCTCTATACAAAGAGTGCGGTGAATTTGATTATTGTGATGAAAATAAATGTTCACATCAACATCAACCACCTAAAGTAGAATCTATACAAGCATCAGATATAATAATGAATGAATTATCTACTGTTTCAATAACTTGGAGTAGTATTGAAACAGTTAGGAATAAGTTACTATTATGCGAAACTAATGAATTATTAGATAATGAATGCGTTAAACCATTATGTTCGACTGACTTTTCTAGTGAAAATACTATAGATTGTTCATATAATTTTACTAAAACTGATCTTAATTTAACTTTACATGCTTTTGTATGTGATGAAAGTGATTACTGTTCTAAGAATAAAAGTAAATATATTAAAGTAAAAAAACCTCCTTTAGTAAGTTCACCATTGATTTCAGGAACATTTTATTCTAATTCAACTATTACTTGTATTCCTGGTGAAATTATTGACCCAAATAATGATAAAACTGATTTAAATAGATTCTTTTGGTATGTAAATAATCAATTATTAGATGTAAGTATTGATCAATTAGATTGTTCATCAGTAGATGATTGCGGACTTGGTAAAATAATTCAGTGTTCTTATAAAGCTATAGACTTTACCTCTTTAATAAGTGAAGAATCAGTTAAAAGTAATAGTGTTGTTATTGCAAATACTCCACCTATATTTACAGAAGTAGTATATATCAATGGTCCTGGATCTTCTTTAGATAATCCAATAATTGAAGAACATAAATTTGAAATCAAAGCAACTGGTGAAGATATTGATAATGAAAACTATAAGCTTATCGTATGTGATGATAAAGGGTTAAATGAATTGTCTTGTGTTAGTGAACTTATTTGCGAAACTCCTTTTTCAAAGAATAATGGAAAATCTTGTCAAGCTTCATTAAAAATAGATACATTAACTAAAGACTATAAAGCATATTTATGTGATACTGAAGCTTGTTCAAATGGATTAGAAGGGACTGTATTTTTTGATTTGATTCGTCCTTCTGATATTAAAATTTGGGCGAATAATAAACAAATTTATTCATACGATGGTGAACTTTTAGATGAAGTTTTAGTAACTGGCTTTGAAAGTCAAATAAATGAATTTTTAGATGTTTGTATACCTGATGATAAAGGTTATTGCGAAATGGATTTAGTTATAGAGTCATCATCCACAGGAAGAATTAATTTATTTGACTTAAATATTCCTTATGAAATAATTAATGATCCTCCTATCTTAGAAGAGTTTAAAGATGTTACAATAAAAGAAAATGACAGTTTAATTATTAATACTAATGCAAATGATCCAGATGATTTTAAACTTACTTATGATTATAAATTAAATGGAAATATTATTTGTAATGATTGCCAAAATACTTATATTTTGCAAACAGACTTTAAAGATGCAGGTGAATATGAAATGTCAGTTACTGTTTCAGATTCTGAGTTAAGTGATACTAAAAGATTTGCATTAAATATTCTTAATATAAATAGAGAACCTACTTATGATATTATTGTAAATAGTAAGTTAAATAACGGTGTTTATAATTTTAAAGAGAATCAAACAATTGAAGTAGAAATTACTTATAATGATCCTGATGATGATACTGTTTTCCTTGAAGTTAATAGTAATAAATTTATAAAAACTGATAATAAATTTATTTGGAATACTAATTTCATTGATTCAGGAAATCATGAAATTGAATTTAGTATTTCTGATGGAGAATCTTTACAGAAACATTCTTTGGTTTTTGAAATTGAAAATAATCTAGCACCTATATTGGAAGATAAATATATGGTTGTTTCAGAAAATGAATTAATTAATTTAGAAATTATTGCTATAGATCCAAATGAAGATAATTTAATTTATTCAATGAATTCAAGTTATTTTAATAATAATCTTTTTACTTGGACTCCTGGATTTTTTGATGAAGGTATTTATCATTTTCAAATAACAGTTTCAGATGCAGAATATACAATAAAAAAGTTATTGGTAATAAATGTCACAAATAAGAACCGTTTACCTACTTTTGAATATGAAGTTAATGATGTAATTGAAGAATCTTCAGCAGTTATTAGTTTTAAAGTTAATGATCCCGATAATAATAAGTTAATAATTTTTACTAATGATTCTAGGCTTATAAGAATAAATGATACATTTGTATGGCAAACAGTATTAGGAGATCATGGAAAACATACCTTTACAATATTAGTAAACGATGGCATAAATATTGTTGAAAATAAAATCGATATAACTGTTACTAAAAATAATTATGCTCCTGAGTTTGATGTTTCTAATATTATTTCGAGTGAATATTCTGAAGTATTTATACAGATAAATGCAATTGATAAAAATTTAGATGATTTAACATATAGTACTAATTTTTCAAAGTTTAAACAAACTAAAAATGTTTTTACTTGGACTCCTGAATATGATGATGTAGGTGAATATTTTGTTAAATTTTTAGTTAGTGACGGAATTAAAGAAGTTATCAAAGATATATTAATTGTTATAGGCGATAAAGAGAATAATGAATTTCCTATTGTTTCAGAAATAGTAGATAAACAAATTTATTTTGGTGATAAATTAAATTTAGAAGGTAATGCTATTGATAATGATGGAGCAATAAGTAAATATGAATGGGATTTTGATGGTGATGGTAGTGTCGATAAAGAGGGGAAGTTTATTGGACATATTTATGATGGTGTTGGTGAATTTTTAGCTAAACTAATTGTATCAGATAATGATTTAGATTTTTCAGAAGAAACATTTAAAGTTACTGTATCTCACGATACATTTCCTAAGTGTGAAATAAATAGTAATTCTGTTGATTGTGTAGGTAATGGTCCTTTTACTTATAGATGGGCTATTAATAACGATGTTTTCACAGAAAAAAGTTTTGAATATGTTAGCGGAAATTATTTTGTAAATTTAGAAGTTTGTGATCAAGAAAATGATTGTTCTAGTTATAATAAGTTAATTAATATAAATAATGTAGATTTTTCTTCTGATATCGTTATGGAGTCAAATATATTTTCAGGATTAGATTATTCTGTAGGAGCAACTGGAGATTATAATTTAACTTGGAAAATAGATGGTGAATTATTTTATGGAAACTTTACTAAAGTATTTGATTCAGGAGAGCATTTAATTGAACTTCAAGCTTGTAATAATGATTGTTTTTATGATTTTAGGAATATAAATGTAATACAAAATAACTTTAATACTGTTTTATCCCAAGGTTGGCATTTGTTAGGTATTAATAATCCAACACAAATAGATTGTGCAAAAACTTGGAACTATAATGGAACTTGGAATAAAAATTCTATAACTGGTAGAGGTTATGGTATGTGGGCTTTATCTGATGGTAATTGTAATGTAGAATTATCACACCATATTAATTATGTTCACAATAACTTAACAAATGGTTGGAATTTGGTTTCTTTAGATAGTATTTTAGAAGATGGTTTTATCTCTGATGTATGTATGAATGATTTTCGAAAAGCATGGGTATATAATGGCACTTGGATATCTTTAAATTTTATTGAAAAAGTTAATTATCCATTGTACTTAGGTGCATGGGTTTTGTGTGGAGATAGAACAGTTTCTGCTTCTATACAACCATTTAAACCAGAGTAGATAATATTTATCTAATTTTTTTATTAAAACATTTACTTGGTTTACTTTTAGAAGACATTAAATCTTCATATCTTACTAACTAAACCATATCTTTTTTAAGTAAAATGCGACGGCCGAGGATTGAACTCGGGTCCCAGCCTTGGCAAGGCCGAATAATAGCCATTATACTACCGTCGCAAAAGAAATGGGCCCGCCCGGACTCGAACCGGGGATCAACGCCTGTCTTTGTAGTAAGACAATCCCTTACTACTTGTAAGGGCGCTGTCATAGCCACTAGACCACGGGCCCGTTGATAAAAAGAGAAAGCAGTTTATATTTAAAATTATCGTTAAATCATAAGCTTTTTATATGTGGTTATTATATCTTAAATCATGAAATGGTTAATTATTTTTTTACTTTTATTAGTTCCTGTAGCTGCTGTTGATTTATCTGATTATCCTGAGATGTTTTTAGTTAGTGTTGGAGAAAAGATTTATTTTAATGCTTATATTGTAGTTGGTGACAATGCGGCAGCTAGTGATGTTATAGGAAGTGTAGATATAGCAACTAGTTTAAATTACGATACTAAAAGTTTAAATCCAACTCATAATGCAATTGAAGCAGTTTTGGCAAGTGAACTTAGGGGAAAAGAATTTTCTCATAACGTTATTTCTGTTGGAGGACCATGTATTAATTCTGTTACTGCTGCAATTATGGGTTACCCAAAACAATGCGGAGATGGGTTTTATAAAGGGAAAGCTAAAATTAAATTATATGAACATAATGGAAAAGTTGCATTAATTGTTGCTGGATTTACAGGTCCAGACACTAGGCTTGCTTCAAAAGTATTAAGTAATAACTTATATTCTTTAGATGGTGACGAGGTAGAAATTGCTGGGTCAAGTATTAAAGATGTTAAGTTGCTAAGCAAGCAGTAATTATATTGTGTTTAGTTTTTATTATTTTAGCTTTTACTGTTTTTCCAACATTTTCAAAACAATTTATTATAGAAATAACTCTATTTTCACATACACCTAACATTTCGTTTTTTACTCTTCCTTCACAAAATATTTTAACTTTAATTACTTGATTTTTTTTAAACGGTTTTGGAAGTTTTTCAGTATTGATAAAATTAAAGTTAGGTGATGATGTTAAATTAATATCATATTCTTTTTCTAATTCTTTCAATTTAGTTGAAAATTCTTCAAATGGCATTTCTTTAACTGGGTTTCGTCCAAACCTATAATGTAATAGTGTTTGAATGCCTAGAAAAATAGTTTTATCTGTTTCTTTTTCCAATTCTTTAACAAATTTAATTAAAGGAACAATTTGAGTATCATTAACTCCTTTTAACCATACTGGTGCAATATTAAGATTTAATTTTTTAGATGCATATTTAATAATCTCTAGAGTTTTATTCAAATTATAGGCTTTACTGTCTGCTAATTCTTGTGCTGCTTTAGAACCCATTGCATTTAAAGAAAAATTGACTCTAGTTAATCCTGCTTTAACTAATTTATCTATTTTATTTCTAGTAAGTAAAGTTCCATTTGAATTTACAGATATTATTTTAACTTCTGGCACTTTAGCTATATCTTGGATTAACTCAACTATTCTAGAATAAAGGAAAGGTTCGCCTTGTGGATTAATACAAACTTCAATTTGATTACATTTTTTTTGTTTAATTAATTTTTTGAATTCTTGGACAATGTAATCTTTCTCTAAAATAAAATCTATTCTTTTTTTACTAGTTGGACCTTCGTCTACTGAGCAAAAAGTACAACTTAAATTACAACTAGTTAATGGTTTAATTTCGATTAAATTGGTATTTCTGTCTACTAACCCAAAGTAATTACTTCCAATTAAAGGAATTTCACTATGCGAATGAATATAAAGTGCATTTTTTTTAGTTTGTTTATGTTTCAAATTTGTTATATATTTTGAAATTAAGAATCCAAATTTTTTCTCATTTCCTTTAAAGCTATGGTCAGTAAGTTCATATTTACCTATTTTATTTAATTCTTCTTTAGGAATTACAAATTCAAATAATTCGTATAAAGTTACAACTAAGTCATTTTCTTCTTTAAATTTTAAGTCTTGAAATTCCATTTAGTCTCTTATATTTGTATATTTAAAAAACTTATCCTATTACATATAAATCTTTAAATAATAGCGAGCAAAATTTTTATTAGGGAATGGTAGGAAAACTTATTACATATGAAATTTTATTCGAATTACTTAGAAATGAAAAAGTAAGGCATGAAATTCAAAAAATAGATGATACTTTTTTTAATGATTTATTATCTTATATGGAAGAAAAACAAAAAATCATAGATAAAGATTCTGGTTCTGATTTATTTAGTGTCAGTGAGAAACAAAAAACAATAGTTCAAATGCAAAATATAAGAAAATTAGTTAAAGATTTATATGAACGTCGTGAAAAAAAAATATTTGATTTAGCTTTGGTTAATAGTAGAACTAATTCAAATTTAAGTGAAAATAGTAACTTGCTTGCTGAGGAAATAGTTTTTTATAATGATTTGTTTTCAGTATTGAATAAATATAGAGGTTTAGTTTTAACTAAACTTTTAGACCATAAAAAACCAAATGTTGTAGTTACTAAAGTAGAAGAACTCCCAAAAAACAAACATCAATTAATTTATTTTAAATTACCTGTTCCTATATTTTATGGTGAGAATTTAGAATTATTTGGTCCATTTGAAGAAGGTGACTTTGCCAATTTACCTGTAAAAATAGCGGATATTATTGTAAAAAAGGGAAGAGCTAATTACATTAATAGATAGTTTTAAATAAGATGAGTAAAACTAGTATTTAAGAGTAGGGGGTGGGTAGTTAGTTCTAGCTACGCACGCGAGGTGTTTATTATGACAATGATTAAGAAGTGTCCTGAATGTAATGGGATTAACTTATTCGTAAATAGAGAAAAAGGAGAAGTTATTTGTAAAGATTGTAGTCTTGTAGTAGAAGATAAAATGATCGATTTTGGCCAAGAATGGCGTGACTTTAATTCTGATTCTGATGCAAAAAAAAGAAGAACTGGTGCACCTATGACATATACTCAGTATGATCAAGGATTAGGTACAGAGGTTGGTGAAAAGTCAGATTTATATAAATTAGGTGGCAAGGATAGAAATAGATTTTTTAGATTAAGAAAGTGGCAATATAGAATATCTACAGCTATTGAAAGGAACTTAAAGTTAGCTTTAGCTGAATTAAAAAGAGTTAGTTCATATTTAAAATTACCAAAATCAGTCGAAGAAGAAGCAGCTAGAATATACACTTTAGCTGTTCAACGAGGATTAGTTCGTGGAAGAAGTATGGAAAGTGTAGTTGCGGGAGCATTATATGCTGCATGTAGAAGACATGATGTTCCTAGAACTTTAGATGAATTATCTGAAGCTTCTGGAATTGAAAAAAAAGAAATTGGAAGAACTTACAGGTTTGTAACAAGAGAATTACAAATTACTATCTTACCAAGTAATCCTGCTGACTATATTGCAAGATTTAGTTCAGCATTGAAATTAAGCCCAGAAACTCAAAGTAAATCTGTTGAAATATTAGAAAAATCTCAAAAAGCAGAATTAACTTCTGGAAGGGGACCAACTGGAATTGCAGCAGCTGCATTATATGTAGCGGCGTTAATCCATGGAGAAAAAAGAACTCAAAGAGAAGTTGCTGATGTAGCAGGGGTAACCGAAGTTACTATAAGGAATAGGTATAAGGAATTATTAGAAAAACTTAATTTAGATAAAGATATTAAGAAGGTTAAAAAAAAAAGTAATTAATCCTAACCTTTAAATAATATCAATTCTTTATTTCTTAAAAAGAGGTGTATTATGAAAGCTTATGCTAAATCATATTCTAAATCTAATCCAAAGGCCAAAAAAAGAATTCTTTGGTTTAAAGAACTTGGTATTGAAGATGTTCCTTTTGTTGGCGGGAAAAATGCAAGTTTAGGTGAAATGTATAGAGAGTTAACCAAGAAAGGTGTTGCTATTCCAAATGGTTTTGCAGTAACTGCTTTTTCATATAGAGATTTTCTTGAACAAACAGGTATAAAAAATAATATCAAATTAATTTTAAGTGACTTAGACACTTCTAATATAAGAAATTTACAAGAAAGAGGGCATAAAGTAAGACAAGAAATTTTAAATGCTGAATTTCCTTTAGAATTAAAAAATGAAATATCAAAAGCATATAAAGAAATGTGTAAACTTTATGGGACTAATACTGACGTTGCTGTAAGAAGTAGTGCAACTGCTGAAGATTTGCCAGATGCAAGTTTTGCAGGACAACAGGAAACTTATCTTAACATTAAAGGAGATTATCAATTACTTGATTCTTGTAAAAAATGCTTTGCTTCTTTATTTACAAATAGAGCGATTAGTTATAGGGTTGATAAAAATTTTGATCATTTTTCGATTGCATTATCTATTGGAGTACAAAAAATGGTTAGAAGTGATAAAGCTTCAGCTGGAGTAATGTTTAGTATTGACACAGAAAGCGGTTTTAAAGATGCTGTTTTTATAACTGGAGCTTATGGGTTAGGTGAAAATGTAGTTCAAGGAGCAGTAAACCCTGACGAATTTTATGTTCACAAGCCTACATTAAAGCAAGGTTTTAATTCTATAATTGAAAAAACTATTGGCAGGAAAGGTATTAAAATGGTTTATGATAACCAAGGAAATAAACCTGTAAAGAATGTTCCTGTATTAAAAAAAGATCAAAGAAAATGTGTCATTTCGGATAAAGAAGTTTTAATTTTAGCAAAATGGGCAGTAATTATAGAAGAACATTATACAAAAAAAAGAAATAAATATACTCCAATGGATATGGAATGGGCTAAGGATGGAATTACAAATAAATTATACATTGTCCAAGCAAGACCTGAAACTGTAATGAGTCAAAGAGATAATAATGTAATTGAAGATTTTGTTTTAAAAAATAAAGGAAAAATTTTAATAACAGGAAAAAGTGTTGGTGCTAAGATAGGAAGTGGAAAAGTTAATATTATTACTGAAGCTGCCAATATTCATAAATTTAAGAAAGGACAAGTTCTAGTAACAGATATGACTGATCCCGATTGGGAACCTATAATGAAAATTGCATCTGCTATTGTAACTAATAGGGGTGGAAGAACGTGTCATGCATCGATTATAAGTAGAGAATTAGGAATTCCTTGTGTTGTTGGAACTGAAAATGGAACAGAGTCGGTAAAAAATAATCAAGAAGTTACAGTTTCTTGTGCTGAAGGTGAAGATGGTTTTGTTTATGAAGGCAAATTAAAATTTCAAATAAATAAACATAATATAAAAAACTTAAAAAAACCAAAAACTAAAGTGATGATGAATTTAGCAAACCCAGAATCTGCTTTTGAATCTAGTTTTATTCCGAATGATGGTGTAGGGTTAGCTAGAATGGAATTTGTAATAAATGAATATATTAAAATTCATCCTAAGGCTTTAATTTATTTTAATTCTTTAAAAGATGAAAGAGTTAAAAAACAAATACGAGAATTAACTTTTGGTTATGATGATAAAAAACAATTTTTTATTGATAAGTTAGCGCAAGGTATTGCTAAAATTGCTGCTGCATTTTATCCTAAGGATGTAATTGTAAGGATGTCTGATTTCAAGTCAAATGAATATGCTAATCTAATTGGTGGAAAAGAATTTGAACCAATTGAAGATAATCCTATGATTGGTTGGAGAGGTGCATCTAGATATTATAGCGAAAATTACAAGGAAGCTTTTGGTTTAGAATGTAAAGCTATGAAAAAAGTTAGAAATGAAATGGGTTTAACAAATGTTAAGTTAATGATACCTTTTTGTCGAACTATAACTGAAGGTATATTAGTTCAAAAAGAAATGGCAAAATATGGTTTAGTTCGTGGAAAGAATAAATTACAATTATATGTGATGGCAGAAGTACCAAGTAATGTTATTTTAGCTGATGAATTTAGTAAAATTTTTGATGGATTTTCAATTGGAAGTAATGATTTAACTCAGTTAACATTAGGTGTTGATAGAGATAGTGAATTAGTTGCTCACGTTTATGATGAAAGAAATTTAGCAGTTAAGAAAATGATAGCTTTAGTTATTGCAAAAGCTAAGAAAAATAAAAGAAAAATTGGAATTTGTGGCCAAGGTCCAAGTGATTTTCCAGATTTTGCTCAATTTTTAGTAAGTCAAGGTATTGATAGTATTTCATTGAACGCAGATACTGTTTTAAAAACTACATTGAAGATTTTGGAAGAAGAAAAGAAATTAAGATAACTTTTTCTATCAAATCTCCTCTTAAATCTATTAACTAGAACAACAAAAATCTTTTATAGTAGTTATCATGCAATGATAAATATGCCTAAGTACTATGTTGGTGTTGATATTGGAGCAACAAAAATAAAAGCAGTGTTAGTAAACAGTAATTTCGATATAAAAAATAAAATTGTATTTCTAACTGAAATTAATAAAGGATTAAAAACTGTAAAAGAAAATTTAATCAATGCTATTAAAGAAGTATGGCACAAAGATGTTGTTTCTATTGGTGTTGGTTTTCCTGCTCCTGTTGATTTAGAAAAGGGAATAGTTAAATTTACTAGAACTTTACCTGAATTTGAAAATATGAATTTAAAACTTTTTCTTGAAACTGTATTTAAAGTAAAAACTTTCGTTAACAATGATGCAAATTGTTTTGTATTATCGGAAACAAAGTTGGGTGAAGGAAAGAAAAAGAAAGCTGTAATTGGAGTTTTAGTTGGAAATAGGTTAGGTGCAGGAATCACTATTGATGGAGAATTATATACTGGAAGTACTTGTTCAGCAGGAGAAATAGGAATAATTCCTTTTAAAGGTATTACTTTAGAAGAGTTTGGAGCAGGACCTGCTTTAAAAAGATTATCAACTTATCAAGGTTTAACAATGTCTCCTGTAAAATTAGCTGAAATGGCTAAAAAAAATAAAGGTTTTGCAAAAAATGTATTTAAAGAATATGGTAATAATCTTGGAATTGCTTTATCCGTATTAGCAAATACTTTTGATCCTGATTTAATTGTTTTAGGAGGAAGTGTAAGTAAAAGTTTTCAATATTTTAAATCAACTTTAAATCAAACTATTAAAAAACATGTTTCAACAGTTACTGCTAGGAATTTAAAAATTACTAAAAGTAAAGTTACAGACAGTGCAGCTTTAGGTGCTGCAATATATGCTATGTCTAAAAAGAAATAAATTTTCTACTATACTAATATTTTTAAAATGTAATACTTTCCAAATTTTATGCAAATTCAACAATTAGTTTTAGATAATATTAGAAGTTATAAAAATGAAACAATAAACTTTCCTAACTCGTCTGTTATGTTAAGTGGAGATATTGGAAGCGGAAAAAGTTCAATTCTTCAGGCAATAGAATTTGCACTTTTTGGTATTCGTAGAAAATCTCTTTCAGGTAATACTTTATTAAGACATGGCGAGAATACAGCAAGTGTTACTTTGAAATTAATTATAGAAGAGAAAGAGATATTAATAAAGCGAACTTTAAAACGTCAGAAATCAGAAGTAAAACAGATAGAAGGGTATATAATAATAGATGGAGTTAAAAGTGATTTAACTCCGGTTGAATTAAAAGCTAAAATTATAGACCTTTTAAATTACCCTAAAGATTTGTTAACTAAATCTAAAGATATAATTTATCGTTATACTGTTTATACTCCGCAAGAAGAGATGAAAAATATTCTTACTGAAGATTCAATATATAGGTTAAATACTCTAAGAAAAGTTTTTGATGTGGATAAATATAAACTTATTATTGAAAATTCTAATTTGTTATTGGCTAAACTTAAGCAGGAATGTAATGTTATTTCTGGATTTATTTCTGATTTAAATGAGAAAAAGGAACAAAAAAATGTACTTCAAACTGAAAGAAATAAATTAGAAGAAGAATCTAAAATTTATAAACAAGAGTTATTTGATTTAAGAAAAAAAATTGAACTTGAAAATTTATCTTTAAAACAAGTTGAGACTGATTTAAAAATATTAATTAATTTAAAAACTGACAAAAAATTAATTGATGAAAATATACTTTATTTAAAAGAAGGAAATAAAAAGCTTTTAGATGAAAAAAATATTGTTGTTAAACAATTAAATAATTTATCAGATAGAAAAAAAAATCTTATTTTGCTTGATATTCCAAAAATTGAAAAAACTGAAGTTGAAGAAAGAATAGAAAGGGATGAAGCCCTTTTTTTAGAAACTAATAAATTAAATGCAGAATTACGAGTTAAGTTAAAAACTTGTGAAGAAAAAATACAATTAATTTCTAAAGATGTTAATACTGAATTAAAAGATACTTTTTCTGAAGAAATAATTAGTCTAAATAAAGAATTACTAAGTAAAGAACAATTATCAAAATATTTAGATGAGCATTTAGATAGTATTGGTAAATTAACTGAATCTAGACATAAACATTCTTATGATATAAAAAATTCAACTGAAATATCAAAAATATCTGAATTAAGTAATTGTCCAACTTGTTTACAAATTGTGAGTAATGAATATAAAAATATAATTCTAGAAAAAGAATCAGAAAAAATTAAGGTTGCTCAATTTACTTTAAATAAAATAAAACAAGATGAAATTGAGATAAATCAAAAAATAGTTTATTTGAAAAATAAAATGGAAGATTTAAACTTAAAAGAAAAAAAATTAGAAGTTTTAAAACTTAAAAAAATACATTATGATGATTCTTTAAAAAATATACAAGAAAAAAAGAACATTTTAGATGAATTGAATAAATCAAAAGAAAAAATTTCAAAAGAATTATCTGATATAAAGGATATAGATTCTTTAAGAAAAAATATTTTAGTTCATAAGGAATTATTTAAAAAAATTCAAAATAACGAATTTGTATTATCTGAGCAAAAAAATATAGAAGAATTAATTTCATATAAAGATAAACGATTAAATGAAATAGAAACTGAAAATAATAATTTTATAGAAAAATTAAAACTATTGGGAGATAAAGAATTGGAGTTAAATAGTAAAATACTTTCTCTTTCTGAGGTTGAAAAGAATCATGATGTTTTATTAACTAAAATAAAAGATTTACAAACTAAAAGTAATCAATTGGAAACTAAAATAACTGTTTATAATAGTAAATTTGATAGTATTGATGATAACTTAATAATGTTAACGCGAGAAATTTTTGAAAAAGAATTTAAAAAGAATCAGTTATATTATTTTATGCAATTACAAAACTGGGTTGATAAATATTTTTGTGAATTAATGTCAGCTATTGAGAAACAAATATTGTTAAAAGCTTATTATGAATTTAACGCTTATTTTCAAAAATGGTTTAATTTGCTTATGGAAGAAGAAAATATGGCTGTTTCTTTGGCTGAAGATTTTTCTGTAATTGTAGAACAAAATGGTTACGAGACATCTTTTGAAAATTTATCAGGAGGTGAAAAAACATCTTGTGCATTAGCTTATAGGCTTGCCTTAAATAAGGTAATTAATGAAATTAATAGCAGTATAAAAACAAAAAACTTGATAATACTTGATGAACCTACTGATGGCTTTTCAAATGAGCAACTAGATAAAATTAGAAATGTATTGGAAGATATTGGAATAACTCAAGTTATTATTGTAAGTCATGAGAACAAAATTGAATCTTTTGTAGAGGAAGTTATTCGAATTAATAAGGTTAATCATATAAGTAGAGTTGTTTTTTAGAAAGTTTTATATACGTTTGCTCATTTCATAATTCTTAGAATGTCCGACGATAAAAATGATTATGGTGCAGAGAATATTTCTGTATTAGAAGGTCTTGAAGCAGTTAGAAAAAGACCAGCCATGTATATAGGCTCTATTAGTAGTAGGGGATTACATCATTTGGTTTATGAAGTTGTAGATAATAGTATAGATGAAGCTATGGCTGGACATTGCACAAAAATAATAGTAGTAATTCATGAAGATGGTAGAGTTTCTGTAACTGATAATGGGAGAGGTATTCCTGTTCAAATGCACCCTAAATTTAACATGCCTGCACTTCAAGTGGCATTAACTAAGTTACATGCAGGTGGAAAATTTGATTCTAACACTTATAAAGTATCTGGTGGGTTGCATGGAGTTGGAATTTCGGTTGTAAATGCATTATCTAAGAAACTTGATATTGAAGTAAAAAGAGATGCTAAAATTTGGCATCAAAAATACGAAGTTGGTGATCCTGTAACCGAATTAACAGCTTTAGGGGATACTGAAGAAACAGGAACTAAAGTAACGTTTCTTCCAGATGATAGTATTTTTGAAACTACTGATTTTAAATTCGATATTTTGTCTGCAAGGTTAAGAGAATTAGCATTTTTAAATAAAGGAATTGAAATCACGATTCAAGATAAAAGAACAGATAAAGAACATGTCTTTAAGTATGACGGTGGAATAAATAGTTTTGTTAAATTTCTTAATAAAAATAAAAATGGTATTCATGATGTTTTATATTTTGAAAAAAAAGCAAATGACATTGAATTAGAAATTTCTATTCAATATAATGATTCATATCAAGAAAATATTTTTAGTTTTGTAAATAATATTAATACTCATGAAGGTGGTACTCATTTAATTGGGTTTAAAACAGCATTAACTAGAGTAATTAATAATTATTCTGAAAAAAACAATTTATCTAAGGAAGTAAAAATTGTTGGAGATGATACTCGAGAAGGTTTAACTGCAATAATATCTATACGAGTTCCAGAGCCACAATTTGAAGGTCAAACAAAAACTAAGTTGGGGAATTATGAAGTTAAAGGGATTGTTGATTCTATTGTAAGCGAAAAATTAGCGTTATTCTTTGAAGAAAATCCAGGTATTGCAAAAAAAGTTGTATTTAAATGTATAAGTTCTGCGAAAGCAAGAGAAGCTGCTAAGAAGGCAAGAGACTTAACTAGAAGAAAAGGTGCATTGGAGTTTTCAAGTTTACCTGGTAAGTTGGCTGATTGTTCAAATAAAGACCCAGAAAAATGTGAAGTTTTTTTAGTTGAGGGAGACAGTGCAGGAGGAAGCGCTAAACAGGGAAGAAACAGAGCATTTCAAGCGATTCTTCCGTTAAGGGGTAAGATACTTAATGTAGAAAAAGCACGATTAAATAAAGTATTATCAAGCGAAGAAATTAGTACTGTTATTACGGCTATAGGTGCAAATATTGGTGATGAATTTAATATTGCAAAAATAAGGTATCATAAAATAATTATTATGACTGATGCTGATGTTGATGGTCAACATATATCCTGTTTACTTTTAACATTTTTTTATAGATACATGCGAGAAGTTATAGAGCATGGTTATTTGTATATAGCTCAACCACCTTTATATTTGGTAAAAAAAGGCAAAGTTGCGAAGTATGCATATAGTGAGAAAGAAAAAGAAGTTTTAGTTGAAGAATTAGGAGATCAAGGAATTTCTATTCAAAGGTATAAAGGGTTAGGTGAAATGAATCCTGAACAGTTATGGCAAACTACAATGAATAAAGATACTAGAAAAATTAAACAAGTTCATATTGAAGATGCTGTTATGGCTGATGAAGTTTTTACTGTTCTTATGGGTGATCAAGTTGAACCTAGACGAAATTTTATTTTAGAAAATGCAAAAGAAGTAAATGAATTAGATATTTAATTCTTTATCATTTTACCGTGTGCATTTGAAAAGATATCTTCTATTTGAACATCATCTGGTGTAAATTCACCTTGTCTTTCATTATAAGTTTCCTTTTTTTCTGGTTCTTTAATTTCTTCTTCTTTTTTTGGTTCATTATTTTCTTCAGCCTTTTCAATTTCTTCCTTTAATGTTGGTTCTTCTTTAGCTTCTTCTTTTAAAGTTGGAGCTTTAGTTTTTAATTGATCTAACTCATTTTTTAAATCCATCATACTATGACCAATATCTTTCATTGTTTTTTCAGTAGCTGTTTTGTATTCAACAAAATATTTTCCAAAATCTTGAAGAACTTGTTCAACTTTTGCTATACGTTTTACCATAGAATATTCATCTTTTTCCTCTGGCATACTAGGTTCTTGTGATTTTTTACTTTGAATTTCTTTTAGAGCATCATCAACATTTGAATACATGCCATTTTGAACCATAGTTTTTGCTAATTCCATTTCTTTTTGAGCTTCATTTAAGTATTCCATTTTATTAATACCTCATAATTTTTATTACTTTGTGAATTTAATGAACAAAGTTTAAAAATCCTTAGTCTGGATTTTTATTATTCAAAGATAATAACTAATATATAAAATTTTTTATGTTTTAGAATGCGTTTTAGTAGTTTAATTACGTACTTCGTCTATATATTTTTGTTTTATTTTCTATATTGAAGCCGTTATATTATAATTTCTTCATTTATTTTAATACAAAACCATTACATTTATAAAGAGAAGTAAATTCCATGGAAAAATGGGCATAAAACTTTTCTATAGTCTAATCGGGCTTATTTTTAGAGTTTAAATTAGGTTATAGATAGCAGAATGCTCTTTTGCCCTGGTAGTGTAGTGGCCTATCATGGAGCCCTGTCGAGGCTCCGACTCGGGTTCGACTCCCGGCCAGGGCGCTTATAGGTCGTTAGCTCAGCCTGGACATATTTTTGTCATGGGGCAATAGAGCACTCGACTTTTAATCGAGTGGTCGCGGGTTCGAAAGCTTACGCAGAAAGTCCCGTACGACCTATTTTTAATCAAGGGGGAAAATAAATGGCTAAAAAAATAGAAGTTCCTGATCATGTATTGATACCAAAACATCAGAAGTTATCTGAGAAAGAAAAAAAAGAGTTATTCTCTGAGAATAGTATTTCTTTTAAGGAGCTACCAAAAATTCATATTACTGATCCTGGAATTAGTAAATTAGGTTTAGCCAATGGAGATGTTGTTAAAATTACTAGGCGAATAAGAACTGCCGGAGTGAGTATATATTACAGAGGGGTTACCAATGTTTAAGGCAGGAAAATTAGTTATTAAAAAATTTTTTGAGGAAAAAGGTTTTGTTGAGAGTTCTATTGAGTCTTTCAATCATTTAATTGATGAAGAGTTACAACAAATTGTTGAAGAAAACAAAGAAATTGAACCTACTATTATTCCCCATGATATTGATGAATTTAAAATAAGATTTGATAAAATTTGGGTTACTAAACCTGAAATCACTGAAGCAGATGGTAGTAAAAGGCCAATATATCCTGTAGAAGCAAGATTACGTCATATTACATATGCTGCTCCTTGTTTTATAGAAATTTCTGCACATATTAATGGAGTACAAAGAGAATCTTTTACAACTCAGATAGGAAATATTCCTGTAATGTTAAAAAGTAAGTATTGTCATTTAATTGGTGCATCTAAGGATGAATTAATTGAGAATGGTGAAGACCCTGACGATTTAGGTGGATATTTTATTGTTAATGGAACTGAGAAGGTTATTATTAATGTTGAAGATTTAGCGTCTAATAAATTTTTAATGGAGAAAGCAACTCTTGGTGTTAGTGAGTATATAGGTAAATTATTTTCTGAAAGAGGTTCATTTAAAATTCCTCATACTTTGGAAAAAATGAAAGATGGTATTTTTTATATTACTTTCACAAGAGTAAGAAGGCTGCCAGTTGTTGTTTTACTTAAAGCTCTGGGTATGTTAAAAGATGAAGAAATAATGCAAGCAGTTTCATCTAAGAAACAATACGATGATGTTTTTATTAATTTGTTTGAGTTTGTTGATATTAAAACAGAAGAAGAAGCTTTAGATTATATTGCAAAGAAAATTGGAATAACTCAATCAAAAGAAATTAGAATTGAGAGAATGAAAGAAATTCTTGATAAGTATTTCTTACCACATCTTGGAATAGAAACAGAAGATAGATTATACAAAGGTCAAAATTTATGTAAATATTTGAATAAATTTATTAGGACTGCTAACGAAGAAATTCCGATAGATGATAAAGATCATTATATGAATAAAAGATTAAAACAAAGTGGAGACTTATTAGCTGACTTAATCAGAGTAAATTTGAAAGTTTTGATTGGAGATTTATTATATAATTTTCAAAGAATTGTAAAGAGAGGAAAGTTTCCTTCAATAAAAGTTATAATTAGAGAGAAATTATTAACTTCTAGGATATATTCAAGTATGGCTACAGGTAATTGGGTTGGTGGAAGAAAAGGAATTAGTCAAAGGATTCAAAGACAAAACTATTTGGAAACTATGAGTCATTTACAAAGAGTTGTAAGTCCGTTATCTACAACACAAGAAAATTTTGAAGCTAGAGAATTACACGCTACTCATTTTGGAAGATTGTGTCCAACTGAAACTCCAGAAGGAACTAATATTGGACTAAGAAAAAATTTAGCTATGTTATGTAGTATTACATCAGAAAACCCGGATGATGAAGTTTTAAAGGTACTTAAAAATTTAGGGTTGAATTCGGTAAGGTGACTAAGATTGACAGACATATATTTAAATCATAAATTTGTTGGAAATGTTGATAATGCTCAAGAGTTTGTAGAGCAAGTAAGGCAAGAACGTAGAAGAAACTCTATTAATCAAAATTTAAATATTTTACATGATAAGGAGTTAGATGAAATTAGATTACAATCATCTAAAGGAAGAGCAAGACGACCTTTAATTGTTGTTAAAGACGGTCAAACATTATTAAGTGAAGGTTACATTCGTCAGATTGAAAATGATGAATTATCTTGGAATGATTTAGTAAAACAAGGAGTAATTGAATTCTTAGATGCAATGGAAGAAGAAAATTCTTATGTGGCATTAATTCCTGAAGAAATAACTACTGAACATACACATCTTGAAATTACACCAATGGCTATTTTAGGATTATGTTCATCCTTAGTTCCATTTGGAAATTTTAATCATGGAGTAAGGGTTACTCAAGGAAGTAAAAATCAAAAGCAAGCAATTGGGTTTTATGCCTCAAACTTTGCTGTAAGAATGGACACAGATGTTAATTTATTACATTATCCTCAATTACCTTTGGTGCAAACTGCAATGCACGAAGTATCAGATTATGAAAAACATCCTTTTGGTCAAAATATAGTAATAGCAATAATGAGTTATGAAGGATATAACATGGAAGACGCAATTGTTATTAATAAGGGAAGTATTGAAAGAGGGTTAGCACGAAGTACATATTATAGACCTTCTTTAACTGAAGAATTAAGATATGCTGGTGGGCTAGTTGATGAAATTGCAATGCCTGATAAAGATGTTAAAGGATATAAAACAGAGCACGATTATAGGTTCCTTGAAGAGGATGGAATGATTTCTCCTGAAGCTAAAGTTAAAGAGAACGATGTTTTAATTGGAAAGACAAGTCCTCCTAGATTTTTGAGTAGTTTAGATGAATATAGTTTAACTACTGCAACTAGAAGAGAAAGTAGTGTTTCCATGAAACATGGTGAAGAAGGAGTAGTTGATTTTATACTTTTAAGTGAAAATGAAGAAGGTAATAAATTAGTTCAGATTAGATTAAGAGATCAAAGAATTCCTGAAGTAGGAGATAAATTTACATCTAGACATGGACAAAAAGGAGTTATTTCTTTAATTGTTCCGCAAGATGATATGCCTTTTACAGCATCTGGAATTACGCCTGATCTTATTTTTTCGCCTCATGGAGTTCCGTCAAGAATGACTGTAAGTCATTTGCTTGAACTAATAGGAGGAAAAGTAGGTGCATTAGGTGGAAAGTTCATAGATGGAAGTGCATTTGATTCAGATAGTGAAGAAGATCTAAGACAACAGTTACATGAATTAGGTTTTAGAGAAAATGGAGTTGAAACTGTTTATGACGGAATTACTGGAAACCAATATAATGCAAGACTTTATGTAGGGAACATGTATTATTTAAAATTAAAACATATGGTTGCAAATAAAATTCATTCTAGAGCTCGTGGTCCAATACAATTATTAACCAGACAACCTACTGAAGGAAGAGCAAAAGAAGGTGGATTAAGATTAGGAGAAATGG
>CAZPRK010000016.1:0-24351 GCA_964589485.1 uncultured Methanosarcinales archaeon | reverse complement strand
CATAACCTAAAACAAACTTAGGACACTTTTCTATTTAACTGTCAAACTTGGGTTACATAAGAAATCACTTTTTGGGTTAATTTCATACAACGAATCGATTACTCTACCTTGATTATATGGGTTGTTAAACAAAATAGAAGGAATAAGTTTTAACCATTTCATGCTTTTTCGAAACTTATGATGGTTTATAAAGATGTTTGTTTAATTGCCTTTAAATTGTATTGCTTGGTTAAGATAAAACTCTAAAGAAGAAGCAAATCTAATAATTAAAATCATTTTCAAACGGTATAGACTCTTGATTATTTAATTTATTTAATAGTTCATCGTGTATTTCTGGAGACATATTACGTATTCTTCTTTGAAATTCTAATAAAAATTCTTTTTGTTTAAGAAAATAAACTCTAGAAATTGTAACTTCATCTATAGTGTCAATTTTGCCATGATGATTGGTTGGATGATCTAAGCTGTATTCCATTTATATTATCATATATCCATAAAATTTATAAACCTTTGTTCTAAAATTATTAACAATATGAGAAAATTCAAAAAGAATGCAAAAAAGAAATCAGTAATAAAAAATGAAAAAAGTAAATCTGTAAAAGCAATGGGATATTTTATTATGGCATTAATGATTTTAAGTTTAGCAGGATTTGTAAGTTTTCATGATTCTGGAGAAATTGAAAATATTAACGGGTTTGAATTTACACAGGAATCTCATTATTGGAAGAGTAAAATAAACGGTAAGCAAATGTTTTTTAATTATCTTCCAAATCAAGTAAATGATATTAATATCTCTAATAATGTTTTATTTAATGCAAATGCTTTTCAGTTTACTTATGATCCAGATGATGAAAATGTTCAAGATATTGCAGTTACTCAATTTAATATGATTCAGAATTTAAGGGAAGGTAAGAATGTTTTTGTATCTACAGGAATGTCTTCACAAAATGAATTTGAATTACCTATAATAACTTGTAATGAAACAAGCACTCAAATGCCTGTTGTATATTTTAAATCTGCAAATTATACTAGAATTAGCGAAGAAAATGGTTGTATTTTAGTAGAAGGAGCTAATTCATATGACTTTTTACGATTAAAAGATAGATTTTTATACGCTGTTTATAATGTGATTTAGATGGATAAAGATATAAAGACTATTTTATTATCAGCTGGAATTGTAATTTTAATTATTTTTGGTTTAATTTATTTTGGTAAGTTTATACAAGAAAAAAAAGAATCAGTTACAGTTGGGGATAAAATAAAAGAAACTTTAGATGGAAAAGAAAGTGAAACTAATTTTATGTATAATGGATTTGTTTTTATTAAAATAGGAAATATGTGGCATACTGAATATCAAATGAACGATCAAGTGTTTAAAATTCCTTTACATTTTAACCCTAGAGAAGTTGAAGATATATCTATTACTGGAACGATGAATCAAACTAAATTTAATACTGCAAAAAACTATTACATCACATTTGATCCTTTAGGTGAAGAGTTAGCTTATGTTGCACTATCTGCAGCTGAATTAAGTTTAAATCTTGCAACTGCAATGGATATATTTCCTCAAGCTGCATGTACAGTGAATGAAACAGATGCTTGCAGTACTAGGCCTATAGTTACATGTGATAGTGAAGATGCAGTTATTTACCTTAAATCTAGTAATACTACACAAATTACATTGAATAGTTCTTGTCTTACAATTGAAGGAAAAGGTGAAGATTTGGTTAGAAGTACAGATAGATTAATTTATCAATGGTACGGTATAATGAAATAAAATGTCACATTATTATGATTCTGATCAAAATAGTAAATTTTTTAAGGAAGAGATTACCGCTTTAATACGGGAACATGATTTTACTTTTGTAACTGGTTCAGGAGTTTTTTCTGTAAAAAAAGTCGATAAGGGTACATTATTATTATCTGATAAATGTATAATTGAAGATAAATGGGATGTTTTAGATTTAGGATGTGGATATGGTGTAATTGGAATAGTGGTAGCAAGTTTATTTCCAAAATGTAAAGTAACAATGTTGGATGTGAATAAGAGAGCTATATTGTTGGCAAAAGAAAATTCAAATGATTTAGATAATGTAATTGTAATTAGAAGTGATTTATTTGAAAAAATTAAAGGTAAATTTAATACTATTTTAGTTAATCCTCCTTATGTTGCAGGAAGAAATATTTCTTTTCAAATAATTGAAAAAAGTAAAAAACATTTAAAGAAAGAAGGATTGTTACAAATTGTTTTTAGGCATCAAAAAGGTGGAAAAGTTATCATGGATAAAATGAAAGAAGTTTTTGGAAATGTTGAAGTAATAGCTAAAAAGTCAGGCTATAGAATTTATGTAAGTAAAAATTAAGGTTTCCCATTAAGTTCATCTATTAATTCTTTTTCTTCTTTTTTATTAAATCTGTTAAGATATAGAGTAGCTCTTTCTACATGTTCTCTTGAGTAATGTCCAGCTATGCTATAGTCGTGTTCACTTGTATCTTTTGTTATTGAAGCGTCTCTTACATTGGTTATTTTTATTGATTTATGTGGAGTTTTACCTTTAAAACCAATGTTAAAAAAATGATTTTTTCCTCTATGATTTTTACTTACTTTGAATATTTGTTCATTTCCATCATTATAATGCTTGTTTATAGCTTTACTTATATCATTAAGAACATCTGGTGATTCAATAACATATCCTTTCTCTAATTTTTGTATTTTCATACTTCAATAATGCCTTCTTTTGTTAATGCAATCAATTTATATTCTTTTTTTATTTTAAGAATTGCAGAGATTAATGCCATATGTTCTTTTCCACTTCCTGAAATAATATTTATAAAAATTTCATCATTAAATTTTATATTTTCTTGGATTTGTTTAGACATATCAATTATAGAAAGCATTGGATCAATTATTATTTTAGAAAATGATTTTGATGTTTCGAATTTGTCGCTTCCGAATTGATTTGTTATAACATAAATGTTATCCCAATCTTTTTCTTCAATGACTCGTTTAACATGTCCCCAAGTACCTTTCCCTGTAGATAAACATGCAATTAAGTCAGCCATATAATAAATATATAGTAATTTAATATATAATATTTATTATTCTTAGTTGTGCATAACCTAAATTAGTTCCCGATTTTCTCTACTTTGATCTTAAAGTTTAGATTTTTACCCGCTAAAGGATGATTCATGTCAATTGTAACTTCAGTATCTGTTAATTCTACAATCAAAGCATTAAAAACTTGTCCAGTTGGAGCTTGTAATGCTAAAGTTGCTCCCACTTCTAATTTGATGTTGTTATTTTCAATTTTTTCTCTAGGGACTTTATGAACTAATTCTTCTTTTCTTTCTCCATATGCATCTTCTGATTTAATTTTAACTTCTTTTTCTTGGTTAACTTCCATATCTATTAAAGCATCATCAAACCCTTTTATGACCATTCCTTTACCAACTTCGAATTTTAAAACTTCTTTATCTTCATTTGAATCGAACACATTACCATCTTCTAAAGTACCTGTGTATCTGACTTCTACTGTATTTCCATTCTTAATTTTCATAATACATCAACTCCTTATTTCGCTCAAAAAATTAAAAGTATTTAAAATTAACCCAAAAACAATAATTTTAAATATTCACATGAACTTAAGTTAAATTATGCTTTTTAACCCTAGAGAAATTTTTGATATGTTATTTATGTCTATTATAGTTGGATTTATTTTTTATAAAGTATTAGAAAGAAGTCATGGATTTATGAATTATGATCCACTTAAGCATAGTGGATTTAATTTAGATTTATTTAAAAAAGCAGTAATAATAGCAGCTCCTGCAATTATTTTTCATGAACTAGGACATAAATTTGTTGCTTTAGGTTTTGGGGCTGTTGCTGAGTTTCATGCTGCATATACTTGGCTTTTCTTAGGGTTAGTTTTAGCAGCATTAAACACTGGAATTATTTTCTTTGTACCGGCATTTGTGTCTATAGTTGGTACTTTATCTGCAGCAGGTTTTGCATTAATTGCTTTTGCAGGGCCAGGAGTAAATGCTTTATTTTGGTTATTTTCGTATATAGCAATTAAGAAGAATTTATTTCATAAAAAACATTATCATATGTTGCAAATGACAATGCAAGTAAATAAGTTTTTGTTTATATTTAATATGTTACCAATTCCTGGGTTTGATGGATTTAAAGTTTATATGGGGTTATTTCAAACTTTATTTTAACATTTTTTCAATTGAATTGATAAAATATTTAGATTTAATCCAAATTGCTGAATCTAAGTTAGGGTTTAAATTTTTTGAATCTTTAACTAACATATAAATCATAAGATTATTGTCAACAATTATTATTCTAGAGTCATGTTTAATTTTTTTAATTGTATTGTTTCTTAAATCAAGAGGAATGTCGTTTGTATTAGAAAATATTTTAAGTTCAACTCCACGTTTCATTGCTTTTGTTAAATTTAATCTTAAAACTTTACTTTTTCTGATTAATCCTTCTTTTGTGGAAACAATTATCACAGAATTATTGGCGTTGTCTATTGCAGATTTAATGAAGTTGTAAATATTATTTCTACCCGAAATACTTCCACTCAAACTATTAATATCTGTTTTTTCTATACCTAGTTTATGTAATTGATCTAATTCGTTAAACATATCAGTATCTCTAAGTTTATCGATTTGTTTTATTTGATATTCTTTATCATTATTAACATTTTTTTTAACTCTTTTAATAATTTCTTCAGGTTGAACTGCTATGTATTTGATAGGTCTTCCAACTTTCATAATAATAAAACCTTTTTTTTCTAAATTTTCAAGAACATCGTATGCTCTGCTTCTAGGAACATTACTTATTTCAGATAATTCACCTGCAGCAGCAATTCCTCTAGATAATAATGCTGTCCAAATTTTTACTTCATAAATGTTTAAACCAAAATTGACTTTAATTTCATTAATTAAACTTTCTTGAGTTATCATAATTACTCCTCCTATAAACTATGATAGATGGTATAAACTTATAAATATAACTCCTTTTTCGCACTGTTAAGTAACTACTTTTTTATTCTTTTGAAAATTAATAGAAGTAATGTTATTCCGATTAAAACTTCGAATGCTATAAGTAGAATTGACGTTATGTTAAATTTGTTTAAAACTATAGTTCCTTTAATTTCACTATTGTTATATTTAGTTTGAGGTTCTATTGAGGTTTTTATTTGTGTAGATGGTTGTTTAATTGTACTTGGTTTCGTAATTGTTGGTTTAATTATTTCATTTATTAATACTGGTTTTGGTTCTTCTACGCAGTTAACTTTTATTCTAACTGATTCTTCTTCTATTCTTGAACTATATTTTGCTCTTATTTTAATAGGATATTCTGCAGCTTTTGTTTTTGGTATTTTTAATTCAAATGTTTTTCTTATTTTATTTCCTGCGTCATAAGGATCATTGTTTAAGTTAAAATTAGTTTTTTCATCTATTTGTAATAAAGTACTTATTATTTCTAAATCAACATTTTCATTACTTAGTCCTAGATTCCTAAGGCCAATATCTAATTCAATTGTTTCATCACATGCTGTCTTTTTGTTTAATTCTGTTGTACTAAATTCTAAAGTATGCTCTTCTTTTTCTACGACAACTCCATATTCCTCAGAAAATTTATGATTAGTTCCATTATCATCATCTCCTTCCGCTTCAATGATAAGACTATATTCACCAGCATCGACTTCAAACGGAATTTCGAATCTAAACTCAATTTCTTCCTCTCTTCCGTTTTTTATTTTACTTACTTCTTCAGATAATTTAACGTCAGTTGTTCCTTTTTCTAATATATTTTCGAGAATTGCGTCTACAGTTATTCTTTCAATGTTATTAACTTCAGCATAAGAATTTTTAATTGATACTGAGAATTTTAATACTGATCCTGGTTTTACAGTTACATCACTGCCTGAAAGTTTATCTTTATCTCCGTCAACTACAGCTTCTACTGAACTTATTTCTAGTTTTTCACCTATAACATTACTTATTAACAATAAAAATATCAATATTACTATATATTTCATAGTAGTGAAAAAAAGAAGTATTTATTTAAAGATTATTGTTTTTCAGTAGCTTCTAGAAAAGTATACAATAACATTTGCTTTTTTTTGACATATTATACATTTTGAATTTTCTTTAACATCTTCTTCTAGAGATATTAATCTAGGAGTAATACCTTCAGTTTTGGTTTTTAAAGATGTTTCGCATTTAATTTCATTACAAAAATGAGCTTTTACCATTTTTTTATTTTTAATTTGTTTAATCATGTCAGATAATGATTTTGTATTAACTATACTTTGTTCTAGATTTTGTTTTGCTGTTTGAAATAAATTATCTTGAATTTCATCTAGAAGTGATTCTATTTTTAATTTTAGTTTGTCAAATTTAATAAATTCTTTTTTACCTGTATCTCTTCTAACTACGACAACATGACCTTTTTCTAAATCTCTTGGTCCTAATTCAAGTCTTAAAGGAATTCCTTGTAATTCATATTCATTATATTTCCAACCTGGAGAATATTCTTCTCTAATATCTAATATTGGTGAAAATTGTTTAAGCGACTTTTCTAATTCTTTACATTTCTTAATTACTTCTTTTTTAGTTTTTTCGAATATTATTGGGATTATTGCTAATTTATTTTCAGCTACTTTTGGAGGGAGTATTAATCCTTTATCATCGCTATGAAGCATTACTATTCCTCCTATTAATCTAGTTGAAAACCCCCATGAATTTTGCCAAGGATTTTCTTTTTTTTCATTTCTTCCTAAAAATTCAATGTTAAAACTTTTTGCAAATCCTTGTCCTAGCATGTGTGAAGTTCCGCATTGTAATGCCTTTCCATCTGGCATAAAAGATTCTATAGTTAATGTAAATTCAGCTCCTGCAAAAGTTTCATTTTTGGTTTTTTTTCCAATTAAAACTGGCATTGCCAATAATTCTTCACTTAATTTTCGATATTCTTCAATATAATTATATGTATCTTTATCGCATTCTTTTTCTGTTTCGTAAGCATTATGACCTTCTTGCCAAAGAAATTCTCTTGATCTTAAGAATAATTTAGTTGCTTCAGTTTCCCACCTTACAACATTTGCCCATTGATTTATTTTTAATGGAAGGTCTTTATAACTTCGAATCCATTTACTATAACTATCATACATTATTGTTTCTGATGTAGGTCTAATTGCAAGTCTATTTTCTTTACCTGTTAATTTACTGTCAATCCAAGCAACTTCAGGAGAAAAACCTTTTGCATGTTTTGCTTCTTTGTGAAAAAAATCTTCAGGTATAAATAATGGAAAGTATGCATTTTTTACTCCATGAATTTTTAGTCTTTGATTGAAATATTCTTGGACTTTTTCCCAGATGAAAAATCCTCTAGGTTTAATTATGTAACAACCTTTTACTGGAGCATGATCGGCTAAATCTGATTTTAGAACAACTTGACTATACCATTCAGACATGTCATCTTCTTTTTTTACTGTGATTCCTTCAGCCATTTAGTTATTGAATATGTTTAGCTTTTTAAATCTTTTTATGTTAATTTTATAAGTTTTAATTGTTTAAGAGCTTATTATGTCTTTAGATGAAGAGTTAAAAGCTTTGGAAGAGCAAGATAAAGGATTAATCGAACTAGGAACTTTGGGTAGAGTGCTTAGTGCTGAAATTGAACATTTAGAAAATACTTTATCTATTGATCGAAATAAAGTTACATTTGAATTAGATATTAGTAATTTGATAATGTATGCAAGTGATGCTCCACATGGTGTTAGGCTTATTAAACTTATTGACCAGCCTCCTTTTAAAATTGAAATGCTAGATAGACTTCAAATAGCAATTGGCCTACCTTTGAACTATTTATATTTAGGTGAGTTATTTAAACCTAATTTAGAAGCAATGTTTGATAATTTTCTTGATTGTTTAATGTTTTCTGTAAGTGCATTATTTTTCGATGAACCATGTAGAATAACTTTCAGGGCAAAATTCAGAACACTTTATGATGGTAATTCTGAAATAAATAAAGGGGATGTTGTTTTATTTGATAAAAATGAATCAACTACTTATATAGGGTTAGTTAATGATATTGAAGATGATAATTTAAGATTGACGCACCATGATGGTGATGCTTATGATAATTTTTTAATAAATAGAGATTATATTTTAGGTAGATTAAAACCATTACGACATTTTCCTATCAAGTATTTAAAAGATAATATACCTGTTTTAGTAGCTGATGAAAATCAACCATTACTTGGCTTTGTTAAGTTAGAAAATGGTAATATTGGGCTATATTCGGATGGTAGGTTAACAAAAAAAATTAAAGATTTAAGTGTTAAAGATCATGAATTAGGGCAGTATGATATTTGTGTTCTTGGAGTAAAAGATAGACATGAACAACTTTTAGATTTTTATGATGTTTAATTGTAGTTTTTTCTTAATTACATGGACAAAACAACAAACTTTATAAAACAGTTATGTAATCCTGCAATGAAAAGGAGTTGATGTTTAATGAGAACAATTGCTATAATTAATCAAAAAGGTGGAGTTGCCAAAACAACCACGGCTGTAAATTTAGCAGCAGGCTTATCAAGAAATGATAAGAAAGTATTATTAATTGACCTTGACCCACAAGGAAATGTGGATAGTTCTTTGAGAGTAAATGCAGAATATGATGTTTTTGATGCAATGACTGGAAAGATTGAAATCCAACAATGTATTGTTAATATTGCTAAAAATTTAGATATAATTACATCTAAAGATACTTTGTTAAAAGCAGAATATTATCTTGCAGATGAAGGTAAGATGCAGTTAAAAAATATGTTATCTAAAATTACTGGATATGATTTTTTAATAATAGATTGTCCACCATCAATAGGGATGTTGAGCCAAAATGTTTTAGTTTTCTGTAAAGAAGCAATAATACCTGTATCAACAGATTATTTGGGTTTAGATGCATTAAGAAAAATGACTAACTTTATTGAAGATTTAAGGGATAATTATGAACATGATATTAAAATTTCAAAAATTGTTCCAACTTTGTATGATAAAAGAAGTAATATTTGTAAAAATATTTTGGCAACAATTCAGAATGAATACCCTGAATTAACTTCTTATCCTATTAGGAATAATTCAAAGTTAAAAGAAGCACCAATGAAAGGAAAATCAATTTTTAGTTATGCTAAGTCTAGCTATGGAGCACAAGATTATGGTAAGTTAGTTGAAGATGTAATTTCTATGGAAAAATTGGTGGTTGTGTGAATTTAGTTGAAGACGTTAAAACTAAATTAGAAAATAGTTTTACTGATGCTGAAGTAGAAGTTATGGATGAAAGTAGAGATCATGAAGGTCATGGTCAAACAAATGCGCATTTACATGTATTGATTAAATCTTCTGATTTTGATGATAAATCAAGAGTTGAACAACATCAATTGATTTACAAAGCTTTAGAAGAAGAGCTTAAAACTACGGTACATGCATTAAGAATTACGGTGAAATGAAATGGATGAAAACTTAAGACAAAAAATTCAAGATTTAGTTGATAGTAGTAAAGTTTTTCTTTTTATGAAAGGAAGTCCTGATTTTCCTGAATGTGGTTTTTCAGCTAAAGTTATTGAAATTTTAAATTCATTAGATGTTGAATTTAAATCATTTAATGTTTTGCAAGATGAAGACGTTAGAGAAGGAGTTAAAGAATTTGGAAATTGGCCAACTTTACCTCAATTATATGTCGAAGGGAAGTTAGTTGGTGGATGTGATATTATTATTGAAATGTATGATTCAGGAGAGTTAAAAAAGACTCTAGAATAAGTTTTTTAATATATTCTTTCTATTATAATAATCATTATAAATTAATTGTAAATTATCTTTATTGAGGTGTTATAATGTTACTATCCAAAAGTTTTTTTTTTAAAGCAAAACATAAATTAAAAGATGCAGAAGGTCAACCTTTACATGAACATTTTTATAAACTTATGGTTGAGGTTGAATCTAAAGTTAATGATATTGGTATGATTATTGATACTAGAACTTTGACTAATACTGTTGAAAAGACTATTGTTGCTCAATTAGATAATTCTTTTTTGAATGATTATATGAAACAACCTACATTGGAAAATATTGCCGTATGGATCTGGAAGGAATTAAAACCATATGTTAAAAATATGACTTGTGTTAGATTATTTGAAAACAGAACTTTATATGTTGAATATAAAGGAGATTAAATTTTTGCTATTATTATTAAAATTTCTTTTCCATTAAATTCATGGTTTTCAATTGTTGTATAAAAATTATTTTTTTCTAAACTTTCTAAAATTATATCTTGATTGTTTTTTTCCATTGTTTTATAGAATGATGATAAAGGTTTGTTTGATTGTACAATGATTAATTTCCCATTATCTTCCAAAATTCTATATATTTCTTGTAATAATTGATCTAAATTTTGAATGTAATTTAGAATAAAAATACAAGTTGCAGATGTAAACTCATTATCCTTGAATGGAAGTGGTTCTTCTAAGTTTACTTTAACTTTTTGTTGATCTGTTTTAATATTATTTAACATATTTTGAGAAATATCAATACAAACGCATTTATGGTTAATTGGCAATGACCCAGATGCAATATCTATATGTTTATCTGAAATCTGTTCATGAATAGTTTTTTTGATAAAATTTCTTTCACCTTTTTTAAATCTTAATTCCCAAAAATGACTTTCTACATTCCAAAATGTTTCTTTATCTTCTGGCCAATTTTTTAATTCTGGAATTTCTTTTGATATTTGTTTTAGTTTATTTAGATTTTCATCAGTTTTTTCTTCAGTATTATATTTCCAGTATAAATCATAAAATTTATCTAATAGTTCGTAGTTATTCATAGTATTGGGAAATTGCTTCAGGTTTAAATTTATTACTAATAATGTATTATAAACTTTGTATTCAATCAGTCACATTTATATTTATTCTATTGCTGAAAATACAATGGACCCAATAGTGTATAAAGCAATCTTAGCGTTATCTAATCCAGATAAAGCATTAGTATTTTCTTATTTAGGTGATGATCCTAAAAGTACTTGGGAATTAACTAAAGAAGTGCCTTTAGAAGATAAAATTGTTGAAAATGTATTAAGAGGTATTAGAACAAAAAATAAATTAGAAGGAGCTATTGAGTTAAAAACTATTGAAGGAAAGTTATTCAATGGGAAATCATCTTTAGGTTTTGTAAAAGGAAAAAATTATGACCGAATTGTAAATGGAATATATTTTGTTCTTGAGTCTGCAAAGTATTATGATATTAATTTATCTTTCCTTGGAACAATGAAAGGAAAGGAACATGGACCATATCATAGAGCTGAAATAATTAGACTTTTAGAAAACCCAGATACTCAATTTAATTTAAAAAATAAGCTAGGCTTAATTGGTGATGATTTCAAACCTTTAAAAAAACTAGAAGAATTAGGGTATGTTGATAGGAAAAAAAATGAAAGAAATATAAATTGTGAATTAACTGGAGATGGTTATAAGCTATTAACATTATTAATAAGACCATTATTTAATGGATATTTTCCTATTAAAAATCAATTAGAATTAAGACAATTAGTGCAAAATCTTTATAAATAAATAATAAGCAAGTTATTCTATGATTATTTATAAGGAAAAGCCTAATACTAAAGAACAAATAAATAAAATACTTCATCCTATTTTGAAAAAGTGGTTTTTTAAGAGGTTTAAAGAATTTTCATTGCCACAGTTATATGGTGTTATGGAGATTCATAAACGAGAAAATATTTTAGTTAGTGCGCCAACTGGAGCAACTAAAACTTTAACTGGTTTTTTATCAATTCTAAATGAATTAATAGATTCTGCAGAAAAAGGAATTCTTGAGAATAAAATTTATTGTGTTTATGTTAGCCCATTAAAAGCATTAAATAATGATATTAAAGTAAATTTGTTAGAACCATTAAAAGAAATAGAAGAAATGATTGGAAGAGAATTAGGAATTAGAGTTGGAGTAAGAACTGGAGATACAACTCAAAAAGAAAAAGCAGATATGTTAAAAAACCCACCTCATATATTGATAACAACTCCTGAAAGTATAGGAATAATGTTAACTTCAGTTAAATTTGTTGATCATTTTAAAGGAATAGATTGGTGTATTGTAGATGAAATTCATGCATTAGCTGATAGTAAAAGAGGAGTACATTTAAGTTTAAGTTTAGAAAGATTAGATAGGCTGAGTAATCATTTAACAAGGATTGGGTTAAGTGCAACTGTTGCACCTTTAGATGAAATTGCAAAATTTTTAGTTGGTTATAAAAAAGATAAGCTTAGAAAATGTAAAATTGTAGATGTTCAATTTATTAAAGCTTTAGATTTAAAAGTTTTAAGCCCGGTTGAAGATCTAATAAATACTTCTCATGAAGTTATGCATTATAAAATGTATAAAATGATTGATAATTTAATTCAAAAACATAAAACTACATTAATTTTTACTAACACAAGGGCAGCAACTGAAAGAGTTGTAGATAACTTGAAACATAAATTTCCAAGACATTATAATAATTTAAATATTGCAGCCCATCATGGGTCATTAAGTAAAGAACATAGAACAGAAACTGAAAATAACCTTAAAAATGGAAAGCTAAAAACAGTTGTATGTTCTACAAGTTTAGAGTTAGGGATAGACATTGGTTACATAGATTTAGTTTTATTGTTAGGAAGTCCTAAGAGTGTAGCAAGATGTTTACAAAGAGTTGGTAGATCGGGACATCAATTACATTCAACTACAAAAGGAAGAATTATAGTTTTAGATAGAGATGATTTAGTTGAATGTGCATGTTTATTAAAGAATGCAGTTGAAAAAAAGATTGATAAATTACACATTCCTACTTTATGTTTAGATGTTTTATCTCAACAAGTTTTAGGAATTGTTCTTAGCGAAAATATGGATATTAAAGATTTATATGAATTTATTAAACAATCTTATTGTTATAATAAATTAGATTATATTGAATTTGTTAAAATAATTGAATATTTAGCTGGAGAGTTTTCTTCATTAGAAGCAAGACATGTTTATGCAAAAATATTTTATGACAGAGAATCTGGACTAGTAAGTAGAAGAGGAAGAATGACTAGAGTTATTTACATGACTAACATTGGAACTATTCCGGATCAAACAGGAGTAAAAGTAAAGATAAAAGATCAAATTATTGGTGTAGTAGATGAAGGTTTTGTCGAAAGGTTACGGCCGGGAGATGTTTTTGTATTAGGAGGTAATACTTATATTTTTAAATTTTCCAGAGGAATGACTGCTCAAGTTACTGTAAGTGTTGGTAGGCCTCCAACTGTTCCGCATTGGATAAGTGAAATGCTTCCATTAAGTTTTGATTTAGCAAGTTCAATTGGAAGGTTTAGATATTTAATTGAAGATAAATTTAAAAATAAAAAAACAAAGAAAGAATGTATTAGTTTTATTGATAAATTTTTGTATGTTGAAAAGAAAGCTGCAAATGCCATATATAATTATTTCAGAGAACAATATGATTACTTGAAACATATTGCTTCAGATAAAAAAATTGTAATTGAGAATTATTCAGATAATAATAGGTTTTATGTTATTTTTCAAACAATGTTTGGAAGAAGAGTTAATGATTGTATTTCTAGAGCTGTTGCATATGCTGTTGCTAAAACTCAACGTATAAATGTTGAAATTGGTATAAATGATAATGGTTTTTATATTGCAAGTGATAAAAAAATTAATGCAAAAAAAGAATTTTTAATGATAACTGATTTGTATGATATTATGAATAATGCAATAGAAAAAAGTGAAATTCTGAATAGAAGGTTTAGGCATTGTGCACAGAGATCATTAATGATTTTAAGGAATTATATGGGTAGAAAAAAGTCAGTAGGAAGGGCTCAAATGAGTTCAATGTTATTAATGAGCGCATTAAAAAGAATTGATAATAATTTTAGTATATTAAAAGAAGCTAGAAGAGAAACGTTAGAAGATTTGATGGACATTGAAAATAGTAAATTAGTTTTAGAAAAAGTAGAGAATAAAGAAATTGAATTAGTAGAAATAACAACAAATGTACCAAGTCCTTTTGCATTTAAACTTATAGTTGATAGTTATACTGATGTAATGAAAATTGAAGATAAATTTGAATTTTTAAAAAGAATGCATAGTGTTGTAATGGCAAAAATTGCATTGGAAAAAGGTAAAAAAGGAGAAATAATGGAATTTAATTTGCCTAAGCCTGAAACTGAAGATATGGTAAGTATATATGATATGGAGTTAGAAGGAATTCAAGATTTAGATGAAACTAAATTAAGAATGGTTAGGGAGGTAGATGGAGATAAAAACGTTCCAATTAATGTAAAACTTGACTTGTTAAGAGTAATTAAAGGGAAAAAAGCTATGGAAAAAGAAGTAGCTGAAACCATTAAAAAATATGAACATTTAATTAAACGGTTTTGGAGTAAAGATTTAGTTAAATTTATTCTTAAAAAAGCTTATGATGTAATAGATTATGAAAAAGTTTGGGAAGTTGAAGATAAGTATGTGCAAGAAAAAGAAGTTACAGTAAAATTATTAAGAGATCAAGTTTATGAAGTATATAAAAAATTAGAATTAGATAAAGATGTTTTTTATGACTTGGAAAAGTTAGTAGAAGGGCATAGGGTAGGTTTTACTAAGAAATTTTTAAAATTTTTCAAAGAATTGAAATTAGATAAAAAATGGCCAAAGGAATTAAAAGAATATATGGAAGTGGTTGATAATGTTGAATAAATATTTTGCAATATTTTTGATTATAATAATGGTTTTAAATTTAATATTGTTTGCATTAAGAATAATAGATCTTTATGTTTTTTGGGGTTTAATCTTAGTTGTTTATTTAACTTTTAAGATTGCTTCCCGCTAATTCTCAAAATATCACTTTTTTGAGTAATTGAAACTTCTTTCAAACTATTAATTACGATATCATTTCCAGCTGGTAAGTACATGACATTTAAGTCTTTTATTTCAACTCTGGAAACTTTTTCATAATCTAAGAATTGATCTGGAACTTCTTTGCTTATATGTGGGTCGTTTTGACTAAATAAATTAATAAAGCAAGGATAATGTTCTCCCTTTCTTTTTTTTCTACCTAAAATTAAACTTTTTGTTTTAAACTTTGCCATATAAATTCTTACGTGAGGCTTATATTTAAATTTAACGGATTATTTTTATTCCTCCTGCAGGCATATGCCAAATTAATTCATCAGAATCTTTAAAATTAAATTCTTTTTTTAAAAATTTGGCTATATCTGAGGATTTATCTTTACCTATATTTAGAATGAAAAATTTATCTGAATTTTTCTTTATGGCGTTTATAGGTCCACCAAGAATTATGTTTTCTTTTATTCCAATTGCGAGTTCTAGTTTAGGATGCATGATTTCTTTTTTTCCTCTTATCATGAAACTTCCTTTGCTCATATATTCACCTGATTCAGCTTCCTTTGATACTTGTTTTGGTTTTACGTAGAATACATCTACTGAGTTGATTCCGAGTTTCCATGCCCTAGAATAAGATGCAGTAGCAATTGCTGTTTCTTCTAAAGTTATGTTGCTTGGTTTTTTATTTTCTGTTTTAATTACAAAAAAAGGACTACCTGACATTTCTGCATGAAAAACTATGTCATTTTCAGTTACGTGTTTTTTTATTAGAACTTCATTAGAAGTAGCATCTCTCCCTCCAATAACTAAAAATCCTTCAGATGAATGAAACCATCTAAATTTTTCGTACCATTCTTTTTTTCTTTTAACAGTGATTTCTTCTTTTTTTTCTTTAATTTCTTTTAATTTTAGTTTATTTAACTTTTTTTTTGATTTTTCTATAGTTTCTTCTGCACCTTTTATTTTTTTTCTTGATTTTTTAGAAATGTCAAAATAAATGCCAGCATTTTCTTCAATTGACTTATTTAAGTATATTTTTAGCTTCATGATTATTTTTTATATTTGATATTATATAAATATATTCTTATAATAATTGAGAAATTAAGTTATTATTCCAACCTGTTTCTATCATTTGATTTCTGATATCATGGATTCTAAAGCCTTTTTTTATTTTTTCAAGTATTGCTTTTTTTAATGAAGTATATTCTTTTTTTTTAATTTTAAGTTTTTTTGAGAATTTATGTTTTTTAAGTTTGGAATAAATAACTAAATTATCATAATAAAATCTAGGAAGGTTTAGTAATATAACACTTTGGTGTGCATTTTTTATGTTTATTTGTTTAATTAATTGATTAAACTTTTTTTCATCATATTTCTCAATTATTTTTTTAGGAGAATTAAATATTTTTGAATATTTTTTAAATTTTTCTTTCTGCAAATTAATTGTTTTTTTTTGTTCTTTTATTTTATTCTTAACTTGGTTTTTATTTAGTTTTCTTCTGAATAACTGGGTAAATAATTTCATATTAAATTTGTTGAATTATGGCTATTTAAACATTTCGTTTTTTATGGAAAACTATTTAAACTTTCATAAAATTATTAATTAACTATGGGTGAAGTAGAAAAGTTGGAAGGGGAAACTTGTCCTATTTGTTTAAAGAAAACATTAACTTTAATGGACCAAGAAACTGAAGTTCCTTACTTTGGTAAAGTTTTTGTCTTTTCTATGAATTGTTCTGATTGTAAATATAATAAAGCTGATGTTGAAGCAGCAGATAAACATGACCCTTGTAAATATACATTTGAAGTAACTGAAGAAGAAGATATGAAAATAAGAATAGTAAAAAGTAGTGAAGCAACAGTTAAAATTCCACATATTATGACAATATCACCAGGTCCGGCATCAAGTGGTTATGTGACTAATATTGAAGGAATTTTAGAGAGAGTCAAATCAGCTATTGAAAATACAAGAGATAGTGAAGAAGACCCTGCAGCAAAAAAAAAAGCTAAGAATTTATTAAAAAAACTTCAGAAAGTTATTTGGGGTCAAGAAAAAATTAAAATTATCTTAGAAGATCCTTCAGGTAATAGTGCAATTATTTCTGAAAAAGCTAAAAAAGAAAAATTGAAATAATTTTAATTACGTTCTTCCATTATATCTTCTAATATTTGTCTACTACTTTTACTAATAGGCTCAATTCTTTGACTTTCAAAATTAAAAGCTTCATGAATAAATTCTGATGTATTTGAATTACTATTATTCCCGTGTTGTTCGCCTAGCATATAACCTATTTGAAAAGCTAATAAATCTGCGAAATTAATTATTGGGATACTACGGTCTCCTCCACCAATTATATGTATGTTTTGAATTGGGATATTAAATTGTTCTTGCATTAAGTAATCTTTAATTAAATCTTCACTACCATTTTTATAAAATGCATCGATGTATAATACTGTTGATTCAGGTTTATACCCATTAGCTTTTACAAGTTGACCAATGCCTGCATGTGCGACAATTTGTCTTTTGAAGGCTTTTCCTGAATTAACCCTAAGCCAATAAAATTTATTTAATCCTTGTGCTTTTAATTTTTCTAAGCTTGGTGGTTTTATTCCGTTTTTTAGATAATTTGCAGATTTTAAGAGAGAATCAGAACCTAATTCTTCAGTTAAGCTTTTGTCATTAGTTTCAGCAGCTACCATAATGACGCTTCCGCTTCCAACACCCAATGTACTTTCATCTATACCAATGTAAGTTAATTGTCTGGCTATGTGAATATCTTTATATTTACTCATTAAAAATTAATAAATAAAGAAAGAATAAAAAACTATTCCTCATCTAGAGGAACATCTTCTCCTGATTTTGCGGGTTGTAAATCGCCTGCATCTTGCTTCAATGCATCAACTTTATCTAATTGTTCCCATGGGAATTCATTTCTTCCAAAGTGACCATAAGCAGCAGTAGCTTGATATATTGGTTTTCTTAGGTTTAAATGAGTAAGAATATTTGCTGGTTTTAAAGGGAAATGCTTTTTAATCAATTCTTCAATTTTTTCTTCTTCAATCCTATTAGTTCCAAAACAATGTATTAGTATAGATACTGGATCAGCTACACCAATTGCATATGCTAATTGAACTTCACATTTATCTGCTAACTCTGCAGCAACAATATTTTTAGCAATATACCTTCCCAAATATGCAGCACTTCTGTCAACTTTACTAGGGTCTTTCCCTGAGAATGCTCCTCCTCCATGACTTCCATGACCACCGTAAGTGTCGACTATAATTTTTCTTCCTGTAAGTCCTGCATCAGCATAAGGGCCTCCTCTAACGAATTTCCCCGTTGGGTTTATATGATAAATTGTATTTTCATCAATCCAGTCAGAACATATTGGTTTAATTACTTTTTCAATTACATCTTGTTTAATTTGATCATGTGTAACATTATCGTGATGTTGTGTTGAAATTAAAACTGTATGTACTCTTACTGGTTTTCCATTATCATATTCTACTGTAACTTGACTCTTCCCATCTGGTCTTAAGTATTTTATTTCATTAGCTTTTCTTACATCTGCTAACTTTTTAGTTAATTTATGTGCTAATAAAATAGGTAAAGGCATTAATTCTTTAGTTTCATTAGTTGCATAACCAAACATCATTCCTTGATCTCCTGCTCCTTGTTCTGCTGTATCTTTTCCTTCAGCTTCTTTTTCATCAACACCTTGTGCAATGTCAGGGCTTTGTTCTGAGATAGCAGTTAAAACTGAACAAGTCTCATGTTCAATTCCGTATTCGGCTTTAGTGTATCCTATTTTTTGTAAAACTCCTCTTACGATAGTTGGAATGTCAACATATGCTTTTGTAGTTAATTCACCTGTAACTAACACCATTCCAGTTTTAGTAACACTTTCAATTGCAACTCTGGACATGTTATCTTCAGTTAAACATGCATCTAGTATAGCATCTGAAATTTGATCACAAACTTTATCAGGGTGACCTTCTGTCACACTCTCTGATGTAAATAAATAATTTCTTTTCATCTAATTCACCTTTATTTTTTTCTATATTCATCTAATTTTCGCATATATCCGCTTGGTAAGTCTTGACACACTGTTATGGCAATAGATAAGGCAGTTCCTTTTCTATTGTAAGGTGCAATTATTTCTATAAAACCTTCAGGTGTTGCACCTTCTTTTTCTATGTATTTTTCTAATTGCGATTTGTATTTCATTTTACCACCTTAAAAAAATGCTCCACTATTATGTCTACCAAATGCATAAGTGTTTCCTAACTTTTTACTTTCTAGCCTGGTTTCTGTTTTTCTTTCAAAATAGTTTGGAATTCCGTTTATAGCTTCAGATATATCTTTATGACCTTGTTCATGGCCTATACTTATTCCTAACTCTAAAACTTCTGGTTGTAAGCTTCTAGAAGTTTGTTGATATATTGAAAATACATAGTTAGCAAATTCACTACTTTCTCTTTCACTATCAATTGGACTAAATTTTCTCAATTGTTCTTCAATTTTAAGTATGTTTTCTATTGGCATATTATCACCTATTTTAAGATTTTATTACTTCTCTTATAAAACATCTTGAAAAAATTATTCTAATTAGAATAATTAGTAAGGTTTATATATTCCTTTAATGTTATTGCTTTTGAGGTGATATAATGACTTTAAACATTTTGGCAGCTGCAGCTGCTGCTTTTGTGGTTGGCTTTCTTTGGTATAGTGAAAGCTTATTTGGAAAAACATGGATGAAATTAAGTAAAGTGAAACCTAAAAAACCTGAACTTGCATATATGGTGTATGCTTTTATTGGAACTTTCTTTACAGCATATGTGTTAAATATGTTTATAGCAGGATCAACGCAACCATATGTAACAGCTTTATTGTTGTGGTTAGGATTTGTAGGAACAACAACATTAGGAGGATTCCTATGGGAAGGAAAACCATTTAGTTTATGGATTTTAAACAATGCACAAAGTATTGTTAGTCTATTGGTAATGGTTTTTGTATTGGGTATGTTTTAGATGAATTTGTTGGCTGAGATAAAAAAAATGCGTAAAAGTTTGAATTTAACTCAATCTCAATTAGCTAAAAAAGCCAATGTAAGTCAGAGTCTGATTGCCAAGATTGAATCTGGCAATCTAGATCCTGCTTATTCTAATGCAAAAAAATTATTTGATTCTTTACGTGACTTGGAAATAAAAGGTGAATTAACTGCGAATGAAATGTTGAATAAAAAAGTAGTAACTGCAGATGAAAATGATTTAGTTGTTAATGTTATTAAAAAAATGAGAAAGTTTGGAATAAGTCAATTGCCAGTTTTAAAAAATAATTCTCCTGTTGGAGTTGTAACTGAAACTACAATAATTGAACATTTAGATAATGATATATCTAAGTTAAAAATAAGGGATGTAATGAAAGATTGTCCACCTATAATTTCTTCTACTGCAAGAAAGAGTGTAATTTTAGATATGTTAAAGCATTATTCTATTTTGATAGTTTCTGATAAAGGAAAGTTAAAAGGAATAATAAGTAAAAGTGATTTATTGGGGAGTTATTGAATCTAAAAAATCATTAACTTTTTTTATTTCAGTTGGATTTTTTCCAAGATATATTTGATGACATAATAAACCTGGCAATTTTTGTTCTAATTCACCAAGTACTTTAAAAGCACACTCTTCATTTGCAAAATAATTAAAACCTATTTCAGTAATAATTTCTTTAATGCTTTTATAAAATGAAGGTTTGTTTATTTTAAGGCTTAAATGATCTATTTTGTTGTGGTAAGGAAGAGTTGGTCCAAATTGAGCATATGTTAAAGTAAAGCCTGTTTCTCTAGCTACTTCATAAACTTTTTTTTGATTAAATTGTGTTCCTAAAACTAAAGTTGTCATATTTTAACTTATTGTGTACAATTATTCTTAAATCTAACTTAAATTTTTAACTTTTCCAAAATCATATACGCCGTTGGAAACAATATAAACATTAAATTCCCTTAAATCTTGTCTTAGAAAAGGGCTTAATAAGTTTTGGGTTAAAATGTCAGTTCCTATAGTAACTGGATTAAAACTTGGAAGTACTATTAAATTTTTATTTTTATACTTACCTCTAAGAAAACATTTGAATTTTTCAACTCTTCTATCTTCTTTTAATGCAATTGCGGGATGTTCGTGGCCTATGACTATAGTTTTAATTTTTGTTGGAATGTCAATAATTTCATCTCCATGTAAAAGAAGTACGTCATCAATTATATATTTGTCAACTAAAGTAACTTTTCTTTTTTTTGCTATTATGTCTAATGTTTTATCGTGATTTCCTTTAATTAAAATGAGTTCATTGTTTTCCATTAATATATCTACAAACTTTAAAGTATCGCGCCATTCTTGGTCGGAAATTTTTCCGAATTCATGCTTTAAATCTCCTGTTATTACTATTTTTTTAATTTTAACTTTGTTTAATATCTTTTTAATTTTATTAGAAATATCTGAAAAACTTAACCTTGGAATCATAATTCCTTTTTTGTTTAGCTCTTCTTCATAACCTATGTGGATGTCAGAAATAATTAGTGTATCTTTGATAAGTAACCCTAAATCTACAATTTCAATATCTTCAAATAAAAACATTTACTAACCTTTAATAAAAATATAAAGTAATAAAAAAAAATTAATAATTTTTCTTAGCACCATCAGTAACTGCTGCTTCTGCGTTATCTTTTGACATCATTGCACACATAGTTGTGCCACAATCAGGACATTGTCCTTTTGCCATGTATCCGCCCTTTGCAGTTTGATTAATACTAGGATCTTTCATCTCTTTTCCTTTTTCTTTACACTTTACGCAATATGCTTGTACCATTAAGTTACACCTCGTCTGTTTATAGTGCCATGTCTTCCATGACGTTTGATAGCCAACTTTCAGCCATCCTTACTGCTTCTTCTCTGGAATCTGCTAAACCATTTGCTAAGATTTCAGTTGATATATTGTTGACCATCTCTATTTTGTCTACTACTTGATCCACAATTACCACCCCCTTTGAAATTAATTTTGTTCTAAGTTTATAAATATTTGGTTTTATTTAATTCAACTGTATCTTTTTTTTAATCGCAACATTTATAAATAGATAAGCACAATAGTTATTAGTTATTAAAAAGCGGTGATATTTATGGATGATGAATATGAATTAATGCCTCATAGTGTTCTAGGTAAACTAAAAGATGATTTGGATAATCTAAAAAGTAAATCTGTGACGAGTGAATCAGATATGCATGATAGTATGAATCAACTTTCTTCTTCACTTAATACTATGATTGAATTATTTAATACAGCAAATGAATATATGAAGTATGAAGAGAAGGAAGCAAAACTTTTGAGTGAAAAAATAGATCCAATTAATGATAGGTTAAAAAGAATAGAAGAACAGAATGAACAAATTGCAGAAGGGTTGTTGTCTATTGCTGATATGATTAAAAATCAAAAACCTAAACCACAAGTTCCTAAACCTTCTTTTGGTGATAGGAATTTAGGGCCATCTGATTTAGATAGTGGTTTTTCAAATAAACCACCGATTGCAAATGATTTTGATAAGCCTTTGGGGATGTCAATGCCACCTCCAATGCCGCATTCAGCGCCACCTTCAATGTCACATTCGGCGCCTCCTCCGATGCCTCCAATGCCTCCACCTCCTGAAAAGAAGAAAGGCTTTATGGGTATGTTTAAAAAATGAATGAAAAATTAAGTCCTAAAACTGTTGCAAATTTTATGTCTTATTTATCTAGTGCAGCAGTTAAACATAGCGAAAGGAGAAAAGCAAGATCTAATATGCATTCTCAATTAAAAAAAGTAAAAAGTTTAAGTGGTAAAACTAAAGTATCTAAATCTGTTATTGATAATGAATTCAATCAATTAATGGAAAAATTAAATGAAGTAATCTACAAGGAAAGTAAAATTATTAGAAATCAGAGAGTTAATAGGTCTGCCGTAGATTCTATGGGTGATTCAAAATCTAATGAATTTTTAGGTGCGATTACACATCTTGAAAAAAAAGTAGATTTGGCTATGCAAAGTGAATCTCAATTAATTGCAGAATTAAAAAATAGAATTTCTCACTTGGAAGAGCAGATTGAAACTAAAGAAAATATTGCATCTGATTTACCAAAAAGAATAAACTCAATACGTGAAGCTATTGAAAAAATGAATCAGAAAATAGATGTATCTTCGGATCGTGAAAAAAGATTGGAAGAAGTTGAATCTAAAATAAAAGATCAATTGTATCAAGATTCAATAAGGGTAAAAAGAATTGAAAGTTTAATTTCTAGATTACAAAAACAATCAGATGATTTGCCTGACAATGCCCATAAAGAAAGGTTACAAGAGAGAATTGGAGTTTTAAAAGATAAACATAAAAATATAATTGACAATCAAGTTGAAGAAGAACCAATTGTAGAAAATATTGAACCTATAGAAGTTAAAAAAAATCCTGATTTGTCAAGTGTTAATCATTTATTGGAGGGATCAAATGTTTCTTCATTTAAACATATTCTTAAGAAGAATGAAAAAATGCCTCCTCCTCCTCCTGCAGATCTTCATCAGAGTAGCGTATGGGGAAAAGTAAAAGGTATGTTTAAATTATAGGTCTTTTGCCATTATTGTTTTTCGACCGTTAGCTTCAGCTCTTGAACATGCTGTTTTTACAAGTTCTGTTACTTTATTATTTAATTCTTCAGCAAAATCTCCTGAAATATTATAACCTTCTGATACATTTTTTAAATTACTTTTAACAATTAGCATTTATATCACCTAATGTAGTTAATCTTCTATATTATTTAATAATTATGGTATGTAGAAACCCAAAGCTATATAAATAACCCTATATTTCTTCAAGTTCCAATCATCGCCGGTCTATATATTAGATATCAAAAATTCTATGAACATATAGGCGTGTTTAAAATTGAACATACTTAATTTAGAATTAAGTATTTTGTGACAAACAATAACTTTAAGTTTCTTAAAGCGAACGTACAACCGAACAAGGATAGAGTTTATTTCCCGTTGATCCTGCGGGAGATTGCTGCTATGGGGGTTCGACTAAGCCATGCAAGTCAAGGGGGCCTTCGGGTCACCGGCAGAATGCTCAGTAACACGTCAATAATCTGCCCTTAGATTCAGAATAACCTCGGAAAACTGAGGCTAAGACTGAATAGGGAATAAAAACTGGAAGGTTTTATTCTTCAAACGCAAGGTCTAAGGATGAGTTGGCGGTGGATTAGGTTGTTGGTGAGGTAAAGGCTCACCAAGCCGAAGATCTATAGGAGCCTTGGAAGAGGTAGCTCCGAGAAGGACACTGAGATACTGGTCCTAGCCCTACGGGGTGCAGCAGGCGCGAA
>CAZPRK010000015.1:0-24684 GCA_964589485.1 uncultured Methanosarcinales archaeon | reverse complement strand
GAATTGTTAAATTATTTCCAACAATTTCAATCTGTAAAATTGGATGGATATGTAATGCTAATTCTTTATGTTCACGTAAATTTAATTTTAACATATCTTCTCTAGTAGCTTGACAACCAATAAGTAGAATTAATACTAAACATAATAATAATTTTTTCATAAAATTAAATATTAATAAATAGTATTTAAAAATTTATATAATTCACTTTCTTTTCAAATAAAGAAATAAAAATATCAATAAAAAAGCAATTAATGACATCATTGGTATTGTAATATATCCAAAATCCATTACAAACCGTTTAGAACATTCTACACTGTAACCAACAACTCCGCAAGACATCCCAGAAACAAAACCTATCTGTAACAAATAATGATAAACTGCAATTATAACTCCAAATAAAGACATACCTAATCCATATGGAATTATATTATTATCTTTCTTAAATAAAGAAATACCAAACAGTAACACTAAGGGGTACATAAAAATTCTTTGTAACCAACATAATTTACACGGAGTATAACCTAAAATTTCACTATAAAATAAACTTCCAGAAGTTGCAATTAAAGCAACAATAAATGCAAATAATATTGCATTTTTCTTAAAGAAACTTAAATTTTTCTTACTAAGAAACATAACCAATACAACTAATAATATAACTTGCCCTAATAAAGTTAAATAAGATAAAGAAGAATTTATTGCTTCAGTTATCAATTGAACACCCTGTTTTTTGTGCTAATGTTTCAAGTAATACAACACCTTCCATTACAGATCCATCTGCAAAAACCCAAGTAGGATATGATTTAATTCCCTGATCTGTACAATATTGAACTTGTCCATTCCCATCAGGAGTTGAACATTCAAAATAAGGTAACAATTTAACTGAACTTCCAAATAAAGATTTTTGTTCTTGACAATGCGAACACCAGAATGCTCCATAAAACGTAACATCTTTTTCATCTAAACAATTAACTAAAGTATCATAATTAGTAGAACATCCTACTAAAAATATTAATAAAAATATAAAAAATAATTTCATATAAATAAATAATAACTTATCATTAATATATGTTTTTATTTTTAAGTAAAAGTAATATAATCAAAAATAATATTTAAACAATGCAAGAAAAAGTTTGGAAACCCATACCTAATTCTTATTCTTACTCCATTGATAGCCAACATTATATTCTTAATTATAATATACAAAAAATAAAAATATTTTGAAGCCCTTTCCGAGAATTGAACTCGGGACCTTACGCTTTTTGTTTAATAATACCAAGCGTACGCTATACCACTAAGCCAAAAGGGCAAATAAAAAGAAAAAAGATATTTTATTTAAAAATATTACTTAGATTCCTCTGGTTCATCTTCACATTCAATACAAGTATTTCCAACATTAAAAACCTGATATGCTTTACTATTATTTCTATAAACAGTTATTCCCTTACATCCTTTATCATATGCAAGTAAGTAAGTTTTCTTTATATCTTCCAATGTAGCTGCTTCAATAAAATTTACAGTTTTACTTACAGCATTATCTACATGTTTTTGAAAAGAAGCTTGAACTTTAACATGATATTCAGGTGAAACTTCATGAGCAGTTACAAACATTTTCTGTAAATCTTCAGGGATTTCTTTTATTCCTGCAACTACTCCTTTCCTTGCAACTTTATTAATTAATTCAGGTGTGTATAATCCTTTACGTCTCAACATTTCTTTAAATAAACTATTTACTGAAACTAATGTTCTATCTATAATATTTCTTTCATATGCAACTGCAAATAAAGGTTCAATCCCAGGGTTACATCCTGCAATAATACTTATAGATCCAGTTGGAGCAATTGTTGTAATGGTTGCATTTCTTACTCTATCTTCTTTTTTACCAGTATCATATATACTTCCCAAAAATGCAGGAAATACTCCTCTTTCTTTAGCTAATTCAACTGAAGCTTCTTTACTTTTAATATTAATAAAATCCATAACTTCATCAGCTATTTCCATTGCTCTATCGGATTCATAAGAAATATGTAACTTAATTAACATATCCGCAAACCCCATAACACCTAACCCTATTTTTCTGGTTTTCTTTGTAGCATCTTCAATTTCCTGTGATGGATAATTGTTCATTTCTATAATATTATCTAAAAACTTAACAGCTAATTTAATTACCTTTTCTAAATATTCATAATCAATTTTTTCATATTTTACAAAGTTAGCTAAATTTAAACTTCCTAAGTTACATGATTCATGATTCAATAAAGGTGTTTCTCCGCAAGGGTTTGTACTTTCAAATTTTCCAAGATGCGGAGTAGGATTATCTCTATTCATTCTATCTATAAAAACTACACCTGGATCTGCACTTTTCCATGCACATTCTGCAATTAAATCAAATAACTTTCTAGCGCTTACTTTTTTCAAAGATCTTCTAGTTTTAGGTACTCTCAAATCAAATAATTCTTTTTTTTTCACTGCATCCATAAAATCATCAGTTAATGCTACTGAAATATTAAAATTATTTAACCTTCCATCTACTTGTTTAGAAGTAATAAATTCTTCAATGTCAGGATGATCTATACGTAAAATAGCCATATTAGCTCCTCTTCTTCTTCCGCCACTTTTAACTACTTCAGTTGATTTATCAAACACGTCAATAAAAGGAACTGGTCCAGAACTTACTCCACCAGTTAATTTCAATCTAGCTCCTGAAGGTCTTAATCCTGAAAAACTAAATCCAGTTCCACCTCCAGATTGATGTATTAATGCGCTATCTCTCAAAGTATTAAATATACTATCTAAAGAATCTCCTATAGGTAAAACAAAACATGCACTTAACTGTCCTAATTTAGTTCCTGCATTCATTAAAGTCGGAGAATTTGGAATAAAATATAATTGATCCATAATATCAAAAAAATCATCTTCAATTTTTTTTGCTTCATATCTAGTTGTATATTGTAGTTCAGGTTTTGCAACTACTCTTGCAACTCGTCTAAACATTTCTTCAGGAGTTTCAATTACCCTTCCATCTTGATCTTTAATTAAATATCTTTCTCTTAATACTTTTATTGCATTCCTGGTTAAACTTGCCATTTTATTCTATTAATCTTACTTTTTTTAAAGAAACCAAGTATATTTTTAAGTGTTGTGTCATTTATTCTTTTTAATGCTTCAATGCTATTAAATGCATTATGTGCCGTTACTAAAACTCGTTTATCTTTACATAATGCATGATCTTCTAATACATTTTTAATATTACATTTTAATTCTTTATGAGATAAAATAAGTTCTTTTTCTTCCCTTAAAAAGCATTCTTCTTCTAGTACATCTAACCCTGCAAATGAGATAATATTTTTTTTTAAACCAACAACTAAAGCATCAGTTTCTATCAATCCTCCCCTTGCAGTATTAATTAAAATTACGCCTTTCTTCATTATTTTTAATGAATTCTTATTTATTATATGATGCGTATGTTTATTATAAGGTAAGTGTAAAGTAATAATATCTGAATTTTTCATTAAATTATCAAGTGAAGAATATTTAAACCCAATTTGTTTTGATAGCTCAATATCTTTATGTAAATCAAAAACTAATATATTCATTTCAAATGACTTTGCCATCCTTGCAACATGCATTCCAATATGCCCCCCTCCAATAATTCCTAAAGTTTTACCTTTCAAATCAAATCCACGTAACCCCTGTAAATTAAAATCTTCATTCTGAGTTCTATTTACACTTTCAACTACTTTCCTTGAAATAGCTAACATTAATGCCATTGTATGTTCAGCTACAGTATTTTCACCATAAAAAGGAACATTACAAACTACAATACCACGTTTTTTACATTCATACATATCAATATGATCAAACCCAGTAGATCTAGTAACTATTAATTTTAATTTAGGCATTTGATCTAAAATTTCTTTATTAACTACAGAATAAATGAAAATCGAAATAGCTTCAACATTTTTTACTGTACGTTTATTAATTGGCTTTTTAGAAAAAAATAATTTCCCTTTTAATCTTTCACTAAAATAATTTTCTTCCCATTTTTCTACTTCATAAAAAGCTATATTTCTCGACATTACTTAATTATTAGAATTTGCATTTATAAAGTTTTTGGAATTATTCGTCAATCTTGATAGCTTCCACTGGACAAACTTCTTCTCCTTCTTTTGCTTCATCTACTTCTTCAACTTCTTCTTTTATCGCAAAAGCTTTCTGCTCCCCATTAAGATCTTTCAATTTATATATTTTAGGCGAAACAGCTTCACATGCCCCACAACCAATACAAGTTTCTTGATCTACTTTAACTTTACAAGCCATATTTTTACTTAATTAATTGTTATTATATAAATTTTTACCATACATTTATTAATTTATAAATTTTCAAAGTAACATGAACAAATTAAATGAATTTGACAAGTTAATTAAACCTAAATTTATTGATAGATATAAAGAGATTTGTCCAAAATACGATAAATTCATTGAATCAAGTAAAGCTTTTCCTAAAAAAAGTATAAGAGTAAATACTTTAAAGATTAATATTGAAAATTTAAAAAAAAGAATAAAAAATTGGAAATTAACTCCAATTCCTTGGTGTAAAGAAGGATTTTGGATTGAACATAGTGAAGGAAGAAAAGATATTGGAAATTTAATTGAACATTCATTAGGATATATTTATGTCCAAGATGCAAGTTCTATGATTCCTCCTATTGTTTTAGAACCTAAACCAGGTGAAAAAGTATTAGACATGTGTGCTGCCCCTGGAAGTAAAACTTCACAAATTGCACAATATATGGAAAATAAAGGAGTTGTTATGGCAAATGATTACAAAGGAATTAGACTAGCATCATTAGGAATAAACTTAAACAGATGCGGAATTTCTAACACTATAGTAACTTTATATCCTGGACATAAAATTAAAGATTTAGAATTTGATAAAATACTTGTAGATGCTCCTTGTTCTGGTACTGGGACTATAAATAAAAGCTTTAGAATATTAAAAGAATGGAACCCTAAAGGAGTTGAAAGGTTAGCTGCAACTCAAAAAAAGTTACTTGCAAATGCAGTTCAATTACTTAAAACAAATGGAACAATAGTATATAGTACTTGTTCTTGTGAAGTTGAAGAAAATGAAGATAATGTTGAATGGGCTCTAAATAACCTACCATTAAAATTAGAAAAAATAGATTTGCCTATAAACAAGTCAATTCCAATAACAAATAATAAAGAAATTAAAGAAAAAGTTCTACGTATATGGCCTTATGATAACGATTGTGAAGGATTCTTTGTTGCTAAGTTTAAAAAAGTGTAATTCTACCACCATCCTCTTTCTTTGCCAACAATATATAAAATAAGTACAACCAATAAAATTAATAATATAGTTTGCATTTGTGCCTTTTTATTTTTTAACATTTTTCACCTCATTTTCAACCATTGCAAAAAAAATAATATAAAATGTTATTAAGATCAATATTGTCATTCCGATATTTTGAGTCATGATTTTCCAAATCTCTAAAATTGTTATAAAAAAAGCAGCAGTTATAAACAAACTTTTTATAACAACCTTTTCAAACTTTCGTTTAAATAACAATTCCAAAGATGTTTCCACAACAAAAATATTACTTCAGTATTTATTAATTTTTGGTTTAAAACTATTTAATCCAAACAATAACCTTTATAAATAACCCATCATTTTTCAATAATATAACCATGGATACGTTGGTGTAAGCTCATGTATGCCGGAAGTTGAATACTTCTTATTGGTTGTGGAGGAAATAAAATGGCTAAAATGCACTCTAGAAAAAGAGGAAAATCTGGATCAACCAGACCTAAAGAAAGAACCAAACCAGCTTGGGTTAGATATGGAAGTAAAGAAGTTTTAATGTTAATTCAAAAATTAGCAAAAGAAGGAAAACAAGCTAGTGAAATTGGAATGATTTTAAGAGACGTTTATGGAATTCCTGATGTAAGACCAATTATAGAAACTAAAATTTCAAAAGTTCTTAAAGAAAAAAAGCTTTTTGGTGAATTACCTGAAGATTTATTAGCTTTAATCAGAAAAGCAATATATGTCAGAAAACATTTAGAAAGTAATAAACAAGATAAACCTGCAGGAAGAGGATTAATACTTACTGAAAGTAAGATTAAAAGATTAATGACTTATTATAAAAAGAAAAAAGTGTTACCTCTAGATTGGAAATATGATCCTGAGAGGTTAAAGATGTATGCAGAGTAAATTCATAGATACTCTAAAACAAGCAGCTGAAAAATTCAAATCTATTGATAAACCTTTTAAAATTGTTTGTCACTTTGATGCAGATGGATTATGTTCTGCGGCAATCTTAAGTAAACTTTTTGAGTTAGATGATAAGGTTTTTTCATTAAGTATTGTCAGAAATTTAGATAAAAAAACTATCGAAGAATTAAAAAACGATTCTTTTGATAATTTTATTTTTGCAGATTTTGGTTCAAGTCAAATTTCGTTAATTGAAGAAATTTTAGTTAACAAAACTATATTTATTCTTGACCACCACATTCCGACAATAAAGTCAGAGAAAACAATTCACATTAATCCTTTAGTTTACGACATAAAAGACACACAATATTGTGGAGCTACAATAACTTATCTATTCTGTAAAGAAATTAATCAAGAAATAAAAAATTTAGCTCACATTGCATTAATTGGCGCAATTGGAGATAATCATAAAGAATTTAATGAAGTTGATAAAACAATTTTAAACGATGCAATAAATTCAAAGGTTTTAAAAGCTGAAGAAAACTTTAAATTTTATGGATTTTTTAGTAAACCTATTTCTAAAATATTGGAACAAAGCGATTTAATCGACATTAAAGGAATAACTTTAGATCGAGATGCTGCAAATAAATTTTTATTAAACCTTGATATCGAACCCAATACTAAAATTTATGATTTAGATAAAGAAAAAAAAGAAAGTCTATTAAAAGCATTACTTGAAAATATTGGTGAAGAAAATAAAAATAAAATATACGGAACTAAATATATTATACAAAGTGAAAAAGAAGATTCTCCATATAGAGATTTAAGAGAATTTAGTACATTACTAAATTCATGCGGAAAATTAGATAACCCTCAATTAGCAATTGGTGCATTATTGGGAGATGAAAATTCAAAAATATTAGCATTACATAATTTAACACAATACAAAGAAGAACTTAACAATGCTATACAATGGTTTGTAGAAAATAAGCATAAAGTTATACATACGGATAAATTTGTTATTCTTAACTTAGAAAATAAAGCAAAATCTTCACTGATAGGAACCATATCTTCAATACTTTCAAAGTCAAGGAGATATAAATATGACTTTGTTGTGGCAATGGGAAGAAATCAAGACAATACAACTAAAATATCTATGAGGACTAATACTAATTTTGATCTTAAACAATTAGCTGAAAAAATTTTAAATAAAATAGAAGGTGCTAATTTTGGCGGACATAAAAATTGTTTAGGTGCAAATATCCCAACAGAAAAAGAAGAAGAGTTTATTGAAAATATTAAAAGCGAATTAAATCAAATTACATTAGAAGAAACTATAGCTTAATTTACCAGTCAAAATTCCATCTTTCATTAGTTTTAATAATTTCTTTCCATTCATCTGTAAGATCATTACTTTCTAAAGCTTTATTTTTTAAATTGCTAGATATTTTTTTTATTCTTTCTGCATTAATTCCTACATCTGTATCCAATAATTGATAGAATTTTAATATTTCATGAAATTTTTCGACTTGTTTTAACATATCATATTTTTCCAATATTTTCATTTCTTTTAACAATAATTTAAGTCTTTCTGCATCTAACTTAACTTCTTCTAAAAAAGTAAGAATAACATCTATTTCCTCGTCTGCATTGAAAGTATGCATTTGTTTATCAAAATCATCTACCATAATAGATATAAGAAAAAAGGTGTTTAAATAGTTTTCTAATTCCAGTTACATTTCCCTTCAATACAACCACAAACTTTTTCACTAGAATCATAACATTCTTTGTAATCACAAATTGTTGTAATTTTTCCTTCTTTTACAGATTGACATACTTGCCCAGAACATCCACCTGTTACACAATCTGAGTCCATGGAACATTCACCATTAGTTGAAACTCCACAAAAATTATCTTCTTTAGCTTCTTCAGTGCAACCTAATATAAAAATAATAAATACAAATAATAATTTTTTATTCATCTAATAATTAAAGAAGTTAAAGTATATAAATTTAAGTATCAATCATTTCAATTTCAATGTTTAACCCTTCAGGAATATTAATTCTCATTACTAACCTTAAAGCTCTTTCATCTAAACCTAAATCTATTAATCTTTTATGAACTCTCATTTCATATTTTTCCCATGAAGCTTTTCCTTCACCGGAAGGACTTTTTCTTGTAGTTAATTTTAACTTTTTTGTTGGTAAAGGAATAGGTCCTCTCATATTTACTCCAGTCTTTTCAGAAATATCACTAATACTCTTACAAATAGCATTTACTTTGCTAATATCCGTGCTTGCTAATTTTATTCTTGCTTTTTGCATTTTCGTACCCATGACGAATCTCTATTCCATCATGTTAATTAAATAAAATAAAAAAAAATTAAAGTTGTTTTTTCACCAAGTCAATACACATTCCTGCTGCAACTGTTGAACCACTATCTCTAATAGCGAATCTTGACATTTGAGGAATTTCCTTCTGTGTCTCAATTACTAAAGGTTGAATTGGTTTCAACTTAAGTATTGCTGCGTCACCATTCTTGATAAAGTCAGGATTTTCTGCCAAAACTTCACCAGTTGCTGGGTTTAACTTTTTCTCAATAGCCATAACTTGACATGCAACCTGTGCTGTATGTATATGGAATACCGGTGTATATCCAACTGTAATTACACTTGGATGATTTAATACAACCATTTGTGCAGTAAATTCTTCAGCAATAGTTGGAACATTATCAGGATGACCTAATACATCTCCTCTTGCTAAATCCTTTTTACCAAACCCACGTACACTAAACCCGATATTATCTCCAGGTTCAGCTTGTTGAAATTGTTCATGGTGCATTTCGATTGTTTTTACTTCTCCTGTAATACCTTTTCCTTCTCTTCCAGGAACTGCAGTTACTTTATCGCCTACTTTAACGATTCCAGTTTCTACTCTACCTACAGGAACAACTCCGATTCCAGTAATGTTATAAACATCTTGGATAGGAATTCTTAAAGGTAAATTAGTAGGTTTATCAGGTTCTTTTAAATCATTAATTGCTTCTAATAATGTAGGCCCTGAATACCAAGGCATGTTTTCTGATTTAGTTACAATATTTTCTCCTTTAAGAGATGACATTGCAACAAAAGGAATCTCCTCAGGTTTAAACCCAACAGTCTGAAGTAACTTTCCTACTTCTTCCTTAACTGCGTTATATTTTTCTTCTTTGTAATCAACACCAGAAATATCCATTTTGTTTAGACCAATAATTAATTGACCAACTCCTAATGTTTTTGATAAGAATACGTGTTCTTTAGTTTGAGCATTTACTCCATCATTAGCAGCTACAACTAAAACTGCAGCATCAGCTTGTGAAGCTCCAGTAATCATGTTCTTAATAAAATCCTTGTGTCCTGGAGCATCAATAACAGTAAATGAATATTTATCTGTATCAAACTTTTTGTGAGCTAAATCAATAGTAACTCCTCTTTCTCTTTCTTCTTTTAAATTATCCATTACGAAAGCAAATTCAAACCCGCCTTTTCCTAATTCTTGCGCTTTTTCTTTTAACTTTCTCATCTGTTGTTCATCGATAGATCCTGAATCAAACATTAATCTACCTACAGTAGTTGATTTTCCGTGATCAACGTGTCCAATAAATACTAAATTGATATGTGGTTTATCTCTCGCCATTATATAATCCCTCCGTTTTTGAACGATAGTATTCTCTGGAATTTTTCGTTTGTATTTAAAGCTTTCTGTTGAAGAAAGCTAAGAACTGACTATGCTTTCTATTGCTATTGTGCATCAGTCAAACCTTTTCTACTCCGAATTTGTCCAGTAATTTTATCTTGTAATTCTCCTGGAAGTTTTTCAAATACTTGATCAATCAAACTACTTGTTCCTCTTCCACCAGTTGCACTTCTTAAATCGTTACTCCATCCAAACATTTCACCAACTGGCAATTTTGCTTTTACTACTACAGTTGCTTGTTGTTGTTGCATGTCTAACAATTGTCCTCTCTTATTACTAACTAACTTTGAAATTTCTCCCATAAAATCTACAGGTCCTTCAATTAAATTAATCTGTAAAGGTTCAAACAATACAGGAGCACTTGTTGACATTGAAGCTCTAATTCCCTCTCTTACTGCAGGGTATACTTGAGCAGGTCCTCTATGAATTGCATCTTCATGTAACTTCATATCCATCAATTTAACTTTAACTCCTATACAAGGTTCCCTTGCTAAAGGTCCTGATCTCATTACATCTTCAAACATATCCAAAATCATTTCAATAACTTCCTGCAAATGAACTTGTCCTTTTGTTTCGTCAATAAACATATTACCATCGTAAATGTCTTTTACTTTAGTAGCTATTTTTGAATCCATTCCAAAACCAACTAATGTATCTCTTAAAGCAATATCTTTTTTCTTAGTTCGTCCTTCTTGAATTTTTCCTTGTTTAATTGCATCAAAGATTTCTTTCTCTAAAGGTTCAACTATAAAATAAAATTTATTGTGTTTATTTGGACTTTTACCTTCAGCTTCTTGACCTAACTTAGAAACTGTTTCTCTATAAACAACAATCGGTGGACTTGTTTTTACTTCTACTCCTTTTTCCGATTTAATTCTATTCTCTATAACTTCTAAGTGCAATTCACCCATTCCATGTAATAAATGTTCACCTGTTTCTTCATTAATCTCAATTTTAACAGTTGGATCTTCTTTTGAAACCATTCTTAAAACTTCAATTAATTTTGGCAAATCACTTGGTTTTGTAGCTTCAATAGCTTTAGTAACAACTGGATCAAAGATATGAGTGATTGCTTCAAATGGTTCACTTGGAGTTAATGTAATTGTTTCACCCGGAGAAGATTTTACACCTGCTATTCCAATAATATTTCCACTTGGAACATCATCTACAATTTCTCTTTTTGAACCATTGTAAATAAATACTTGTTGAACTCTAACATTTTGTTTAGCTCTATTAAGATAAACTTCTTGACCTTTCTTTAAAGTTCCAGAAAATAATCTTCCTGCGCTAATTTCACCTGCTTGAGGATCAACTACAACTTTAATAATACAAAAATATAAAGGTCCATTTGGATCACAAGATAATAAAGATTTTCCATCTTCACTTTCAACATCTCCTCTCCAAATTTTTGGAATTCTATAATTTTGTGCAAAACTTGGATTTGGCAAATGTTCTACAACCATGTTTAATATTACTTCATGAATAGGTGCTTTTTTTGCTAAAGCTTTAATCAAGTCACCATCATTTGAAGTATATGCTTCAATTATTTCTTTAAAAGTAATATTTTTTTCCTTCATAAAAGGAATACTTAAAGCCCAATTATGAAAAGCACTTCCGAAAGCTACACTTCCTTCTTGAACATTAGTTTGCCACTTATCTCCATATTCTTCCTCTGCAATTCCCCTAATTAATTTATTTACTTCAGTAATAATTTTAATAAAACGTTCTTGCATTTGTTCTGGAGTTAATTGTAATTCTTTAATTAACCTATCAACTTTGTTAATAAATAAAACAGGTTTAACCCGTTCTTTCAAAGCTTGTCGTAAAACTGTTTCAGTCTGCGGCATAATTCCCTCAGATGCACAACATAAAACAATTGCCCCATCAACAGCTCTCATAGCTCTAGTAACATCCCCGCCAAAATCTACGTGTCCAGGAGTATCAATCAAATTAATTAATTTTTCTTCACCTTTATAATCGTGAACCATTGAAACTGATGCACTATCAATTGTAATTCCTCTTTCTTGTTCATCTTCATGAAAATCTAAAGCTCTTGCACTTCCAGCTAAGTCGGTACTCATCATACCTGCTCCAGCTAATAAATTATCTGAAAAAGTAGTTTTACCATGATCAATATGAGCACAAATTGCAATATTTCTAATATTTTTAGGGTCTTTCATAATTCTAGTGACCTTATCTACCATCTTTTCTCCCAATTTAAACAACCTCCGCGATCTTATCTAATATTTCTTTTACTTCATCAATGACACTAAATTCAGGGTGAGACATATCTTTATTTGCATCAATGTCTCTTAATAATCCCTTTTCCTTGTAAAAATCAAGTACTGGTTTAGTTTGTTTTTCATAAACTTCTAACCTGTTTTCAACAACATCTGGCATTTCATCAGTTCTTTGATACAATTCACCTTGACAATCGTCACATTTACCTTCAACAATTGGTTTTTTAGTTTCAATGTTATACACAGCCTGGCATTGTCCACAAAGTCTTCTTCCAGAAATCCTTTTAATTAAAATTTCTTTATTTGCAAAAAAATTCACAACAATATCAATTTTAGTAAATTCATCCAAAATTTTTGCTTGTGCAATAGTCCTCGGAACACCATCAAGAAAAAATCCATTTTCATCTTTAATTCTATTCTTAACCATACCCATAGTTATTTCATCTGGAACTAAATCACCATTATCAATAAATTCTTTTGCAGACAATCCTAATTCTGTTTTATTTTTTACGTTTTCTCTAAACAAGTCACCTGAAGAAACATGAGGAAGAGTATACATTTTAGTCAACATAGACGCATATGTTCCTTTTCCAACACCAGGGGGTCCAAACAAAACTATTTTCATTTTAAAACACGTGTTGTTCATGTACAGTACTATAAGTATGAGTTTCTTTATCCTCAAACCAAAGTTTTACTTCTGCTTCAGCTTCTTCCTTTGTACCAGACGCATGAATTAAATTTTTAATTGCTATTTTTTTAGTATCTGCGTATTTATAGGAATGGTGTGAAAAATCTCCTCTAATAGTTCCTGGTTGAGATGACTTAGGTTCAGTAGTTCCTACCATTTTCCTTACTAATTCTACACTTTCAACTCCCTCAAGAGCTATTGCAACAACAGGTCCTTCAGTAATCATAGCTTCTAATCCAGGATAAAATGGTTTTTCTATTAATTCTTTATAATGTTGTTTTGAAAAGTCTTTATCTACCCAAACCATTTTCATTCCTATTACTTTTAAACCAACATCTTCAAATCTCTGTAAAATTCGTCCAATTAATCCTCTTTGAACTCCATCTGGTTTTATTAAAACTAAAGTTTTTTCCATCATTTTTTACCACCTTGAGCCCATTTAATTGTAATGGCTTTCCTTTTTAGTTTAATTATATTTTTTTCGCATTTAGTGGAACATAAATTAAAGATTTTTCCATCTGCTTTAACATAAATTTTCCCTGTTCCTTTAGGAATTTCTTTGACACAAAAAGTACATTTTACCATTTCTTACACCCTAAATATTTCCTCTACCTTTTTTAGTTAGAGGTTTTGCTTCTATCTCAGTTTCTCTTAACATTAAGACATCGCCCTTTCTTATAGGACCTTTAACATTCCTTCTTAATATTTTATCAGTATCTCTTCCTTCCAAAACCTTACATCTAACTTGAACAGCTTCTCCTCTAGTTCCAGTCCTGCCAATAATTTCTTCAACATTAGCTGCAACTGCATAACTAAAATGCACTTTTCCTTTTTCTTCACCTTGTTCAGGTTTAGGTTTTTTTTGAAAATTTTTAATAACCATTTTTATTCACTTTTTTCTACTGTTTCAAACTCTTTTAATAGTTTCTTAGCATCTCCTTCTTCAACAATAGCAACTGCAACTGTAGGAACGTCTAATCCTGCTGCTGCACCTAATTCATCTCTAGTGTTAACTTCTACTAAAGGAATATTCTTTTCTTTAGCTAATAATGGCAAATGCATTACAATTTCTTTAGGGTTTACATCTTTTGCTACTGCAACAAATTTAGCAGTTCCTTTCTCAATTACTTTTGTAACTTCATTTGTTCCTTTCTTTATTTTACCTGTAGCTTTAGCTACTTCTATTGCTTCATAAGCTTTGTTTATTAATTCTTTTGAATCCATTTTATTCCTCCGGTAAATAGAATTATTTACCTCATTCAGGCCTAAGCCTTCATCATTTCATTGGTTTCCTTCAGAAAATAGAGTTGCTTTATAAAACTTGTGCTTGAAAATTGTAAAAACATAATCAAAAAATATATAAACCAATTTACTAATTATACACATATGGAGGTTTTTTAAAATGAAAAAAATATTTACATTTTTATTTATAATTATGATGTTTAGTTCTATTGTTGTTGCTGATGAAGAGCATAATGAAAGGTTACTAAACAAGGTGGATTTGATTAAAGACAATTTAGAAGAAAGAAGAGAAGAAGTTAAAGAAAAAGTAAAAGAAAGAAGAGATGAAGCAAAGGTAAGAATTAAAGAAAAAAGAGAAGAAGTTAAAGAAAAAATTCAAACCAAAAGAGAAAACGTAAGAGAAAAAGTTAAAGCAAGAAAAGAAATAATTAAACAATCAAGAGAAGATAAAGCAAAATTACATGAAAAAAGAAAAGAAATGTTTTCTAAAGTTAAAAAAATAAAAGAAGAAAGAATTTCTAAAAGAAAAAATTTCAGAGAAGCTAGACAAAAATTAAAAGAATGTACTGAAAATTGTGATGAACTTAAAAAAGAAATAAGAAGTCATGCAAAAAATGGTTTAACAAAATCATTAGAAAGTATTCTTAGTCATCTTGAAAAAATGAAAACAAGAATATCTTCATCTGAAAAATTAACAGAAGAAGAATCTACAAGTATGCTTACATCAATAGATGCAAAAATAGATGAATTAAATCAAATTAAAGAAGAAATTGGTGAAGGTGACTTAACCAAAGATCAAATTAAAGATTTTGCAAAAAGAATTAGAGCATCAATTGAAAAAACAAAAGATAAATTAAAAGAAGATAGCGATAAGTTAGTTGAAAAAAGATTCAATGGAATTTTAAAAAAAGCTGATAAGTTAGCAGATAGACTTGAAAAAACAGCTGAAAATAATCCTAACATTGAAGAATTAGTTACTAAGTTTGATTCAACAATAGATGAAGCAGAAGCTTTGTTTAATTCAGCAACAAGCAAATTTCAAGAAGCAAGAGAACAAAAATCAAAAGAAATGAGAAATGAAGCTAAAGATTTAATGAAACAAGCAAAAGATAAATTCAAAGAAGCTCATAAATCATTAAAAGAAATTAAAAAAGTAATTAAAGAAAACAAAATAAAAGTAGAAGAAGCTGATGATGTTGAAGAAGAGGCAACAGAGACTGAAGAAGAAGAAGTAACTGAAACTGAAGATACTGAAGAAGAAGGTGATCAAGAATGAAAAAAATATTAGTAATCATATTAGTTTTATTTTTAGTAGCATGTCAACCAGTTGAACAAGCTCCAGAATCAAGTGAAGACATTGATGAAGTATCTGATGAATTAGGAAACTTAGCAGAAGAAGACGAATCAGATATTGACGATTTAGATGAAATCACTGCTGATCTGGAAGACTTAGATTGGTAAGTATTTTTTTTCTTTTTTTAAACAGATAAATTTATAAAAACATAAAATTAGCTATTTTCTATGAGAAATAAAGTATTAGTAACCAGTGCATTGCCATATGTAAATAATGTTCCGCATTTAGGAACAATGGTTTGTGTTCTTAGTGCAGATATTTATTCTAGATTTTTAAAATCAAAAAAAGTTAAATGTATTTATGTTTGTGGAACAGATGAACACGGAACAGCTACTGAGACTAAAGCTTTAGAGGAAGGTATAACTCCTAAAGAAGTATGTGACAAATATTTCGCATTACAAAAAGAAATATATGAATGGTTTGAATGTGACTTTGATTGCTTTGGAAGAACTAGTGACGTAGCAAACCATGAAATAACTAAAGATATTTTTAATAAACTTAACAAAAATAAATTCATTTTAGAACAAGAAACTGAACAATATTTCTGTAACACTTGCAAGAAATTTTTAGCAGATAGATTTGTTCAAGGAACATGTCATTTTTGTAATTATAAAGACGCACGCGGAGATCAATGCGAACAATGTGGAAAGTTATTAACACCTCAAGATTTAAAAAACCCAAGGTGTAAAATTAGTAACGATGTTCCAGAATTAAAAAAAACTAAACACTTATTCATAGACTTAGAAAAATTACAACCTGAGCTTGAAAAATGGATGAATTCTACATCACAAAAATGGAGTTTAAATGCAATTACTATGGCTCAAGCTTGGTTAAAAGAAGGACTTAAACCAAGGTCAATAACAAGAGATTTAAAATGGGGAGTTAAAGTTCCAATCGAAGGTTATGAAAACAAAGTTTTTTATTGTTGGTTTGACGCTCCAATTGGTTATATTTCAATTACAAAAAACAGTAGAGAAGATTGGAAAGATTGGTGGCACAATCAAAAAGAAACAGAGTTAATTCAATTTATGGGAAAAGATAACATACCGTTCCATACAATAATGTTTCCTGCTTTTTTAATTGGAACAAAAGATAATTATACTTTACTAAAAAATATTTCTAGCAATGAATATATGAACTATGAAAATGGACAGTTTTCCAAATCTAGGGGAACTGGTATTTTCGGAGATGATGCAATGAATTCTGGGTTACATCCTGATTTATTTAGATATTATATTACTATTAACAGACCAGAAAAAACAGATACTGAATTTGCATGGGAAGATTTTCAAGAGAAAATTAATAATGAACTTCTTGCAAATTTAGGAAATTTAGTTAATAGAACAGTTGCATTCATACATCGTTTTTATGAAAATATAATACCAGAACCAAAACTTGATAATAAAGATAAAGAATTTATTGAAAAAGTCAAAGAAAGAAAAGAAAAAGTAAACCAATTAATGGAAGACATTAAACTAAAAGATGCATTAAGAGAAATAATGCAAATTAGTAAAGATGCAAATCAATATTTTCAAGAAAATGAACCATGGAAAAATTTTAAAGAAGATAAACAAAGGTCAGATAATGCCATGTATATTCTTGCAAATACAGTAAAAGATATTGCAATTTTAATTTCATCATTCTTACCAAATACTTCCAAAAAAATATTATTACAATTAGGAATTAAAGATAAATTAACCTTTTTACATTTCCAAGATATGTCTATTAAAAAAGGACATAAAACAAACAACCCTAGAATTTTATTTGAAAAGCTTGAAGACGATCAAATCAAACAATTTAAAGAAAAATTTGCAGGAAAACAAGAAAAAAAAGAATTAAATTTAGATTTAGTTGTAAGTGAAATTTTAGAAGTTAACGATCACCCAAATGCAGATAAACTTTATGTATTAAAAGTTAACAATGGAGAAAAAAAACAAATTTGCGCCGGTATAAAAACAAGTTATACTAAAGAAGAATTAATTGGAAAAAAAGTCATTCTTGTAAATAATTTAAAACCAACTAAATTAAGAGATGTTGAAAGTCAAGGAATGTTATTAGCTGCTGAAGATAAAGAAAATTTAGAAATCATTGAACCAAAAAATAGTAAAGTTGGAGAAAAATGTTTTATAGAAAATACTGAAAATAACAATGAAGAAATAACCATAGATGAATTCTTAAAAAATAAACTTGAAGTAAAAAATAAAGAAGTTTTTTGCAACAATTTTAGATTAAAAACTAAAAACGAAGATATTAAAACTAAAAAAGTTGTTAATGGAAGAGTTAGGTAACCGTAATATTTATATAACAGTAGTTATATTATTATCACAGATGTTAAAAAAAGATAACAGAACTAAATTATTAGAAGTATTTTTTGATGATCCTTTGCCAAAAGGTATTGGTTATCAACTAAGAGAAATAAGCAGAAAAATAGATTTAGCTCCAAAATCAGTAAAATTATATCTTGAAGAACTTGAAAAAGAAGACTTAATTACTAAAAAAGAACATAGAATCCATAAATCTCCTGTTTACTATGGAAATAGAGATTCAGATTACTTTAAATTATTAAAAAAAATAAACTTATTAAAAAGAATAAAAGAATGTGGACTTTTAGAGTATATAGAAGATAAATGTATGCCTAATACAATTATATTATTCGGATCATCTTCGAAAGGAGAAGATATTAAAGAAAGCGATATAGATTTATTTTTACAATGTAATTCTCAAGAAGTAAATTTAAAAAAGTATGAAAAAGAATTAAACAGAAAAATAAATCTATTTTTTGAAAAAAAATTCAATAAATTAAGTGTAGAACTAAAAAACAATATAGTTAATGGAGATATACTTAAAGGTTATTTACAAGCGTTTTAAAATGGACGACGAATTAATAAAAATCACACCAAATATTGAAAAAGCTAAATCTATTCTAAAAATGGTACAAACCACATTAGAAATGATTAAAAGTATAAATATTTCTAAATTTAGTTCAAATGTTACAAAAGAATATTATGATGTTTTAAGAGAACTAATAAGTGTTGTTCTTTTACTTGATGGGTTTAAAACTTATGGCGAAGGTTCACATAAAAAACTAATAGAATACCTTCAATTAAATTATAATGAATATGAAATATCAATTATTGAAGATTTGAGAGTTAAACGAAACAAAATTGCTTATGATGGGTTTTTTGTCCAAGAAGAATACATTAAAAGTAAAATAAACGAAATTAATCACATTATTTTAAAATTAAATGAGATTATTCATAATAAATTAAAAGAAAAAATTTAGTTCCCTTTATAATAATATATTATATAGAAAAGTTTATATATAATAATTATTGATTTATATATAAGCATGAGTAAAGAGAGGGGCGAAAGTAAAGGTATTAGAGTTTTAACTATTTACACAATTTTTTTAGCTTTAACTTACTTAATGCTTGCAATTACAAATCAAACTACAATTTTCTTTGGAATCGTTATTGATGGCGGGTTAGCTGTACTAATAAACTTATTTTACTTGATAGTTATAGTTTCGGTTGTACTTGGTCTTAGAACTAAACATAGTAATGCTTGGAACATTACAGTTGCATGGTTTAGTTTCGAATTAATTAATTCAGTTGTAAGTATGTATGCTCAAGGAAATGTATACAGTGCTATATACGATATTATTCTTTCAGCTTTTGCGTTTATTACTTTAATAGATGCAGTAATTATTTGGTATTTATTTAAGATAAAAAAACATTTTACTAAAGGCGTTGATATTTTAAAATACGATAAGGAATTCATTATTACAATTTCAACAATTATGATTTTAGCAATTATAGTTGTTTTTACTTTTTCAGCATATCACTTTATTAACATAACTAAAGAAACAGATAAAGTTGTTGATCAACTTAAACTAAAACCATATAGTCATGCTAAAATCATTTGTAACAGTAAATCTACAATTGAAAAAGATGTTTGTTTATTAACAATGGTGGCAAAGTATGATGAAGCTACAGCTGTAGATTGTAACAGTATTGACTCTAATTTTTACAAATTCACATGTATCAGAGCAACAAAATGAAAAAAGGACAAATTACAATATTCATTATCATTGGCTTAGTTCTATTATTTTCAAGTGCGATTATTATTTACATCAAAGGAAGTATTCAAGAGAATCAAGTTGAATTATTAACTGCAGAAATCAGGGAAGTTCCAGGATATGCTCAACCTGTAAATGAATTTGTTTCCGGTTGTGTTTCAAAAACTGCAGAAGATGGATTTACTTTATTAGGTTATAAAGGAGGATATATTAACAACAGCCATTTGTCTATATTAAGCGAAAGTCCAACTGATAGTGAAGCAATTGAATTTTTCCAAGGAACTAAAATAGCTCCTGCATATTGGTATTTCTTACAAGGAGATAATGAATGTAAAGGACATTGTAACTTTGAAACTAGAGTTCCACCTTTAACTAAACAAGATTCAACTGCATTTGTAAGTTCTGATTATTCAATAGAAAAACAAGTTGAAGATTATATTTCTGCTAATTTAAAAACATGTTTAAGAGAATTTCTTCCTTTAACTAAGCAAGGATTTATCATTAACACTAGTTCACCTTCAACAATTGTACAAATTAACGATGAAGATGTTAGAATCCTTGTAGATATGAAAACTAAAATCACAAAAGAAGATAAATCAATTGAAATTGAACAATATTTTCAAAAATTAAATTTTGAATTTAAAAAAATATACGAATCTGCACTTAAGTTATCAAAAACTGAACAAGAATTCGGTTTTATTGAAAGTATCACTCTTGATCTAATAAACGCATACTCAGGGACAGATAAAAATCAACTTCCTCCAATGTCTGCAACTGAATTTAGTTCTAATAGTATATTTTGGCAATCAGATAATGTTAAAGGAAATATTGAACTAATGCTTCAAACATTCATTAATAAAATTAAAATATTGGGTAGTATTAATGAAGAAAGAGTTTTTTCAGATGATCCTACTGCTCAAGCCATTTATGATTCAATGATATTACCAATAACTGGTTATGAAAATTATGGTGTACAATTTGAATACTTTCCTATTTGGCCAACATACTTTAAAGCTAATTCAAAAGGCGGTATGATTCAACCGGAAGCAATATATGAACCAATTTTTCAAATGGGTGTTCAAAGGTACAATACAGTATATGACTTAAGTTTTCCAGTTATGGTTATGATGACTGATCCTTTCGCATTTAACAATAGAGGTTATCAATTCTTATTTGCATTAGAATCCAACATTAGAAACAATGAACACCTAAATGCAACATTTAATCCTTTTGAAGAAGTTTACTTAAATGAAGATAGTTTACTTTGTGACGTTACTCAAAGAAATTCAGGTGAAATTTCTGCAAAGTTAATTGATGATAAAACCAATAAAGGAATTGAAAACACTAAAGTTTTCTACACTGTAAGTCAAGAATCATGTATCATTGGAGAAACTAACGATAAAGGTGAATTAAACACAAAGTTCCCTGTAGGTTTTAATGGAATTATTACATTTGAACATGAAGATTACTTAGGAATTTCAGAAATTCTTACAACTAGGTTAAAAGAACCTCAAAATTTAGGAAATATACGTTTACTACCATTAAAAGAATTTAAAATAAAAATTGAAAAGAAACAAATTAAACCTAGATGGACTTTTCAAAATGAAGGCCTTCCTTTAGATTTTAATGAAACAGGAATTGCAAAATTAACCAGAATTGGCAAGCCTGGAGAAAAAAACCATGAAGTTGTATTTACATTAGATGGAAACATTTCTGAAAAATTAACTCCAGGTGATTATTCAGTTGACATTAAATTAATCAATAGAGAGAAATTAGTTTTTTTACCAAAGAAAAAATGTTTTAGTACTCTTCCTTTTGGAATTGGTAAAAAATGTTTTACTGTCCCTGAAACAACTCAAACCTTAGATTCAGTTAACTCAGGTGGATTTACTGGAAACATTACAATAACTAAAAGGAATGTGTATGATAATAATGAAGTAATATTTTACGCCATTAATCCTGATTTATATGCAATTCCAACTGCAGAAAGAATTATTGAAGACATGGAACAATTAGATTCAATTGATTCATATTCAGAATATTACAAAGAAGAATTATTACCATTTTTCAAAAAATGAAAACAAAAATAAAACAAATAAGTATTTTTATGATTTTATTAGTTTTAACTATGCCTTTTGCATTTGCTGATTCTATAAGAGTTATTGATGTTAAAGGAAAAGATGGAGTTCAAAATTTCATAAGGGAAGACGACATAGTAAAAATAATTACATCTATTTCAAGTGAAAAAATTAATAACACTGATGTAAAATTAACTACAGGACTTCAAGCTAAACCTTTTAATGGTAAATGTACAGAAAAAAATGGAATTTTTAATTGTACACATGAAGAACAAGTTAACATAAGAGCTAAACGATATAGTTTAACTGTTAAAACACAAAGTAGCACAAAAACAATTCCATTCTATGTAGATAATATTGCCCCAACTATTACTGTTACAAAACCACCGCAACAAGTAGGACCAAACATTACATTTGAATATAAAGTTAAAGACTTCAGTTGCAAAACTGGTTGTTTAAACAAATGTTCTGGATTAAAAAGTGTTAAAATAGGAAATAATGTAATTACTTCATTTGATGGTTGTCAATATGAAGGCAAACATTCATCTGCATTAACTAAAAGCGGGATTCAAAACATTAGAATTGAAGCTACAGATAACTTTAATCAAAAAACTACCTTAGCTACAAGTGACTTTGATGCAGATATAACTCCTCCTGAATTAATGAGAGATAGTCTAAAATTCATGAAAGGTAATGCCGAATTTACTTATGTATCAGGAAGAGGGAATACTTTTGAAATAAGAGTTAAAGTGACAGATAAAACAGGAGTAGATCAAGTTACTGCAGATTTTAGTGAATTTAATCCAAGTTCAGATCCTATTCCTTTTTCTAAAATTGAAGAAGATGAATATGTTTGGGAAAATGTTGCAGTAAGAATTTCTGAAGGAAATAGTAAAAATGTTAAAATAAAATTCCATGTAACTGATAAATTAGGAAATGCAAGAGAATATACTGTAAATCAATTATTAAAAGTCGATAGAGATGATCCTAAAGTTTTAATGGTTGGAACTGAAGGTTGTGATGATAATTTTTGTTACGTGAAAAATGGTGTTAATAAATTCATTACTAAAATTGAAGAAACAGGTTCAGGGTTTAATTATTTCTCTAAATTAAATAATGTTTTAGGTAAAAATATAGTGTTTGATTTAACTTCACTTGGGTTAAGTAAGGCAAGAGCTAAAAATTGTACTCAAGTTGGAAATATTTGGACATGTTTTGGTCAAGCTGAAGTTAGAGGATTATCTGACAATAGTCTACATAAAATATACATAACAGATGATAGTTTTGATGATACCGGGAACCAAGTTACTGGAACTCAGGAAGGTAAAATTAAAGTTGATAATACTAACCCTGAAATAATTTCAGTTGAATATTTTGCAATTGGTGAAAATGGTAAAAGTAATTATTTTGTACAAGGAGATTTAGTTTCAATTGAAGCACGAATAAAAGATACAAGTCCAGTAAGAGCTATTGCTGATTTAACTAAATTAACAGGATCATTAATTCCTGTAACTGATTGTGTTAAAGAAAATAATGATTATTTATGTAAATGGGATACCATTGGAACTTTATTAACACCTCATCCTAAAGATAACATTTTAACTTCAGAATTAATTTTTTTAGATGGAGCTTCAAATGAAGTTAGACATGAAGAAAATACTGCAATTTTATTTAGAGAGAATGATCAACATGATGTATGGAATGTTAATACTGGAGCAATTACAGTTTTACCAAGTAGACTTGACAAAAACACTAAAGCTAAAATTTCATATGACATTTTCGCAGAAGTCCCGTTATTTGGAGCCGATGCTAAAGTCTTAAGTGCTGACGTTATTAGTTGTACTGATAAAGGTGGACATATTAAGGAAGAAGCTAAAATTTCCACTACTCCCGGAAAAAGTTTATTAATGCAATTTAAGTTAAATAAAAAAGCTTTCAAGAAAGATGATACTTCTTTATCATTCAACTGTGAGATTAGCACTGTTTCTCAAATTGGAAATTTTGTAACTAGGCCTGAATATGATAATTTTACTGTTAAAGTTCCACTTTATGACATGCCTTTAGGAAGTTTAACAGATAATACTGAAAGGTTAATTGAAGACGCTAAAGATGGTTTGTTTAAACTTGCAGGAAAGTTGAAATTTTTAGAAAAATTCTTAGCATTTACTGAGAAAGCTTGTAAAATCCAACAAATGTTATCTGGGATAGGAACTATAGTAAGTTTATTTGATCTATTAAAACAAAAAACACCATTCTTCATTGCACTTGGTAAAGCTTCCCCTAGCAAAGGTCCTAAAATGTTTAGTTTTGTTGAAACTATAAGTGGTTACTTAAATAAATTTTGTGAATTTAGTTCATGTAATGAAGGAAGTACTCATTTAAGTAATAAATTAAATTTATTTGGAAATTTTAATTATGATACTATTGCAGGAATAGAATATGGTAAAGAAAGTCCAAAAGAAACTGAAAAAATAAGAAATAATGCTAAAAATAGTTTCTTAGGGTTTAATGTTAAAAACAATTTGGAAGGTAGAGGATTTACAGATGTTGGAATATGGCCTCGTAACCCTCAAGATAGTTTAGTTCTTAGTATGATTGCTATGTGTCCGGCTGGAATTGTTAAAAATTTAGCTAAATATAGACAAATTAAATGTACTTACATTGATTGTTTAAAAAATAAAGTTCCTCAAGGAATTCCTGTAACTGCATGTACAATGCAACATGAATACATGCAATGTAAATATGTATACGGAGAAATCTTCCAATTAATTCCGTTCGTTCATATTTGGAAAAGATTCGGACAACAAATAAAATCAATATTAAATGACCCAGTAAGTTTATTCTATGGAGTAGGTGGCCTTGGTTGTAACCCTAATAATCCTAGTATTGGTGGGTCTCAATGTCAAATTATACATTATACTAAAAAGATAGGAAGACTCTTGAATCAGTTACAAGGTTTTAATAGTTTAAAAGATGGTTTTTCGCTTGACATCCCAAGTCAAGGAGACGCATGTAAAGGAATAGAATGAAGAAGAA
>CAZPRK010000014.1:0-30786 GCA_964589485.1 uncultured Methanosarcinales archaeon | reverse complement strand
TACGGTAGGTCTGTATGCTCCGAATCTTCTGGGCTACACGCGCGCAACAATGGTATGGACAATGGGATACGACTCCGAAAGGAGAAGTTAAGCCTCGAAACCATATCTTAGTACGGATTGAGGATTGTAATTCATCCTCATGACGCTGGAATCCCTAGTAATCGGGTATCATCAATGCCCGGTGAATATGTCCCTGCTCCTTGCACACACTGCCCGTCAAACCACCCGAGTAGGGTTTAGGTGATATTGAGTTTTGAATTTAATAGAACCTATGCTCAGCGAGGAGGGTTAAGTCGTCACAAGGTAGCCGTAGGGGAACCTGCGGCTGGATCACCTCCTTTTTTTCATATTCATATGGGCTCGTAGCTCAGCTCGGTAGAGCACCGCTCTTGCAAAGCGGGGGTCTCGGGTTCAAAATTCCAGGATGAGTCATTTTGGGATGAATTTCCCGACGAGTCCATTTTTAATTTCGGAATCATTATCAAGGATAATGGTTCTTGGTCAAAACAGATTGAATGTATATCTCCCAAAGATAATACATTAATACATCACGTATATCATGTTGATGAGACCATCATAGGTAAGTAACAACTTAAAATGTTACCAGATGGATGGCTTGGTTCGAATTGATGATGAAGGACGTGACAAGCTACGATAAGCTTCGGCGAGGTGCAAGTAACCTTTGAACCGGAGATTTCCGAATCTGACTTCACAATAATTCCGAAAGGAAGACTAACGCTGGGAATTGAAACGTCTTAGTACCGGCAGGAAAAGAAATCAACGAGATACTGTAAGTAAGGGCGACTGAAAGCAGTACAAGGCAAACTGAATCCGCTATAGAAATATAGTGGAGATGTGGTGTTTAGGCATGTTTTTTTCCTTAACAAATTTTGTTCAAACTCTGCTGGAAAGCAGGACTCTAAAGGGTGATAGTCCCGTAGAAGAAAATCTGAAGGAATTTACATGTTCTAGAGTAGGGCTCACTGGATACTGAGTCTGAATGTGGGAGGCATTAACTTCCAACTTTAAATACAATTCGAATCCGATAGAGGATAAGTACCGTGAGGGAAAGCTGAAAAGAACCCTTAACAGGGAGTCAAAAGATCCTGAAATCTGGTAACAAGTGGGGTACGCAGCAATGTGTACCGTGCGTTTCGAATAACGTGCCAGGGAGTATATTTGAGTGGCGAAATTAATCTTTTACGAGAGTAGTTTTAGCGAAAGCAAAAGCTCGCAGTTTACGAGGAGCGAGGTATGAAAGTGCCTTATAGTCACTTGAATATGACCCGAAGCCGTGCGATCTAACCCTGGGTAAGGTGAAGCGGAGGTAAAACTTCGTGGAGGCCTGCAGAGGTTCTACGAGCAAGTGTTCTTATAACCTGGGGCTAGGGGTGAAAAGCCAATCGAGCACGGCGATAGCTGGTTCCTATCGAAGTTGGCCGTAGTCAAGTCTCGAATGAGATGGCAAAAGTGGTAGAGATACTGATTGAGGGTTTAGGGGGAGAAATCTCTCGGCTCTTTGTCAAACTCCGAATGCTTTTGCATCGTAGATTTCGGGAAACGGGGTTCCGGGGTAAGCTTGGAATCCGAGAGGGGAACAACCCAGACTATAGTTAAGGTCCCAAAATACCAATCAAGTGTGAACGGGTGAAAAGTGTCTTTTGTCATAGACAGCGAGGAGGTTGGCTTAGAAGCAGCCACCCTTTAAAAAATGCGTAACAGCTTACTTGTCAAGATAGAAGGCCTTGAAAATGGACGGGGCTAAATTGGTTACCGATACTATAGGTAATGAAAATTACGGTAGATAGGCGTACTGTGTGGGCAGAAATTTCTTCGAGAGAAGGGGTGGACCGCATAGTAATGAAAATCCTGGTGGTAGTAAGGTCTGAGCAGTGTGAGAAACACTGTCGCTGAAAGGGCAAGGGTTCCTTGACAATGATAATCAGTCAAGGGTTAGTTGATCCTAACCGACTTCGTAATTCGAATATCGGGAAAGGGAAAAAGGTTAATATTCCTTTACTTAATAGGTATGCGTGGCAACACAAGATAATTTTCTGACATTTTGGGTTAGGTTGATTCCTGTTATCTAGGGAATTAAGTAAGATAAGTCAACGGAGTAACGTAATGTTGAGAAGTTGATTAAATTGCGAATAGTGCCTCTTATGAGGCATTCAGCCAATACCTGGAATCCTTGAAAAGGAAAATTGTATAGATCCTATTAAATCATACCCAGAACCAGTACAGGTGCCCCAAGGTTAGTAACCTAAAGCGTCATGGTTTAATCCAGTCGAGGGAATTCGGCAAAATGGTCCCGTGACTTCGGCATAAGGGATCCCTGCATTCGTGTATGTATGTATGCGATAGCAGGGCGCAGTGACTAGGGAAATCCGACTATTCAACACAAATTTAACTTCCTGCTAGCCTGGAAAGGTGCGTACAGGAGGTGACGTCTGCCCAGTGCCAGTACTTCAAACTCAAGTTCAATTGAGCTAAGAGCTGGTAAACGGCGGGGGTAACTATAACTCTCTTAAGGTAAGCACAAAAGTTGCCTTAAAATTTGGCTATATGCTGGAAAGTCCGAGTATCCTGCATTACCACTGGACACACTGGACATGTGTGCGTAAGGTATTTAATTACGTATGTATTGTGTGTTGTCAGGGTGAAAATATGACAGGTGCGGATAATCAGCAGGAAAGGCTAAATTCCAATTGGATTGTTGGTTTTGTAGATGGTGAAGGATGTTTCCATGTAGCCATAAACAGATTACCAAAAATGACCCTTGGAAGACAGGTTTTACCTGAGTTTAGAGTTGTTCAACATTATCGCGATAAAGCTTTATTGTATAGATTCAAAGATTTTTTTGGATTTGGCAATGTAGTGTTTAATCATGGTAATATTTTTGAATATAGAGTGAGAGGACTTGAAAATTTGAATAAAATTGTTCAGTTTTTTAAGAAGTATCGCTTAATTACAGTTAAAAAGAATAGCTTTGAATATTTTGCTTTAGTTATTCAGTTAATGAATAATAAAAAGCATTTAACTCAGGAAGGACTTGAAAGGATTGCTATTTTAGCATCTAAAATGAATCGAAGGGTCAAAAGGAATTTAGAATCCTCAGAGACTATATGCCAAACACTTGGTAACAAGTGAAGATATAGTCCGATCTGCATAGCGATATGTAGAGATGCACAGAAATGTGTATCCGCCATAGAAATATGGTCAGTACCTTTTATAGGGAAAGTAACAGATGTGAACGAAATGCCTTGCCGTTTGATTGACGGCCTGCATGAATGGCGTAACGAGATTTCCACTGTCCCCGACTGGAGGCCACTGAACACTCTTTTCTGGTGCATAGGCCAGAGAACTCTAATGGGAAGTGAAGACCCCGTGAAACTTTACTGTAGCTTGTTGTTGCGACGTGAACTTTGGTGCACAGCGTAGATAGTAGTCGTTAAGTTTAGATTTCCGGATCTAGAATAGACGTCAATGAAACACTATCCTCCAAAATTTACGTTGCTCACCGATTTTATAATTGGGACATCAGCTGGTGGACAGTTTGGCTGGGGTGGCACGCTGTCGAAAAAGTATCGATAGCGCCCAAAGACTAACTCAATCGGGTCAGAAATCCGATGTAGAGTGCAAGAGCAAAAGTTAGTCTGATTGGATTTTCACCAATACAAAATCCAAGCGTGAAAGCGTGGTCTAGCGAACCCCTATACCCCCTTAATGGGGGTTAGGGATGACTGAAAAGTTACTCCGGGGATAACAGAGTTGTCGCGCCCGAGAGCTCAAATCGACGGCGCGGCTTGCTACATCGATGTCGGCTCATCCTATCCTGGGCGTGCAGAAGCGTCCAAGGGTGGGGGTGTTCACCCGTTAAAAGGGTTGTGAGCTGGGTTCAAAACGTTGTGAGACAGTTTGTTTAATATCTATTAGAGTCGTTGATGTCTGAGAGTAAGGATTTTCTAGTACGAGAGGAACGAAAGTTCGATGCCTCTGGTCGACCGGTTATCTGACAAGGTAAGCCGGGCAGCTACGCATTAAGGGATAAATGCTGAATGCATCTAAGCATGAAACCCGACTCAAAATGAGACATCTTAGAACACCGGAAAAACACCGGTTTGATGGGACTGTGGTGTAAGTACTAAGGCAACGAGGTATTCAGCCAGCAGTTACCAATAGTTCATTTTTGTTACTTACTTATGATGGTCTTTTCATTTTTTTTATTTTTTAAATTTAAAGATATTAGCGATAGCTTTGGAAACATTTATAAAAAAAATAAAATTCTTTTTATATACGGGCCCATAGCTCAGTCTGGTTAGAGCGCTGGTCTTATATGACGCTGTACTGCTTTGGTACAGTTGCTAAGCTAGCCAGAGGTCGGGGGTTCAAATCTCCTTGGGCCCACCTTTCATTATATTTTTAAGTTTGGTGAGAATAATCCTTGACTCATCATAACCTTTTTAAAGAAAGGCGTTTTTCAAAGTTTTATATTGCTCCGTTGGTGTAGTCCGGCCAATCATCCGGCCCTTTCGAGGCCGGGACTCGGGTTCGAATCCCGGACGGAGCGTTTTAAATATTTGGAGGTAAATTAACAATCATTGATTGTGAAGAAAAATATGAAAAGATCGTCAAGAAGATGGAAGAAGAAAGGCCAAATGAGATGGAAATGGCAAAGAAAGCGTATGAAGAAAGAAAAACGTAAAAGAATGAAGAAATAATTCTAATTTTTTTTTTATTAACCAAAGTTATATAAATACCCTACTAGTTTTGATTGAAATGTTAACAGAAAAGCAATTAGAACAAATAAGAATTGAATTAAAAGAGTGTAGTAGGCCTTTATTTTTTTTTCATGATGACCCAGATGGGTTGTGTAGTTATTTATTATTGTATAGATATATTAACGAGGGAAAGGGAGTTTGTGTAAAAAGTACACCTCAACTTGATATGAAATTTTTATATAAAGTTGAAGAATATCAACCTGATAAAATTTTTGTTCTTGATTTAGCAATGGTTGAACAAGAATTTATTGATAAATGTAAAGTTCCTATTGTTTGGATTGATCATCATGAACCGCAAGATAATACTGGCGTAAAGTATTTTAATCCTAGGCTTAATGGAAGTAATGTTCCTACAACTTACATGTGTTATAAAATTGTTGAACAAGATATGTGGATAGGTATGGTTGGAACTGTTTCTGATTGGTATTTGCCAGAATTTAAATTAGAATTTTCAAAAGAATTTCCTGATTTATTTGATAACAAAATTGATGATATTGAAGAAGCATTATTTAATACTAAAGTTGGAGATTTAGTTAAAATTTTATCTTTTGTAATTAAGGGAAAAACATCTGATGTAAATAAAGCAATAAAATTATTAACAAAAATTAAATCTCCTTATGATTTATTAAATCCTGAGACTGATGAAACTAAAGAATTAGAAAAAAAATATATTAAAGTAAAACTTACTTATGATGAGTTATTATCTCAAGCTGATAAATTAAAGCCGGATAGAAAAGTTGTATTGTTTAATTATTATGATGATAAAGTAAGTGTAACTAAAGAATTAAGTAATGAAGTACAATATAAATTTCCAAATGAATTTGTTGTTATTTGCCGAGAAAAATCAGGAGAAATGAAATGTAGTTTACGAGCTAGAAATTATGATATTCCTAAGTTGTTAGCAAAAACTTTAAATGGTTTAGATGGAAGAGGCGGTGGACATGAACATGCTTGTGGCTTAGTTATAAAAAAAGAAGACTTTAATGAATTTTTAAACCGAATAAAGGATGAAATACAATAATCTTTATATCTATTTAACACTTTTAATATTGTATGAAAAGCCATCACTTATCTGAACGGCTAAGTGCATATTTGGCCGCTAACTTGGACGTAGATAAATTACATAGTTTAATTCTTATAGATAGTTTGTATGATGAACTGCCTAAAGATTTAGCAATATTTAGACAAAGATTTGCTCATTTAGATCCAAGAATTATTAAAAAAAATCCTAATGGAATTATGTTTTTGAATATTTGTGAAAATCAATATAATGTGAAAAAGCAATTAAATGCATATATTAATATGAAGTTTAATTTTCAAGGGAATTGTAAAGCCTATGAAGAAAATGCTGAAAAATTTATGAAAATAAGTAAAATTGCGTCTGATTTTGTTAAATATATTCTTGAAAAAGCTAACTTATCTACTGATATTGTTGATTGTTTAATGGAGCATAAAGAAATTCGAGATTTACATGATTTGTATGATTTATTTCAAGTTTATAATAATACTGAGAATGAAAGAGTTAAGTATGAAATTTTACGAAGGTTAGGCCTAATAGTTTTAGTTTCAAGAATTAATAGAAGTCAATATATTGATGATATTGATTTTAATCTTGATAATGTTCAAAAAATAGTTAATAGCGGTTTTAATTTAAGTGATAGTGTAGCTAAAACTTGTTATGTTTTGATTGACGAAAAAAATAAAGTTAACTGTACAAATGATTTTAAAGAAGCAGAAAAATTACATTTAATAGCGTCTAATGAAAGAAAAAAACGTGCATTGAAATTTTACCCTTTACAAAAAATAACATATTCACCTAGTAAAACTTTTCAAGGGAATGAAATTTTAAATTTTAAGATAAGACATAAATTAATCAAAGATGATAAATTAAATTATAATAGTTTTATGGAAAAAATGATAAGAAAAAGTTTAGAATTTCCAAATCAAGTTCATGATGTTATTGGTTTAAAAATAGTGGCTAAAGATGAAGAAAGTATTGTTAAACTTATTTCTGAACTTGAATCTTTTCTTGGGGGAACATCTACACGTAAGAAAGAAAAAAATACTTTAAATAAATTCGGAAAAAAAAGGTTAAGTATGTATAGTTCAAAAGATTATTTTGTATGGAAGGCAATATATGACATTGCTTTACCAAATCCTTCAATTAATAGTATTAAAACAATGCTGAATTTAACTAGGGGAAATAAATTTGCATGGGAAGAATTATTAAAACGGTTAGAATATTTTAAAGAACATCCAAAAGATTTTGTTGTAGAAGTTCAGTTACAGGATTTTAATAGTTATTTATTGAGTATTGCGAAAGGATCTTCAACATATCATGGGAATTTAAAAGTTAATCAAATAAGAAGTAATAGTTTTTATAAAGTATTTCCTAAAGAAATATATGATAAAGAATTGTTGAGATTACGTGGGGAGATATTGGGTGTTTGAGATTTTTGATTTAAGTAACTAGCATTAAATAATTGGTGAGTTTTATTTTGCTTTTTTGAAAAAGTAGTAAGGAATTTGTTTAGTTAGTTAATTTATGATAAACATCAACATCTTCATGAAAGAAACTTCCTAGTTTATCTTTAGCTTTTTCTAAATTAATCCACTCAAATTCAGTATGTTCTTCACTTAATTTAATTTCATTATTTAATGCTTGACAAAGAAAAATTAACATAGTTATTGTTTGTCCATCATCTCTTGTAAAATGCTTTACGTTTAATGGACTTTTAATTTTAATATCTAAGTTAGTTTCTTCTTTAGCTTCCCTTATTAATCCTTCTTTTGGGTCTTCTCCTAATTCTAACCTTCCGCCTGGTATTTCCCATATACTTGGTTTTTGCACATCATTTGGACGTCTTTTTAGGATTAATAATTTATCATTATCTACAATAAAAGATTTTGCAGCTATTCTGAAGTTCATGAAGTTAGTATGTTTTAGTTTTATAAAAAATTATCCTAACATTTAAATATCATTAATTACTTAATTCTCAAATGTTCCTAAATTTAAAAAGAATTCTTTCTCCTGCAAATAATCATTATTTTGCAGTTGGAGCTTTTAATTTTGTTAATATGGAAATGTGTCAAGCAATAGTTAATGCAGCAGAAAAATTAAAATCTCCGGTAATAATAGAAACTACAGAAGGAGCAGTTGATTATGCTGGAATAAAATATTTAAGAAATATTGCTAAAGCTGCAATAGAAGATTCTAAAATTCCTGTTTGTCTTCACCTAGATCATGGAAAGGATATAAATTACATTAAACAAGCTATAAAATTAGGATATTCTTCTGTGATGTTTGATGGAAGTAAATTAAGTTTTCAAGATAATGTAAAACAAACAAAACATATTGTTAAATTAGCACATAAGAAAAATGTTTCAGTTGAAGGTGAAATAGGAACTATTGGTGGAACTGAAGATAGAGTTTCTTCAAAGAATATTGAATATGCCGATCCTGAACAAGCTATAGATTTTATAAGAAGAACTAATGTTGATGCTTTAGCATTAGGTGTAGGAACAAGTCATGGGGCATTTAAATTTAAAGGAAAGGCTAAGATAAGGCATGATATATTAAAAGATGTGAAATTAATAACAAAAAAACCATTAGTGTTACATGGAGCTAGCGGAACACCTAAATTTGTATTAGATAAAGCTAAGAAATTTGGAATGAATATTAAAGGAATTCATGGGTTAGATGAAAGTGAATTAAAAAAAGCAATAAAAAATGGGATTAATAAAGTAAATAATGATACTGATTTGAGGATTGCATATACCGCAGAAGTTAGAGAACAATTAAAGAATAAAACTCAATTTGACTTAAGAAAATATTTAGGCCCTGCAAGAGACTTTGTTCAAAAAACAGTTGAACATAGAATTAAAGTTATGGGTAGCAATAATAAAGCTAAATTATATTAAATCATAAATTTTACTTTTATCTGAAGTTGCATAACATCTTTTACAAATTCTTTTTTCATCTTGCCACTTTATCATTTGTTCAAATTTAAAATATTCTTTACATATTATACATCTATTACCTTGAATTTCCACTTTTGGTAAAGTTTTATCCAAAGTAGTTGTTTTTTCTGTAAATTGATCTAATGTAGTTTTTTCTTTATCTTTATGTTCTATAATATTATTATCTTCATCTACTGAAATTTCTTCTTTAAGATATTCGTTAACAGTATTTTCATTTACTTCAAAATATTCAGCTAATTGATTTATAGAATAACCTTTTTTATGTAACTCTTTAGCTAATTTTACTCTTTTTATTTTATCTTTATGTTGAAAATTCATTTTAATTTAATGATTTAAGAAAGTATATAAATATTTAGGCAACTTTTTGAGTTCTTTCTTCTTTATGTAAATTAGTTCCATCAAAATTTAATCTATAATCTGAATTTTTTGTTATTACATATATGAAGTTATCATCTTTTTCTATTGCTAATGGGTTTATTTTTAATTCTTTTTTCCATAATTCTGAACCATTAGAACTAACTTTGATTAAATTAACATTTTTTTCATTTATTCTTTCAATTAAGTATAATCCTCCTTTATTTTCTTCTTCTCCAAGGATTTGTAAAGGTTTGTACATTGATAAATTTAATTTTTGTTCTGATCCGTCATCTTTATTTAATACTTTTATTCCATCATCAGTAGAGTAAAATAAATTAATTCCTGAACTTGCAAGTTGTTTAGGAGTTTTATAAGTTACTGCGCTCCATTCATGTTCTAATCTTGGTCCATTAAAACAATATATTGCATCTGTATTAGCTACATATAATTTTTGTTCACGCCTAATCATGTGGTGAATTTCTCCAATTTCTTTTCTACTAAGTTCAGATAAAGTTTCTTTATCTACTGAGATTAAAAAAGGAAATTGAATTACAAACGAACTTTGATTAATTTCTATATAAGGTTTTTTTGCAGAACTATTACTTTGTTTTATTTGTAAATCTGAATTAATGTCTAATATGCTGCTTTCTAAAGAATATAAGATCCGTTCTCTTTCCTCACTTGTAGGGTTTAAGTTTTTATCAAAATTTCCTGTAAGTTGAAAAGCTTCCAAAATATCTTCTATGTTTTCATTAGACATTTTACTAACACACCAAAGTATTACTATGTAATACTTTTATTTAAACTTTTTGTTATTGGAGTTGCGTAGATAAAATACTAACTTTTATATATTAAAAAATAATTATATCTATTATGGAATATATTTTACTTACATTGATTAGTTTTTCAGGATTATTTTTTGGTATACTTCTTGCATTAAATTCACCAGAAGAATTAAAAGATAATAGGAAAAATTTCTTAATTTTGAAATACATTTCTCTATTAGCTTTATTGTTTTATTTTATGATTTTTTATTTTGATAAATATTTAATTAGTGTTTTATCTTTATTATTAGTTCTTTATTACGTTTTTACGCATAGTAGATTAAAAGATGTTGTTGCATATTCAGTATTTGGAGTATTTTTCTATTTAAATCATAGTTTATTAATTATAAGTTTATTGTTAATTTTTGGATTTGCAGAAGGAACATTGGTAAGGCATGATTTAATCAAGAAACATTGGAGATTTTCATTTTATAGAGTTATTGAAAATTATAGTGTTTTTATCATTATAGCATTATTATTACATTATATATGAAAAAGTATATAAATATTGAAATGTAAGTTAATTTAATGTTATCTGAACTTATTTGGGCATTGTTAAGTTTTTCTTTTATAAATAAATTATATATTTTTTTTAATAAGAAGAAATATAAAAAACTAAATAAAATTAAAGATGGTGCTGAACCATTTTTTTATAAAAAAGGTAAAAAAGGAGTTTTGTTAATTCATGGTTTTACTAGTAGTGCGAAAGATAATGTAGGTTTGGGTAAGTTTTTGGCAAAGAAAAATTATACTGTAAATGGAATTTTATTAAAAGGTCATGGAACATGTCCTGAAAATATGGCTACTACTAATTTAAATGATTGGGTTAAAGATGTAGAAAAAGGTATACGGAAATTAAAAAAACATTGTACACAAATTGTAATCGCAGGAGATTCATTTGGAGGGAATTTGGCGTTGATTGCAGCTGCTAAACATAAAATTGATGGTATAGTGACTATGGGAACACCAATCTTTATTAAACGAAAACTTTTTGGTAATATAATGTTTTACTGTGGGTTATTGTTTCTTAATTTTAAAAAAAAATGGTATAAACGAGATTTAAATCCTGAAATTAAGAGAATAACTTATGATAGAGTTCCTTTAGCTCAAATATTGGATTTGTTAAAAGGTATAAGGCTTTCTAAGAAATTGTTACCAAAAATAAAAAGTCCAATTTTAATCATGCAAGCTATGCATGATTTTGGTGTAATGGATAAAAGTCCTGGTTATATTTTTGATAAAATAAATAGTAAATATAAAAAGATTTTTTGGATGCCTGAAAGTTATCATGTTTTTGTTGTTGATAAGAATAAAATGATTGCATTTAAAGAAATTGATTTATTTTTTAAAAAGATATTATTCTAAAATAAATAAACCCAATGTAACTTATAACCATAATAGAAGATTCAATTTTACCAAGTTTAAACCCACTTTTAAAAAAGAAATATATTACTCCTGATGAAACAAACCAAAATGGGATATCGAAATATTGTATTATGTTTTCAACAGTATATTCTGAAATTATTGCGCCTAATCCTAGTGCAAGCATAGGATTTGTTATATTTGATCCTATTAATGTTCCTAGGCTTAGACCTGTTCTACCTTTTAATATACCTCTTAGTGCAGTTAAGAGTTCAGGTAGGGCAGTACTTACTCCAATTAATACAATTCCTATTAAAGATTCAGTAACTCCCCATATATTTGCTAAATGTGAAGCTCCAATTAAAACTTTATCTGCAGCAAAAATTAAAATTATTAATCCTATTGTTATAATTAGTATATCTTTAGATATATTACTTTCATTTGTTCTTATTTTTTGTACTGCTTTTTCCTTTCTTTGTAAGAAATAAAGATATGCAAGGTAAGTTAGTACAATAAAAGTTCCTTCGAACCTAGTTATCCTACCATCTAAACCAATAATGAAAAGTAAAGCTATCCCTCCTAACATTGTTGTATAATCTTGTTTTAATATTTTTTTATTTGTGTGTATAGTTGTTAATAAACCTAGTAATCCTGTTATTAGTGTGATTTGAATGATGTTTGAACCAATATTGGTTCCTATTGAAATGTTAGATGCAGTTTCCATTGAAATTTTTCCAAGAAGGATATTAGAACTTGCAATTATGTGCGTGAAAATTTCAGGAAGAGATGTTCCAATTGAAAGAATAGTTAAACCAATAAATGTTTCATTGATATTAAGTTTCTTTGCAAGAGTGATGCTTCCATTTATTACAAATCCTGAACCTAACCATAACCCTAATAAACCTAGTATGAAGAAAAGTATAGTTACATCCATTTAATGATTTTAGTCCATAGGCTTTAAATAGTTTTTGAATTATCTATTAATAATGAAGGTTACTATTTTAGATTGTTACACTGATGAAGCTTCGGGATTAGGAGTTCCTCCTTATTTGGGTACGTATCCTAGATATATTTTTGGACAGTTTGAAAATGCTAAATACTTAACAATTGATGATTTACGTTTATGGAAAAAGTATGGTTATAAAATAAAAGAAACTGCTAAAACTAATATTCAAATTTATAATTTAACTAAAAATAATGCAAGAACTGTATTAGAAGAAACTGATTTATTAATTATTGTTTTAGGAGTACATGTTCCGGGGAAATATTTATCTGCACTTCCTGGGACTTTAAAGGAAATTGTTCCTTTATTGAAAGATGTAAACTGTAAGAAAATTTTGACTGGTCCTGCTATATTTGGTACGCAATTAGAAGGTGGAAAGTTTTTTGAGAAGGTTAAACATGATTTTGAAATAAAAGATTATGGATTTGAATTTAATAAATTAAAAGATATTTCTATTAAAGGAAGTAAAATCCTTAAGCAAATTCCTGATAAAAGAATGATTGAAATTGAAACAGGAAGAGGATGTAATGTAGGAAAATGTAGCTTTTGTACTGAACCAATTAAAAGTACTTTTGTAAATCGAAAAATGAAAGATGTTTTGGAAGAAGTTGAAGCTTATTATGCTAATGGTGCACGTTTTTTTCGTTTAGGAAAACAAGCTGACTTTTATGCTTCAGATAAACCAATTGAATTATTAAAATTAATACGAAAAAAATGTCCCGATATTGAAGTATTGCATATCGATAATGTAAACCCTAATTCTGTTGTTTTAAAAAATGGAGAAGAAATAACTAAAGCTATAGTTGAATGTTGTACTTCTGGGAATATTGCAGCATTTGGAGTTGAAAGTTTTGATGTTGATGTTGTTAAGGCAAATAAATTAAACACTCACCCAAAGATTGCAATGAAGGCTATTGAGATAATTAACAAATATGGTGCTGTTAGGGGAGATAATGGTATGCATAAATTTCTTCCAGGGATAAATATTATTTTTGGGTTAGCTAATGAAAGTAAAAAAACTCATGAAAGAAATATGGAGTATTTGCAGGAAGTAATTAATAACGGATTATTGTTAAGGCGTATTAATATTAGACAAGTTTCTGTTTTACCAAATACTTTATTGGAAAAACTATGTGGAGATAAATTTCTTAAGAAAAATAAAAAGTATTATTGGAAATGGAGAAATGAAATAAGACAGAAAGTGGATAATAAAATGTTGGAGATGATTTTACCTATAGGTACTATACTTACTGATGTTTATACAGAAATTCACGACGGAAATACTACTTTTTGTAGGCAAATGGGGACTTATCCTTTAGCAATTGGTGTAAAAGGAAGGTTAGAGTTAGGGAAAAAAATTAATGTAAAAGTCATTGGTTATATGTTGAGGAGTGTTATTGGAGAGGTTGTTTAGAGAGCAAAAAGTACTTTGTCTATTTGTTCGTCTAGTTTTTTACCAGCTTCGTCTATTTTTGCTATGCTTTTATCTATTTTTTTCTCAAGATTTTTTGCAAACTCTAAAATTTCTTTATCAGACATTTTAACCTCTTTTTAGATTATTTATTGATCTTATGTTATATAAATTTTTTGTATCGCTCTTTATCTCTTCAAATTGTTGTTTTACTATTTTTTTATATTCTGACTCTTTTAATTTAATTTTTAATAGCTCTGATTCTAAAACTCTCATTTTTGATTCTAATGCAGTTTTATGTAATGCAAATGTTGTAGTAAATATTATTGCAAACATTGAGACAGTTATTAAATTATATTTAGGAAAATATGTTAATGTTATTACTAACATTAATTGTTCGATTGCATATAGTGAAATGAATAAAATCTCAAAAATGGATCTATTATGGTAGTGAAATATTCTTAAATTACGCCAAAAATTACCAATGCTTTTAAAGAATCTGCCATTTATTGAAGTCATTAATTTTTGAAATTTAAACTTAGTATATAAATTACTCTATGTTTTAGAATTTAGTTATTGGAGAGGTTGCATCTGATTAAGCATATAATTGTAGAATTTAGCATATTTTGCAGGTTGGATGTTTCTTTGTGTTAATGCGTCTGTAATAAAAGCTGCAGTAGCCATTATAATTCCTGTTTCATGGCTATGAATTGATCCAAGGGCATAACCTATAACTGTGTCTCTTATTGTTTTAATATTAATGTAATCTAGTTTTTTAATTTTACTTAATTCTTTATCTCTTTTTTCTTCAAAAACTTTAAGTGTAGTTTCGCTTATATTTGTTATAATAATGCTTTTTCTATCTTTTTGATATAATTCGAACAATTCTAGTATTTGACTTTTGATTTTATTTCTACTATTAGAACTTAAGTCAACTTCATAAACTGTTTTTGATGATGGTATGTAACTTAAACCATCTTCAATTAAAAGGGCTTCTGGGACTGTTTTTGTACGAATTCCTTTTTTCAATAGCGCTTTTTCGATTTGTTTTTCAAGATTCATTTTTTAAGAAATTATTTAATGTTATTTAAATGTTGATGAATATGTTTCCAGTTAAATTTATATATGATTCACTTAAATCGTTTATCATGAATATCGAAAATATTCCGGAAATATTAACATATGGTGTTGCAGGAGCTTCAGGGTTAGGTATCTTGTATGCAGGATTAAGATTTAGAAAAAATGCATATGAACTGAATAAAAAAAACGCAAAATTTATTAGTCAAATTAAAGCATTAGATTCGTTTAAGAATTTAGAGCGTTTTTTTGATTTTGAAGTTTTTTTAAGTAGGTCAAATAAAGAAAATGAAACTGTTTTTGAAGTAAACCCTGAAAATCCAGCTGTCCTTTGGCTTCCTCATAATGACGAAGTTGGAACTTTCCCTAATAATTACTATAGTCAAGGTCAGTTAATTATAACAAATAGTAATGATTTTACTGAAGTAAAAAATATTTCTGAATTATTACATCAAGTAACTGATACTATGGTAGAAGGATATGAATCTAAAGTTCCTATTTTTTCAACTGAAAATTTTGGAATTAAGTTAGTTGATAAGTTAACAAAGAATTATTCAGGTAATGGTGAATTAATTTATTTTATGCTAAACCTTGACATTAGAGCTTTAAGTGAAGCAAAAAGAGCAACAAACTTTTGCACTAATCAATTTTTGGATGTTTTTATGGGTTGGAATTATGGAGATTTAATTAGGTCTGATTCAAAGTTAGAAGAAAAGTTACAATCTTTGAATTCTAAATTATTGAGTGACGGTAATAGAAATTCTGAAAAAATGACTGGGTTTCACGTTACTTATCGAACTACGGATACTACTATAGATAATCATTATTCTTTTGAGCTAGCTGATTAAGCCTTTGGAGGGAGTTGCACCCCCGATCTGCAGCTTACGAGGCTGCCGCATTAGCTACTATGCTACAAAGGCGCTATGCTAAATTCCCTAGTAATTCTTTTTTGTTGAGGAATTTCTTTTGACATTCAAAACAAATTAAATGTTTTTTGCCTTTTTCATCCTTTACATGAGTTCCTTTGATTTTTTCAAGGAAAGTAGTAGCAATTGTGTTTTTACATATTTCGCATTTCATACATCTAAGTTAATATAGTTATTATAAAAAACTTTAGATTTTTTGAACTGATTTTTCATGAACTTTGACTGCTCTTCCTGATGGATCTGCCATTCCTTCAAACTGTTTACTCCATTTGTAAGCAGTTGGTGTTGAACAGGCAATTGAAGGACCATGTTCTACAGTTAAAATTGCGTCTTGCGAAGGAAATAACTCTTCAAATATTTCTCTATAGATGTAAGCTTCCTTTGAGTCAGGTGTTTGTGTGGGAAATCTTCTATGAACTTTTTTCATCATTTCATCTGTAACTTTTTGTTCAGCTAAATCTTTTAATGCGTCAATCCACCCATAACCAACTCCATCGGAAAATTGTTCCTTTTGTCGCCATAGTATTGAGTCTGGTAAGTAACTTTCAAATGCTTTCCTTAGGATATATTTCTCAGGTTTTCCATCAATACACATTTTATCTTTTGGATCTATTGCCATTGCATAATCTAAAAAATCTTTATCTAGGAAAGGAACTCTTGCTTCTACTCCCCATGCAGCCATGGATTTGTTTGCTCTAAGACAATCAAATTTACTTAACTTTTTTAACTTTCGAACTGTTTCTTCATGGAATTCTTTTGGATCTGGGGCCATGTGGAAATAAAGATAACCGCCAAAAACTTCATCTGCTCCTTCCCCTGATAAAACCATTTTAATGCCCATACTTTTAATTCGTCTAGCCATTAAATACATGGGTGTTGAAGCTCTGATCGAGGTAACATCATAGGTTTCAGTGTGATAAATAACGTCTCGTAATGCGTCTAATCCTTCTTGCAATGTATATGTTAATTCGTGATGTACGCTACCAATAAATGTTGCTACTTCTCTTGCATGTTTGATGTCGGGAGATCCTTTTAACCCTATACAAAAAGAATGCAACCTGGGCCACCAGGCTTCTTCTTTTCCTTTAGATTCTATTCTCTTTTTTGCGAATTTAGCAGTTATTGCGGCAATTAAAGATGAGTCTAAACCACCTGAGATTAAAACTCCATAAGGAACATCGCACATAAGTTGTTTTTTTACTGCAACTTCTAGTTCGTGTTTTAATTTATCTAGTTTAACTTTTGCAGTTGGGACTTTATCAAACCATTCTGGTTTATACCATTGTACGAATTCACCTTCTGAATAATAATGTCCAGGTGGGAATTCTTGAAGTTTTGTACAATGTGGTTCTAGTGCTTTCATTTCACTTGCAACATAAACCATTCCTTCTTTATCCCATCCTATGTATAATGGGATTATTCCTATGTGATCTCGTGCAACTAAATATTTCTTAGTTTTTGGATCGTATATAATAAATGAAAAAATTCCATCTATTTTATCTAGGAATGAAGGTCCGTATTCATCATATAAATATAATAATATTTCACAATCTGATTTAGTTTGCCAGTCATGGTCTTTTTTTAATAATTGTTTTAGTTCTAAGTGATCGTAAATTTCTCCGTTTACAGCTAAAACTCTTTTAGTCTTTGAATCTATTAAAGGTTGAGCGCCATGTTCAACATCTACAATAGATAGCCTTTCATGAACTAATATTGTAGAGTCATCACTATAAATTCCGCTCCAATCTGGTCCACGATGTCTTATGTTTGAAGACATTTTTAATGCAATAGTTCTTGCTTTAGTTAAATCTTTGATTTCGAATAATCCTGTAATTCCGCACATTTTGTTTCCTCCGTTTTTGGTTTTAAAATTTGAAAATAAATTTCACTTATCATTTTTTTATTCCTCCGTTTAATTGTTCTTCTTTAAACAGAGCTTCAATTATCTAGAAAAAGTATTAATGATTTTTTTAATTCTGAAATTATTGTTTTTATCATGTGTTTTTTTAGATTAATTTTATATATAAACTTATTTCTTCTTTTTTGGTATATTTTGCTAAAAATACCAAAAAATACTTAAATAATGGAAATATTTTCCATTTTATGAATAAAAAAGATGATAAGATATTGAATGAATTGAAGAAAAACTCTAGGCTAACTACTAGTCAAATTTCTAAAAAGACTAATATTCCTATAACAACAGTACATAATAGGATTTTAAAATTAAAAGATGATGTAATAAATAAATTTACTGTTGAAATTAATTATGAAAAATTAGGCCTACCTTTATTGGCGTATGTATTAGTTAGTGCTTTTAATATTTTACCTTCTGGCAAGGGTATAAGTCAGGAAGAAATTGCAAAGAAAATTAAAAAATATGATTTGGTTGATTCTGTAGAGATTATAACTGGAGATTTTGATTTATTGGTTAAAATAAGAGCATCTTCAATGGAATCTTTAAATTCTACAATAACTCAATATATTAGACATGTTGAAGGTGTTGATAAGACAAAAACAATGATGGTTATGAAAGAAATTTAATTCTTTTTTTATTACTTAATAAATTCATTAATAAACCTATTATAAAACTAATTCCTAATATTCTAATTGCAAAGTCAAAAAAGAATTTTTCAGGAAATAAAAGTAATAGTTTACTTGTAGCAGGGAAAGTAAAGTTTCCTGTAAATAAAAGTTGATGGAATATGTTAAAAGTTGTTTGGAAGTTAATAACGGATAATATTACTATTAATGTGCAAGTGACCATTATAGTATTTCCTGCATAATAAAAATATTCTGATAATTTTTTTTTAAATTCTTTTAAATTAATTAAAATGAATGCAATAAGTAAAATGTATAACATGTTTAATATAGAGAATATTTTTTGAATTAAAATTCTTACATCGTTCATATGACTTTGCTCATTTGGAGTAAGAATGTTTTCATCATTTAATATTAATTTGATTTTTTTATCTTTTGAAAAAGACAGATATGATATTGTTGTGTACCATGCTTTTGTTAATTCAAATTTGTTAGTATTTAAATTATCGTACATATTTAATTTTTCAAATTCATTAAAATAAAAACCTTGGTTAAAAAACGTGATTTTAAAACTTCCTAAAACTATGATTAAAAGAATTAATATGCAAAAAATAATTTTTTTCATTTTATAATTTTAATTAGGTCAATTATTCTATTACTATATCCCCATTCATTGTCATACCAAGCTAAAACTTTAACTAATTTATTATTGATTACTTTAGTAGATAATGAGTCAAGGATTGCAGAATGTTTGTTGCCTATGATGTCGGTGCTAACTAATGGAAGTTCGCTATATTCTATTATTCCTTTCATAACGCCTTTTGATGCTTTTTTTAATTCTTTATTAATTTGATCTACGGTTACTTTTTTGTTTACTTCAAAAACAAAATCAGTTAAACTTCCATTGGAAACAGGAACTCTTATTGCCATTCCATCTAATTTCCCTTTTAATTCAGGAATAACTTTAGTAACTGCGATTGCAGCTCCGGTTGTTGTAGGAACAATGTTAACAGCTGCAGCCCTTGCTCTTCTAAGATCTTTATGAGGACCGTCAACTAACCTTTGATCTGCAGTATATGCATGTACAGTTGTCATAAATCCTTTTTTAATTTTAAATTTATCATGGATAACTTTAACTATTGGAGCTAAACAATTAGTTGTACATGAAGCATTGCTAATTATTTTTTCTTTTTTGTATGTTTTTTCATTTACGCCTTTAACTAAAGTTATATGGGGTGTAGTACAATTTTTACTTTTACATGGAGCAGAAATAATAACTTTTTTAGCTCCAGCTAAACAATGTTTATTTGCTAAGTCTGGGTTAACAAAAAAACCAGTCGCTTCTATTACAATGTCTATTTTAAGTTTTTTCCATGGAAGATTTTCTGGATCTTTTTCTGAGAAAACTAATATTTTATTGTTATTTACAGAAATAGAATGATCATTGTGTTTTATATTATAATCTTTTATACCATGAACTGAATCATACTTTAATAAATGTGATAATGTTTTTGTGTCAGTTAAATCATTAATAGCTACGAAGTTAATATTTTTGTCTTTAAATCCTGCTTGAAAAGCTAATCTTCCTATTCTTCCAAAACCATTAATTGCAACATTGATCATAATAACACCTCTTATGGGATATTATTTATTTTATGTTTATATATTTATCTATCTAGTTAATTAAAACAATTATTTTTAATATTTAATTTCGTTTGTTGAAAAATACTGATGTGTAATAAAAAATGCAGAAATTTGTTTTAACTACAAAGACTTTACCAAAAAATAGTTTTTTTATTTTTTTATTTTCACAAATTATTTAAATCAAATCAAATTAAAATAATAAATGCAACTTCCATTAGTAATAATTAATTTTAAAACATATGATTCTGCATATGGTGAGAAGGCAGTTGAATTAGCAAAGGTTTGTGAAAAAGTTGCTCGTGAAACAAACACTCATATAGCTGTGGCTGTTGGAGCTGCAGACATTTATAGAATAAGTGAAGCTGTTTCTATTCCTGTAGTTGCGCAACATATAGATTATCACCCTCCGGGAAGTCATACTGGTTTTATTTTACCTGAAGACATAAAGGAAGAAGGAGCGTGTGCAACATTATTAAATCATTCTGAAAGAAGATTAAATATGGGTGTTTTAGAAAAAAGTATTGAAAGAGCAAAAACAAGTAACTTAATTGTAATTGCATGTGCAAAAGATGCAGTTGAAGCTAAAAAAATTGCTGAATTTGGACCACATTTTGTTGCAGTTGAACCGCCTGAATTAATAGGAGGGGATGTTTCAGTTACAGAGGAAGATCCCGAAATAATTCATGATGCTGTTGAAAATGTTAATTTTGTAAACTCAAATGTTAAACTTATTGTTGGAGCAGGAATTAAACATAGAACGGATGTAAACACTGCATTACGTTTAGGCGCCAAAGGGATTTTAATAGCTTCAGGAATTACTAAAGCAGAAGACCCGTATAAAACTTTATTTCAATTAGTAAAAGGACTATAGATTTATATTTATTCTTAAATTTTTTATTTTATGCTAAAATATATTTTATTTTTAATATTACTTGTAGGTTGTAGTGAGCAAGTTGTTCAAGAAGAATTTATTAGTTATTCAATTGATAATTATGTAGTTCAAAATAATTTGACTTATAATGAAGTAATGCAATTTAATGAAAAAGTTTACACTGAAATTTATTCCTTAGATGAATTAAATCAAATTCTTGATTTAGAATATGATGGAGTTATTATAAAGAATGAAAGTATACGAGATGAAGTAATAAGTAGAGCAAAATCAAGAAATTGTAATTTTAATGTTGTTGGTTAAGCCTTCCAAATAAAACAGCATTTTCTAACCTTTGTAAATCATTGTATTTTTTTGCTATAGGGATAGTCATAGGTACTAAATGTTCTTGACCAGTTGTTATAAAATAAAGTAAACATTCATATTGTTTTTTTTCTCCGATTTCTATACTTTGTTTTAATCTTTGACTGTGTGAATAATTGCCTATTAATCTTTTTATTTCAACAGCATTTTGTATTAAAGATTTTGCTCCATATTTTATTTCTTCTAATAATGAAGTGTATTTACTTTCTAAAAAATTATGTAATGAATTTCTTACTCTTTCTTTTTCTCTTTTAGTTGCATGAGTTACTAACTTCATAATATAGCTAGCTTGACCATTACTAACTTCATCAAATACGTCTATTCTTTCTTGATTTTTTTGTAGAGCTCTTTCTAATTTCTTTTTTTGTTGTTTTGTTTTTGCTAATGCGCAAGCTCCAGGGGCTTCGTAATGTTCCCCTTTACTAACACGCCTTGTTCTAGTATTAAATTCTTCATTAATCTTTTCATTTAATATTGTTGTAAATTCTTTTCTTAAATCTTCTGATAATTCATTGTTTTCTATCGCATTAAGAATTCTTTTATAATCTGCTTCAACTTCTAATTGACTTGTTAAAGTTCTATTCTTTATTCCAGATCGCAAAACTTTTTTTTGCCTTTCTAAAGCTTGATCGAGACTCATATTTTTGTTTTGTGTTAGTAATATAAAATATTAACTGGTTTTTTTTATTATTTTCTATATTGAAGATAAACTGTGGTTTTAATTTATTACTGAGACTTAAAAGTCATGTTTTGTGCGAAAGGTTTATATATTTACATTGAATGGATTAATGATATACGGAGGTATGTTAAAATGGTAAATTATGGTGGAGATTCAGATGAAGAAGCATATGGTAAAATGGACCAAGCTTTAAAAAATATTATAGATAGTTATGAGAGTAAGTAGAAATGTACAATAGTATAAATCAAGGTTATATACCTAGTTCAACTCCAATGTATGAAAGAGGCGGAGAATTAGGATATAGAAGGTGATGTAAATGTGTGGATATGATGGAAGATTAAAACAACCTTTAGAACGTGGCGATAGTCAACAAGAAATAATGTATCAAAGTAAATAAAATGGAATACACTAGCTCAAGTCAAGAGTTGTATACACCTAATTCTACTATATCTTATTCTAGAAAAGAAGGATGCGGTGGTGGATGTAGTTTATGTACAGGGAAGTGTAGGGGCCGTGGATGAATATTGACAACGTCTACAAAATTCTAAAAAAAGAAGTTGTTAATTATAATGTCCCAGTTGTTGATTTAATTGAAATTCAAACAGAAGACCCTTTTAAAGTTCTTATTGCAACAATATTAAGTGCTAGAACTAAAGATGAAACAACTGCTGAAGTTTGTAAAAGGTTATTTGCAAAAATAAATATACCTGAAGATTTAGAAAAATTCTCTGAAAAAGAAATTCAAGATTTAATTTATCCTGTTGGTTTTTATCAAAACAAAGCAAAATATTTAAAGCAATTGCCAGATGCATTAAAACAGTTTAATGGAGTTCCAAATAATATTGATGATTTGGTTACACTTCCAGGAGTAGGAAGAAAAACTGCAAATTTAGTTGTTGCAATTGCTTTCAAAAAACCAGCAATATGTGTTGACATACATGTTCATAGGATAATGAATAGATTGGGGTATGTTGAAACAAAAACTCCATATGAAACTGAAATGGAGTTAAGAAAGAAATTACCTGAAAGTTATTGGATAACTTTTAATAGTATATTTGTTGCATTTGGTCAAAATTTGTGCAGGCCTATTAGCCCCCATTGTAGTAAATGTCCAATTGAGCATGAATGTCCTAGAATTGGTGTTGAAACAACAAGATGAAATTAATAAAAGATATAGAAAAATTAAGAACTACTGAAATTAAGAATGTTATAGATTCAAGATTGAGTGATTTTAAAAAAGTTCATGAAAGTGATAATAATAGATGGTTTTCTGAACTTTGTTTTTGTTTACTGACTGCTAATTCGAAAGCTCAAACTGCAATAAATATTCAGGAAGAATTAAAAGAAGATGGGTTCATTAATGCATCTGAAGATGAAGTTAGAAATTGTATAATTAAAAATAAACATAGATTTCATAACAATAAAGCAAAGTATATTGTTGGTGCTAGACATTTTATTAATATTAAAGATATAATTCAACCGATGGAAGAAATAGAAGCAAGAGAATGGCTTGTAAAAAATATAAAAGGACTTGGGTATAAAGAAGCGAGTCATTTTATGAGGAATATTGGTTATGAAAATTTAGCAATATTGGATCGACATATTATTAATATGATGGTTGAACATGGTTTATTAAATGAAAAACCCAAATCATTAAATAAAAATATGTATTTACAAATTGAAGATAAGTTTAAATCATTGTCTGAGAAAGTAAATATGAATTTAGATGAATTAGATTTTTATGTTTGGTATTTGAAAACAAATAAAGTATTGAAATAGGTGATAAGAAATGAGTGTAATTGTATATTCTACGCCAACATGTCCTTGGTGTAAAAAAGTAAAAGAATATTTAGGAGAAAAAAAAGTAGATTTTACAGATCATGATGTTTCATCTGATGAAAAAGCTCAAAAAGAAATGATTGATAAATCTGGTCAAATGGGAGTTCCAGTAATTGTTGTTAATGATAAAGTTATTGTTGGGTTTGATGCTGAGGCAATTGAAAAAGCTTTGGGTTAAAGTTTTTCTGCCCATTTTTTCCAGTTTTCTTCATCTGCTTATCTTGTTAACAATAGTAAACTTTAAAATAAAGCTACATTTTCTTTAAATTATATAGGAGGTATGTTACAATGGTAAGAATTAATGAAGAAGCACCAGACTTTAATGCAGATGCATTTGTAGAAGGTGAAGTTAAAAAAATAAGTTTATCTAACTATAAAGGAAAATGGGTTGTTTTGTTTTTCTATCCTGCAGATTTTACATTTGTTTGTCCTACTGAGTTAGGAGAATTAGCTGCAAGTTATGAAAAAATTAAAGAAATGGGAGCAGAAGTTATTTCAGTTTCAACAGATACAGCTTTTGTTCACAAAGCATGGCATGATGCAAGTGAAACTATTAGAAAAATTAAGTTTCCAATGTTAGCTGATCCTACATTATCTGTATGTAGAAATTATGGAACTTTAATTGAAGAAGAAGGATTAAGTCTAAGAGGAACTTTTATTATTGATCCAGAAGGATTAGTAAAAGCTTTTGAATTACACGATAATAGTATTGGAAGAAGTAGTGCAGAACTATTGAGAAAATTAGAAGCTACTATATTCGTATCAAAGAACGAAGGACAAGTTTGTCCTATGAATTGGAAACCTGGAGAAGAAACTCTTAAACCAGGTTTAGATTTAGTAGGAAAATTGTGAGGTGTTTAGTATGTATGAAGAAAAAGATTTTAGTTCATTATTAGGAACAACAGGGTTTAGTGATAAATTACTACAAACTCATTTTAAACTATATTCTGGTTATGTTGTTAATACAAACAAAGCAATGGAATTAATGAAAAGTTTAACTCCAGGAAGCCCAGAATGGGCAGAAGTTAAAAGAAGATTTGGATGGGAATTTAACGGAATGAGATTACATGAACTTTATTTTGGTAATATGAATAAAGAACAAAAAAAACTTCCAGATGATCATCCTTTAATGAAATTAATGGTTGAAACTTTTGGAACAGGTCAAGGATGTCATGACGATTTTGTAGCAACTGGTAAAATGAGAGGAATTGGTTGGGTAATTATGGCTTATGATCCTCAAGAAAAAAAGTTGTTCAATGTTTGGATAAATGAACATGACGTTGGTCACTTAGGTGGAGCTGTTCCTTTGTTAGTTATGGATGTATTTGAACATGCATTTATCATGGATTATGACATGGATAGAGCTGCATACATTAATGCATTTATTTCTGCAGTTGATTGGGAGGTTGTTGTAAAAAGGTTTGAGGAAGCTCAATAGAGCTTTTTTTAAGTTATTTTTTTAAATATTCTTTCTATTCTATATATTATAATGGTAGATTTAAAAATAGTTTATGGGACAGTTACACTTGGATTTTTAGGGTTTAGTACAGTTACTGAAACCTATTATGAATCTAAGCCAACTAAAATTGCTTTTCAAAATACTTTAGATAGCTTTGGATTAGTAGCTGAAAAACAAAACTATGAAAGTGGACTTTTAAATTTAGGAACTTTAACAAATGATCTTTGTGAAAGAACTGAAATTCCATCTTTATGTGATTTATCTAATAACTTAACTGTACAAAGTATGCTTTACAAACAAGGATATAGAAGTGATTTGTACATGTCTCAGTTAGTAGAAGTTTCAAAGTCTAAAGTAGAAGATGCAAAATTCCAGTTTATGATTGAAGATGATTTTAATAACTTATTATTTGGAAGTTTAGTTGTTGCTTTTGCTCTATATGCTGGTTTAAAATTAATAATGCAACCAAGCCATATACAACCCAGCAATAATTAAAATTATTGCACTTATTTTTTTAATGATTGGGATTGCATAATTAATTTTTTCCTGTAATAATTTTCTAGAAAATACAACTAAAATAGAAGTTATTAACATTAATAAACTTATTCCTATGATGTATGATAATAGAATTAATAATCCGTTAATAAAATTTGAATTAGAAGCTTCAAAGATAACAGTTGCAAACAAAGGGAAAGTACACCCTAATGCTCCCATTGCATATGCAATTCCAAAAATATATGAACTTCTATCTCCTTTAAACTGAGGTATGTTAATTTTAATTTCTTTTCCTATTAACATACTAATTCCAAATAAAGTTACTAAAATTCCAGTAATAAAACTAAAAATAGGAAAGTATTGTCTTAATATTTGTCCTATATAAATTAAAATAATTCCTGCTAAACCAAAGATTGTGAAGAAACCTAATATTGCAAACAAACCAAAGATTAAACTATCTTTTAATTTGTTTTGACTTTCATTTTTACTTAAATAATATGTTATATACCCAGGAAGCATTCCAACTGAGCATGGAGAAAAAAAAGCAGCAATTCCTAAAGTAAATGAATAAAAAATAAAAATTAAATCAAGCATCCTTCATTGCCTCAAATAAAGTACGCCATTGTTGTGGTGTAATTTCACCGCTTCCTTTATACATTAATTTTTGGCCTTTTGCTAAAGCATATTTTGTTGTTGTATATCTTACTTCAAATTGAGTTAAAATATCTTTGTGGCCTGGAGCAAAAATAATATTTTCTATACCTTTAAATTGTTTTTTATAATTTCTAATATGTTCTGCGCTTTCTTTAGTGTCTAGATCAATTGCTATAAAATTAATATCGTCCTTATAATCATTATATATCTCTTTAACTGCATTAAAATCATTTCTACAATGAGGACACCATGATGCAAAAAAGTAAACTATTGTTGGCTTACCTGTTAATTGTGATAAATGTATGTTCTCTCCATCTATTGTTGTTATAGAAATATCAGGAACTGTATTGCCTATTTCTAAACCGTATACTTGGTCATTATTAGTTTGTTGATGCGTATTTGTTGTCTGTTCTGTTTTATCTGAACATCCTGCAATAACAACTGTTAATGCGATTAAAAATAGTATTGCTTTTTTCATAACCATTCGAATGTTTTCTAGCTTATATATTTTTTCGTTATTAACTTCAAAATAAACTTTGAACATCAAAACTAAACTTTTATAAAGTATTTCTGCTTTAAATAAATTATGGGATATATAATATTAGCACCAGTTGGAGATAATACAAAAGCATTATTCGTTGGAATGAAAGATTTTCCAACAGAAAAAGTTATTTTGGTTACTCCTGATGAATATTTGAAAGATGCAAAAGAGTTGCAGAAAAATTTAGATCAATTTACAATTGATTCGGAAATAATTCAAATTGGAGAAAATTTAATGGAAGAAATGTTTAGAGTTTTTGGTAAAGTATGTTCAATTTACAAAAATGATGAAATAATAGTAAATGTAGCCACTGGTGATAGGATGTCAACTTGTGCTGCTTTATCAGCTGCATTTGCAAATGGATTAAAGTCAATAGGTGTTGTAGGAAATAAATGTATGTTACTTCCAATAATGAAATTATCTTATTATAATGAATTAAGTGAAACAAAATTAAAAATATTGAAGGAATTAGAAGGTAAAGATTGGGTTTCATTGCAAGATTTATCTAAGAATTTGAAAATGTCTTTATCTTTGGCTTCATATCATATTAATGGGAATTTTAAGTATAAAGGATTAAAAGAGTTTAGGTTAGTTGAAGTAAAGGAACAAAATAAGAATGTTTTAATTAAGATTTCTTCAATGGGAAGTTTATTGTTTAAGGGATATATTGATCAGAAAGCAGAATGATTTTTATGTATTCTATTGTCTTTACACTAAATAGATAGAGATTTATTCTTATATGCTCAAATTATGAATTCAAAAGAAATAAGTGTTTTGTTTTAAAAAAATTTAAGGGAATAATTGGTTTGTTATCCCCTAGCTTTTTTTTATTTTTTATAATGCTAGAATTAGTCTATTGAACTAATAATAGACTAACGATGTAATTTTTCTAGACCACCAATTGATAGTACTAATACAATCAACGGAAAGTACGGCCATCCTAATGCCCACCATGCAAAAGATTCACCAACCCATAATAGAGCGAATATGAACATCAATATTGTGAATAGCTTGTGTGCTTGTCCACAACTGCTACTTGATGCTCTTGTAGCTCTTGCTTTTTTTCTTGCCATTAAATATCACCTTTTTTTTTATTTGTTTTAAGTATTAATCACTTTTCTCCTTTTTAAATTGTTCGTATATACATCTGTTTTTTGTAATTTTGTTTAATCTAAATATATTATATATTATATTAAGCACTGGTCACTGGACAGGTGCGCGTGAGATATTTAAAGAAGTTTTATTTAAATTAAGATATGATTTTTAAAAATTGTACTAATATAAGATATATGAAGCGAATGTTAAACATAAGAAATAGGATTGATATTAGAAATGTGAATAATCAAATTTATTCTTATTATGATTTTTATAGAAAGGTAAGGTTATGATTTCAAATTCATTCATTATTCTTCCAGGAATATCAAATGGAAAAGAAAAATTAATTTGGAGTCAAGGTATTAAAGGTTGGGATGATTTTTTATCTACAAGTAATATAAAGGGAATTTCTCAAAAAAAGAAAATTTATTACAATCATTTGTTATTTGAAGCAAAAAAGCAATTATTTCAAAAGAATAATGCTAGTTATTTTTTAAATTGTTTAAAACCAGTACAATTATGGAGGTTATTTGATTATTTTAAGGATGAATGTTGTTATCTTGATATTGAAGGAGATATTAATATAATAGGGTTATGTAATAATTACGAAACAAAAACTTTAGTTCAAGGAATTAATTTAGATTATGCTCTATTATATCTAGAATTATCTAAATATAAAATTTTAATTACTTTTAATGGGAGTAGTTATGATTTGCCAAAACTAAAAAAATTCTTTCAAAAGTTTCCACATATTGTTCATATTGATTTAAAATCTTTATGTTGGAGAGTTGGACTTAAAGGTGGATTAAAAGAAATTGAAAAAAAGTTAAATTTGAATAGACCTGATTATTTATACGGTAGTCCTGCTGATTTATGGAGGACATGGAAAGCTTCAGGTAATCAAGAATATTTAAAAAAGTTAGTGGAGTATAACGACGAGGATATTCTTAATTTAAAACCTATAATGGAATATTGTGTTAAGAGGATGGAAAAAGAATAAGGCCCTAGTAATTGCGCATTTCCGATGACCTTATTCGAGTAATGTGAGGGAGGGGATTCGAACCCCCGGACCCACTAAGGGACAGGATATCTTACTTCAAAGTAAGTGTCCACTATGGACGTCTGGTCTTAAGTTTCGCAAAGGAATAATCCTTTCCTGCGCATTTGACCAGACTCTGCAACCCTCACATAACTCCAAAAGAAAAATACATTATTTATAAAGTTTTGGTGTTTCAACTTAAACTAGTTATATATATTATTTGTTATTAAATAATCAATAATATATTAAATTATTTCAAATCCAAAAGTATTTAAATCATTAAAACTTTATTTGCTAAATTAAAACGGGGTGTTGATTTGAGATTTAATCATATTTTTAAAAGTGTATTTTTTTTTCTTTAATAATATTATTTTCTAGTATGGTTTCTGCAGTAGATTGTTGGAGTTTAGATTCAGAATCAACTTGTGTTGCTGATACATCTTGTCAATGGAAAGATGATTTTTGGGGATCATGGTGTGAAGAAAAAGGTTGTTGGAACCAATGGACACAAACTTCTTGTCAACAAGCATCAAATACTTCTTCTTCAACTTATATAAATAAAACTTGTAATTGGCGAACTTCTTCTTCAACAGGATGGTGTATGAAAACCAATTGTTGGAGTTATGATGGAACAAATGAAACTGCATGTGAAAGTAATGCTGAAAATTTAAATTGTAATTGGATTGATACTTTTAGTTCAAGTGCATTTGATAATCCTTGTGTAGGACCGTGGAATAAAAATTGTTGGTCTTATCAAAATCAATCTGCATGTTCTGAAGTTTCTGGTTGTAGTTGGGGAAGATGTGATGAAGTAGGTTGTTGGGATCAATCAACGCAGTCAAATTGTGAATCCGCAACCGGGTCAAATAAAAAAGCTTGTACTTGGAATACTCAATATTCATATTGTCAAGAAACTGGTTGTTGGAGCTATACTAATTCAAGTGGATGTACATCAAATAATTGTACTTGGAGTTCTTCTGGAAATTATTGTACAACTCCAACTTGTTGGGATTTAAGTAATACTAATTCAACTAATTGTCAAAATAATACTTTAAGTTTAGATTGTACTTGGGATTCATCAAAATCTCAATGTTCTTCTAACGATTGTTGGAGTGCAAATACTCAAGATGGTTGTCAATCTAAATCAGGATGTTTTTGGGAAGTTTCAGATGTATCAGGATGGTGTGAAGAAACTAGGTGTTGGAGTTATGACAATACAAACGAAACTGATTGTGAAAATAATAGTGCAAGTGTACCAAATTGTGTTTGGGAATCAAGTAATAATTATTGTTGGGAGAATTTTTCAGCAACAAATACATATGGCTCCATTGGAGGAAATGAAAAATCTTGTTATGATTCTTTTGGAGTATGGAATGAAACTTCACAAACTTGTCAAGATCCTGCTGATTTGAATATAGATACAATCCATAATGCATGGAATCCAGGATGTTATATATTTGATAGAAATGAAACTGCTTGTAATGTAACTACAGGATGTTATTGGGGTACTAATAATACATGTTTAACAAATTTATCAATAATGCCAACTAATGAAATTAATTGTACTTCTTTAAATCATTCAAATTTATGTAATACTATTGCTTTACTTGATACTTGTTGTAGTTGGCAAGGAAGTTCATGTAGTACTAATAAATTCAGTACTAATTGTTATACTGAAGTTGAAGAACCTCCTGAAGGAGCTGCATTTTGTGAAGACTATAATGCTTATATTGATGATAGTTTATGTATAAAAATTTCAGGACCACCTTGGTATATGCCTTGTGAATGGATTAATGCAACTGAACGTTGTGGTCCAAGACTTGATAGAA
>CAZPRK010000013.1:0-30839 GCA_964589485.1 uncultured Methanosarcinales archaeon | reverse complement strand
ACTGTCAAATGAATATTCAGGATGAAATAGTTAGTAAACTGTCAAACTTGGGTTAGAAATATTAATTATTAACATTAACTTATTAAATAAGGTTTTCCTTCACATGGAATTCTATATCTTTCAAAAGACCATTCTTTGTTTTTATTACATCTAAGTGTTCTAGAGATTTTATTATTAATTAACCTAGGGTTTCCACCAACAACTTCAATTTTATCTTGAACTAAATTATCTTGAATTACCGGTTGACCGCCAAAAACAATAATTCCTGCATGTGAATCTTTAACTTCATTATTTATTAACCTAGCATTTCCATTTACATCAAAGCCTTCATGACCGCAATCTTCGGCAAGGTTATTTTCATAAAGTCCATTTGATCCTCTTAGACTAAAACAACCCCATAAAGCATGTTTAACAATACTATTTTTCACATAAATTTCTTTTCTGTTAGATGGAACTGAAATCCCATTCCTTGAATATTCAACTACAACATATTCTAAAGCAGAAGGCATTCCTACTAAATTAATTCCACCCCAATCTGCATATTTTTTATTATTTGAAGTGAAAATTATAGGATTTTCTATATTTCCTTTAGCAATTAAACTCCCTATTGCAATTATACTTGAATGAGCATCTGAATATTCTTTTAATCTACTAGGATCATCATCATTAAAACCATCTGCAGGAATTTCAATATCATATTTTGATTTTATATTATCTTTTTGTTCAAAAACAATTTTAGTTCCCGGCTTAATTGTTAAAGTTGCAAAAGGAGAAACAATAACATCTCCAGTAATATGAATATTTCCTTCCCAAATATTTTTTCCTAATAAAGTTCCTTCAATGTTTGTAATATTAATTTCAGTTGTTGTTTTTTCTTTATCTTCAAAATTAACTATTGCCAATGCAAATATTATAATCATAACAATAAATAAAATATGCCTTTTCTTCATAAAACTATTTTATATTACTTTATTTAAAAACTTTTCTTTATGATAGTTAAAATTATGTTTTAATTGTTTTAACTAAACAATATATAGTCTAAGGTTGTTTTTTTTACTAAACAATTGGGGTGATAAAATGAAATTTACAAGTGAACTTTCAAGAAGGTTAGGTTTAGGTTTATTCTTCTTGGTTTTTGGTTTGTTAAAGTTAATAAATGGAAAATGGTTTGTAGAAGGACCATATGGAATGTTTTATGGAATGGCTTTTCCTGTATTTTTAGTTATGTTAATAGGAATTGTACAAATAGCAATGGCATTATCTTTCTTTATGGATAAATATTCTAAAGAATCAGCATGGATTGCAGTTGTAATGATGGCTTCAACTATTATTGCAACATGGCCAAAAATAATGAGCACATTTACTTTGCCACCAACAGCTCCACCGCCTGGATTTTTGTTTTTCTCAGCTGTTCCAATCTTATTCATGGCTTTAAGTGAAGCAATGAAAAAAGAATAATTTTTTTTATTTTTTTTTAGATATATTTAAATAATATAAATTCACCTTTCTATAAAGAGGTGTATATTTATGAGGTTACTATTATTATTTTTATTATTAACAACTACTGTTTCAGCAGATAATTTAATTACTGGATTTGATGTTCTTGAAGAAGGAATTTATGATAATGTTGAGGATACAGAAATAGGAGGAAATGCTGGAATTACTCCGGATAGTCCATTATATGCATTAGAAAATTTAATTGAAAATATTCTAGTAGGAAAAAACCCAAAAACTGCTTTAAAATATAAAGAAGAAAAAATTCTTGAAGTTAAACAAATGATTGAAGATGGTAAAAGCGAAGCAGCATCTAAAGCATTAGAAAGAGTTGAAAAATATAATAATATCCTAAAAAAAGAAGTAACACCTGAAATAGAAGAAAAAGTTAGACAAAGTAGTAAAGCATCTAAAAAAATATTAGAAAGTTTTAACTTAGAAGGAAATGAATGGGAAGACGTAAAAGAAACTATTAAAGAAAAATTAAAAGATGAAGATAAAATAGCATTAGCTGCAAAAGTTTCTAAAACTATTAAACAATTATGTGAAACTTTATCCGAACTTGATCCATTAGAATATTCAAAAAGATGTAAAACAGATGAAGATTCACCAAAATGGAAAAAAGATTTAGATAATAAATTAACTAAAGATCAAGAAAAAGAAGCAAAACAATTTTTTGGAATAATGAGTGAATGTTTTAAAAGTCCAGATAAATGTAGATGTGATGATATTTCTATTAAACCATTTGCAGAAAAATGTAAAGTTATTGCACCTTTAGCTGCTAAATGTGAAGCAGGCGATGAAGAAGCTTGTGAAAAAATGGAAGATGTTGAAGATCCAATCAAGTTACTTCCTGATTATTTACAAAATGTAATGGATGACGTTGAAGATAAATATGGAGATTCTAAGCATGATTTACATACTCCAAAAGAATGTGTAAAAGAAGGTGCATTAACTAGAGAAAGTTGTATGAAAGTTATGTTTAAACTACATGCTCCAGAACCTTGCCAGAAAGCTTTAGAAGCTGGTAAACTTAATATTAAAAATGAAAACGAAGCAAGGAAAGCATGTGAACAAATTATGTTTAAAGAGGAAGCACCAAAAGAATGTATTGAAGCTGGCATAAAAAATTTCAGAGAATGTGAAAGACATATGTTTAAAATTGATGCACCAGAAGAATGTATAACAGCAGGATTAACTGGAGAAAGTAAAAATGATAGACAACAATGTGAAAAAATTAGGTTTAAACTAGACGCTCCTAAAGAATGTATAGAAGCTGGAATAGATGGAAGCAATAGAGATGATTGGAAAAAATGTGAATTAATCAGATTTAAACTAGATGCACCTCAAGCGTGTTTAGATGCAGGAATTACAGGAGAAAATAGAAATGATTGGAAAAAGTGCGATGTAATTAATTTCAAGAATGAAGCTCATGAAGATTGTCTTAAAGCTGGGTTAACTGGTGAAGGAAGAGACGACTGGAAAAAATGTCAAGTTATACAATTTAAAGCAGAACAACCTAAAGAATGTTTAGATGCTGGATTAGATGGAAGTAGTAGAAATGATCATAGAGAATGTGATAAAATTAGGTTTAAGTTAGACGCACCTAAAGAATGTATAGATGCAGGAATTGATGGAAGTGGAAGAGATGACTGGAGAAAATGTGATAAAATTAAATTTAAATTAGAAGCTCCAAAAGAATGTTTAGATAGAGGGTTAGATGGTAGCGGAAGAAGAGATTGGGATGAATGTAATAAAATAAGGAATAACCTGGAAAATAAACAACATAATGATGTTGACTGTGCAACTATACTATGTCCTAAAGGAACAGATTGTATCAATGGAAAAGGTTGTGTTTCCAATGAATGTGATAACTGTAGAGAAAAATGTAATGGTAAAGCTTGGGACTGTAGTAATGGAGATTGTAAATGTCAAGAAGATAGTGAATGTAAAGACGGATGTCATCAAGAATGTCCTAATGCAGATAGAACTGATTGTGTAAACGACAGATGTGAATGTTACTATGAGGAAAAGCATGAACAATCAGGTAATGATTATGTAGACGAATGTTCAACTTGTGCTGATAAATGTGGAGATAGAAGTTGGAGTTGTAATGATAATCAATGCGAATGTCATGAACAATCAAGTAATGATTATGTAGACGAATGTTCAACTTGTGCTGATAAATGTGGGGATAGAAGTTGGAGTTGTAATGATAACAATTGTCAATGTGGTGATAATCCTGATAGTGGAAGTAATGAACCTGACGATACAAATAGTAATGATCACGATAACAACGATGCTACAAATGATCAAACTAATACAGGGGATACAAGTGATAACACAGATCAAGCACCAGATAATACTGAAGATACTAGTGGAAGCAACGAACCAGAGCCAGAACAAACAAGTGAACCTGAAGAAGAACCAACTCCAAGTGAACCAGAACCTACTGAAACATAGAATCAACTTGTTTGTAGTAATCTTTAACTCTTTCAACAATAGATTTTAACAAATAACTTTCCAATTTTTCTTCAAAAGTTGGAGTTAAGTTACTATTTTCATAAACTCTATATTTATTAACAGTTTTTTCTATTAAAAACAATTCTCTTAACCGTCTTAATTGTCTTCTTATATTTGATCCTGCAACTCCTTTCAAAGATAATTTATTATCTTTTCTATATTCTAAAACTCTTAAACGAACTTCTTCACTTGGCAATTCTTCTTTACTTTGTAATAAAATATACAAAACATCCACTATAACATCTCTCGAATCACCCGGTTGTAATAAACCAATTGAAAGACATAATTTTTTTATTAAGTCACGATGACCTAAGTTTGCAGGTTTTTCATATCTCCTTAAAGTAATTTCACTTAGAGGAGTATCTTTTGAAACTAATAACGACACACTACACCACCTCATTTAGGCAAAAATCAAAATTTTTAATCAATGTAATGTATGTATTGTCTTTACTCCTTTATATACCTCACGCGCACCTGTCCAGTGTGTCCAGTGGAGGTTAAAAGTTGTTATCTTAATTATTTCTAAGAAACTTTTGAATATCTTCTCTAGGTGAATAATGAACATACCCATAAGTTGTTTTATCTGACTTATGCCCCATTTGTTCTTGAACTGATTTAACACTTACACCTTGTTTAACTAAATTAGTTCCAAATGCAGTGCCTGAATTGAAATCAAGATTTGATTTAGCTAAAGATATTCTAACTCCATTCAATATTGAAGTTCAATCAGAAGATAAACAAGATAAATCTCCAATTTTTTCTGAAGATCTAAGTGTATTAAAAGAATTAAATCTTCCTGAATATACTTACTCTGAGATGATTGATAATATAATACAAGAAATAAAAGATAATTTTTAGTTGCCCTTTTCTGAATTTTAGTCTTGCTTTGCAAGTTATTTATATTTTTACGTTGTTCTTCCAACTCTTCGAAATTTTTCACTTCGTGAAAACCGTCTTGCAGACTATTTCTCATTCCTAACGGAAGAACTTAACAAGGATTTAGAGGTTCACTCCGTTGCACTCGTTTACCCAAATTTTTGCTTCGCAAAAACTTCTCTAAATCCTGATGTTAAGTTCAATAATTTTTAGTGGCTAAATAGTTAATAGGGGGACATTTCTAGAAAATAAGTTGAAAAATATTACTTAGTTGCTTCTTTCAAAAGAGATTTACCGTATTCTATAGATGTGGAATATCCTATTCCAACCTGAGTCACATCACCAATAAATCGTAGATTGGTATTATATGTTTCAACTGCTAAAGCAATTGGATCCACACCCCCAATCAGTGCTTGTCCTCTTCCAGTAGGATCATATTTGATGAATTGTTTTTCATTAACTACATTCATTCTTGCATTTATTATTCCAATAACTTCACCAGTATTTGCAGAAAAAACGGGACCTCCACTATTACCTTGATTAATAAAAGCATTTAATGTATATATATCTACACCATCTCCATCTTTTTCATATTGGAATTTACCCTTTCCTGAGATAATTCCATTATTGGTTAATGGCAAATTCATAGACAAGGGGAATCCGATAAATCCTACACTCATTCCATCTTCAAATTTATCATAATCTCCTAAGTCTACATGAGGCAAATCGTTTACGTTGATTTTTAGTAATGCTACATCTGCATCATTATTTGAAGAAATAAGTTCTGCTTCATATACTTTAAATTTATCTCCTTCAATTGTTCGAACTTGAATTTTATCCTTTGCCTCTTTAACGACATGGTTTGCAGTTAATATATATCCATCGCTAGTGACAATAAAACCAGTTCCTTTTGAAAAAACTTTATTATCCATCTTTATATATTCCCCACCTGTAAATGGGAGTTCTGACTTAGTTGTTTCAGCAAAAATCATCACTATACTTGGTTTTATTTTTACAACGTTTTCTGAAAAATTATTTGTCATTATTATATGCTCCTTTTTAATTAATTGTAAGTTATCAATCTTATTATTCAGATATAAGAAAGAACAAATTATTAAAACTATTGCTATTATTAATGGCATCCATCTTTTTACTGAATCATTCATATAGATATGTAATGATGAGAAGTATTTAAATAATTCTACTAAATTTTCTATAAATGAAAGATTAACGAAATGTCCCCCTTGATACTTGTTCTTAATAGCTCACTGTGTTCGCCTAATAGAACGCCACTAAAAATTACTTTTCGGTCGAAATTTTCCCACACTACGTATGGAAAAAGAAACTAACAGCGGTTAAAAGATTCAGAATTTTTAACTAACTGTAATCTTTTACTTTTTCATTCAAAAGATAACTTTATAAATAAAAACCATATTCGAATATCCATGTCATTATTCGAACAATCTTTGGATTTAATAAGTGAAGCAAACAAAATAGCTAAACTTCCAAATTATAAAATAGATATTTTAAAAAAGCCACAAAGAAGTATTCAAACTAATATTCCTGTAAAAATGGATTCTGGTGAAGTGAAAATTTTTAAATCATACCGAGTTCAACATAGTAATTTAAGGGGACCATTTAAGGGAGGAATTAGGTTTCATCCTAATGTTTCTATGGATGAAGTTAAAGCATTAGCTCTTTGGATGACTTTTAAAACTGCAGTTATTGACATTCCAATGGGTGGCGGCAAAGGTGGAATTATAGTAAACCCTAAAGAACTTAGCAAAAATGAAATTGAAAAATTATCAAGAGCTTATATTAGATCTATGCATAATAACTTAGGCAGTCATTTAGATAGTCCAGCTCCAGATGTTTATACTAACCCTGAAATAATGGCAATAATGTTAGATGAATTTGAAAAAGTTGAAAAAAGAAAAGATCCTGGAATGATTACAGGAAAACCTCTAAATAAAGGAGGAAGTTTAGGACGAGATAAAGCTACTGCTCAAGGTGGATTTTATGTCTTGCAAGATGTTTTAGGAACTTTATGTATAGGATGTACAACTATTGCAATACAAGGTTTTGGAAATGCTGGAAGAGTTATGGCTGAATTGGCAAATGAAGCAGGGTTAAAAGTAATTGCGATTTCCGACTCTAAAGGTGCAGTTTTTGATAAAGAAGGACTTAACATTAAAGAATTATTCAAATATAAAGATACTAATGGAACTGTGAAAGGTTTCGCGAAAGAAATAATTCCTAGTGAATTATTAGAATTAGAAGTTGACATATTAGTTCCGGCTGCCATGGAAAACCAAATTAGACTAGATAATGTTAATAAAATAAAAGCCAATATAATTATTGAGTTAGCAAATGGTCCAACAACTCCAGAAGCTGATACTATATTAAACAAAAAAGGAATAAATGTTGTTCCTGATATTTTAGCTAACTCAGGTGGAGTTTGTGTAAGTTATTTTGAATGGAAACAAAATCAAGATAATAAAAAATGGACACTTGAAAAAATCAATCATGAATTAAAAGAAAAAATAAATAAAAGTTATAATGAAATTCTTGAAGTTAAAAGAAAAAATAAAGTTAGTCTTAGAATTGCATCATATGCTGTTGCATTAAAAAGACTAGACAAATTCATTGAGGTGTAAAAATGCAAGAAATAAATAAAGAAAATTTTCAGTCAGAAGTTTTAGAGAATGACATTCCTGTAGTGGTAGATTTTTGGGCATCTTGGTGTGGACCTTGTATGAGTTTTGCTCCAGTATTCGAAAAAGTATCTTCAGAATATGAAGGAAAAGCTAAATTTGTTAAAGTAAACACTGAAAATAATGAAGAAATTGCTCAAGAAAATGGAGTTATGAGTATTCCTACTTTAATGGTTTTTCACAATGGTAAAGAATTAGACAGAATTGTTGGATCTTATCCTGAAGAAGGATTTAAGAAAAAGTTAAATGAAATTTTAGAAAAAATATAACCTATTCTCTACTCCTAAATAGTTATGTAAGTTTATATATTATTAATTATATTTATATTATATAAGGGGTGTATAGTGGCATTAACTATTTCAAAGAATAAAAGTAATTTTTCATTGATGGACTTTGTCAGAAGAAATATTTCAAACAAAAAATTAATTTTACTAATTTTAATACTTTTATTTTTTCTAGCGTTTATAGCTTTTTCTAAAATTGAATTACAACAAAAAGAAATGCCTTTATTTGAAGGTTTATATTGGATAATAACTACTATAACTACAGTAGGATATGGAGATGTTACGCCTATATCAACTACAGGAAAAGTTTTAGCAATGATTGTAATGATATTAGGTGTTACTACAATTGGTTTCATTGCATCTGAAATTTTATCAACAGTAGTAAGTTCTAATTTAGGAGCTATTCTTGGTGTTAATAGAATAAGAAGTAGAGTTGATTATTTAATTTGTGGTTGGAATGAAGTAAGTAATGCAACTCTAACTGAACTATCAAGATATAACCATAAAATAGTAATTCTGGATGAAGTAACTAGAGAAGAATTGACTCAAAAAGATAATGTAAGTTTCATTAAAGGAAGTCCAGTTGAAAAAGTTTCATTAGAAGATGCTAATATAAGAGACACAGGAACAGTTATACTTACAATGGATAATGATTCAGAAGTAATTCTTGCAATTCATATAATTAGACAACTAAACCCATATGTAAATATAGTTGCAAAAATAAACAATCCAGATCACATTAAATTAGCAAAAAAGTCAGGAGCAGATCATATTGTTGGATCAAATGCTATAGCGGGAAGGTTATTATGGGAGAACCATAATCAACCAAGTGTTGCTAAATGGATTGTTAATAATCTATCTTCAGATACTAAATATGAATTCTATGAACATGATATTAAACATAACTCCAAATTAATAGGAAAAAAATTAAAAGATGTAAGAAAAAAATTAGAAAATACTGCTAAAATTATTGGAGTTGATACATCAAGTGGATTAGAGAAAGTTCCAAAAGACGAATATATTTTATCTGAAGGAAACATGTTACTTTGTATCATTGATAAATCTTCATTTGGAGGGTTAGAATGATAACAAACAATTCAGTAATTTTATTTTCATTCTTAGCAGTTTTCTTTAAATTTGGAATTGCATATCTTGTTTATAAAAAAAATAATTCTTCTGAAATAAATAAATTATTTGCATTATTATTCTTTTTTCAAGGTATATGGGACTTAGGAAAAGCATTTATGTGGATGAGTGGAGATTATAGTACAGCTCTAAATTATGGAAAAATATCTTATACAGGTTACATCATTTCAATATTTATTTTTCCACATTTTGCTTGGGCATATCTAAAAAGAAATAATATAATAACAAGACACATTAAATTTTGGTACATTCCAATGTTTGTTATATTAATTTTCTTATGGACAACAAATGCAATGATATCTGGATTATTAAGTCCATTAGAATCAACTTATGGTTCAGGTATACATTTATTTCAATACCAATATGGCCCATTGTATACTTATTTTTTCCTATGGTTTCAAAGTTTAGCATTATTTTATTGTTTATACATTTTAACTAAAAAATATCTAAAAACAAAACTAAATGAATTAAAAAATAGACTTAAATATTTAATTATAGGCATTAGTATTCCTATAATAGTTGGTATTCCTACTGGAGTTTTACTTCCTTTAATTGGCTATAGAATCTTTCCCCATAATAATATTCTAACTACATTAATGTCACTTTTTATAGGATATGGAATTTTAAAGTATAAGTTTTTAAACATTAAACCTCTCCATGAAGAATCTAAGTTAGAAGTTAATAATAAAGAAATCAAAAAATTTCCAATAGAATCAGGTCAATATTTAATTTGTACAGAAAAATCAAGAAAAAGTAGTTATAATGTTTTATTAGATAAACTTAAGAAAAAAAATTATGGATTAATTATAACTTCAAGAAAACCTAAAGAAATTAAAAAAGAATTTAATCTTAAAACTACTCCTATTATTTGGTTAACTGATTCGGAAACAGAAGAATTAAGCATTGGAAGTAGTGAAGTTCAACAACTATATTCAACAATATCAGATTTTACTAAAAATATGCCTAACTCCATCATATTACTTGACGGAATAAATTACCTTTTCCAAAAAAATAGTTATAGTAAAATTTTATTTTTAGTTAAAAATTTAAAATCCTTAATGGCAAATAATAAATCAACATTAATTATGCCATATGATGATTTTAAACTTACTCCAAAAGAAAAAACTTCTTTTTTATTTGAATTTACATTTCTTCCAAATAAAACTAAAGCTTCAAACTTTACAGACATTAAAAGTAAAATATCAAAATCAACTAAATTTTTAGCTTTAGGTTATGATAATACAATCGAATCTTTAATTCAAGAATTAACTGCTGAAAAACATAAAATAAATGTAATAAGTTTAAATATACAAAATAAAAAAGAAGATAATGTAAATTTTTTAGAAGGAAATCCCTTAAAAGCAAACATAATTCAAAAATATATCACAAATAACACAGTAGTTTTTGTTTCATTAATGAATGACTCAGACACAATGTTATGCATTAATTTAATAAGATCTTTATCAGATAAAGTAGTTATTATAGCAAATATTCATAGAGATGCATTTGTTCCAATAGCAGAAAAAGCAGGAGCTAATTTTGTTGTTCCTAGTAGTGCATTAGGTGGACATTTATTATCTATTTCAGTACACTATCCTAATGTAATTCAATGGATAATGGACGCTCTTACACATACTGGTAAAGGTATAGAACTTATTGAAAAAAAAGCAAATAAACTTACTGGAAAAAGTGTAATTAATGCAGATAAAATTATCGGTAAACATTATAATATTATAGCAATCAAAACTGAAAAAGAATTTATGCAAATTCCAGATGATAAATATATAATTAAAGCTAAAGATAAAATCTTATTAGTTAAAGAATAAAAATTAAAAATCTATATCTTCATTTTCTTTCATAATTAAAACTTTAATTTCAACATCAGAAAGTAATTCAGAAAAATGTTCTGCATCTTCCAAAGTTCCTTCTACATCACCAAAATGCATAGGAATAACTATTTTTGGTTTAATAATTCTAATATCTTGTGAAGCTTCAGTTGGAGTTAATGTATGAGTACTTCCTACAGGAATTAAAGCTACATCACATTTAACATTTTCTAATTTTTTAGTAGCTCCAGCAAAATATATAACAATATTATCTACTTTAAGTAAAAAGCCTACAGCGTCATGATAATTATCAGATTCTGCTCTTAAACATTTTATATCAATATTTTCATCAACAACTAAATCTTGTCCCGGGATGATTACAATTCCATTTATATTCCCTGCATTTTCTTTTGTTGTAATAACTTCAGTATTATCGTGTCTTATTTTTTTTATTTTATCTCTTGAACTATGATCGTAATTAGAATTACTAACAAGAATTAAATTAGATCCTTCATAATCTTCGCCAGCATAAGGATCAATATAAATAATTCTATTTTCGTTTGTTTTTATTTTAAAAGAACTATGGCCTAAAAACTTTAAATTCATTTTACAAACCGTTCATATTCTTCTTTTACAAATGAACTAAAGTTAAAATCAGGAATTTCACGTTTTACTAATTCTAAATCACCATTTAATTTTAAACCAGGAAGTAATTTACAAATTCTTTGATGTTTAAATTCAGTAGAGCTATATAATAATTCTTGACTAAAATCTCCTTCACTTATTATAACAGTATCAGGCAATTGCTCTTCAAGATAAACATCATCAAAAATCCCCTTATCATCTAGAAACGGCAAAAGACTCATTAAACTTGAAGTTATAACAGAAACCTTTGCATTCATCATAACAAACTTATTTGTAGGGTTTAATGCTAAACCATTATTTTCTAAAGATTCAATATCTGACCAACTATCTCCTATATGTAAATTTTCAGAAAACAATTCTTCTATAATACTAGCTTTATGTTTTCCTCCTACAAACCTTTTAATGGTTCCATCATAAACTTCATTCTTTCTTCCATATAAATTACCTAAAACTTGTTCAATTCCTATTCTTTTTGCAACTTCTTCAGCAGTTTCTTGATTTGAAGCAGTAACACTTACAACATTATATTCTAATTGTTTAACATATTCAATAAAAATTTGAGTATCAGGAATTAATCTTATACTTCTTCCAATATTTCTATTAAACTCAGTAGAATTTCCTTTTAACAAATATGCCATAAATTGTGCAACATTCCAACAATAAGCAGTATCACCTTTTTCAACTGCATTAATATTATCTTTTGCAGTTTCGAGAAAATAATCTAAACCAGGTTCACCTGCTAAAATTTCAGCTGTTATTTTTGAAGCATCATCAAACACTTGAACTCCGTCCATATCAATTGTTAAATTTTTAGAAAGAGTTAATTCCCTATCAGCAATTCTATGTATTTCTCTAACTGCATCTTTTCCAAAATAAGTTAATTCTCTACTATCTTTAAGATATATGACTTTCATATTTATAAGAAAATACAATCATATTTAAAAAGATTTACTAAACCTACAACATACCTTCTAAATTTACTTTTTGATTAAATCTAGGTTCTATTGTTTTTTTAGAATATAAAAATTCGCGACCTTTATTATCCAATAAAAGATACATATCTTCTTTTCTATTTTCAAATACATCTCGATAGAATAAATTTAACCCATCTCTATCTTCATTTAAAGGAGAAAATGCACCCAATACTTGATACACTTGTGATCCATTACTTATTTGTTGTCCTGGTTGAAATTTAAACCATCCATTTACCTTTCTATCAAAAAGCTCTCTTATTCTAATCATAAATTCAGGCATATTATATTCCATTTTCAATACTCTAATTTTTTACCATCCACAAATATTTCTGGGTTGTGTATAACTTGATCTAGATGTACTATGGTTTTAATATCTCCACCAAACCATTTATTACTTCCTATTGCAATATGACATGTCCCTAAAACTTTTTCATCAATTATTGTAGATCCAATTATTTTTGCTCTTGGATTTATTCCAATTCCCAATTCACAAACTTTTCCGACATTATCTGGCCGTTTTGCTCTTGCTTTTGCACTCTCTATTGTTTCTTCTAACCATTTAGCTTCTTCTCCACCTTCATACCTTACAACATCTCCATTTTCTACAAATATTGTAACTGGATTTTTTACTAAAGAAGTTCCATTCTTATGTCTCAATGAAGCATCAATTACAAACTTTCCATTAACTCCATTTTTCCCATTAGGAGGAATATAAGTTTCACCTGCAGGTATATTTCCACCATGACCTAATCTATAATAATCTCCAATGTTAGCAATTGCATCTTTTCCTTTAATATCAAAATAAATATCTGTTCCTAATGCAGTTTTAACATTAACTTCACTTCCACTATCAAGAATTTCTTTAATTAAATTCCCTCTCCTTGCTAATTCATCATAATCAACGTCAATAGCATTAATCATATTAGGAAAAAAATCAGTATTTAAACTTCCAATACTAGTTGTTGATACAAATTTATGTTCATTTTCTTTAATGAAATTCCGATAACTTAAACTTAATTCTTTAATACTTCCTAATTTGTTTGATAAACATAAAGCAATTGCATTCCTTTCACCTAATCCTTGTAAAGCTTCAATCACTGAAACATCTGCACTATCATTTGTATTTTTAACTTGTTGTATGATTAAATTTGATTTAATCCCCATTTCCTGAGCTGCAAAATAATAACCTGCAGCCATTAACGCCGCTATATTTCTATTATTATAACCCTGGTCTCCAATAATTAAAAGTGTTTCATTCTCTAATTTCATACAATTTTCTAAAACTCTTTTAAAATGATGTACATTATCTTTAGCAATACTTAATAAATTATTTTCTTCAAGCCATTTGATATGTTCTTTAGAATGCATTTGATAAGAAGCAGATAACTATTTTATTAACTTTTTGGTTTAGTAAGTTTTAAAACTAAGTTAAGTATTATTAATAAAATGTCATCAAATTACGAATGGTTATTAAAAAATAAACAAAAAATAGAAAAAAACAAAGAATTAACTTCTATAATTGCAGAGTGTTTTGAAGCCGTAATTAAAAGTGATTTTCTTAACTCAACTAGATTAGTTACTGAAGGAAATAATGGAAGAACTAGATTTATTTTTGATCAAATTTCATATGATGGTATAGATTTAATACTAAAAATATCACAAGATGAATTTTGGGGTTATAACTTTGAAACTCTTCCTGAATTATTCTCTCTTTATGGTGAGTTAGGGGCTTTTGAAAACTATAAAGGAAATATCGAAATACCTAATTTTTTTGGATTAGTTGTTTATGATGAAAAATTTGCAGGAGTTTTGGTAGAAGACGTTACAAAAGGAAAAAAACATAAAATAGAAGAAAAGCAATCTGAAAACTTTCAATATTTATTAATACACTCTACACCTAAAAGAAAAGTTATCAGTGATATGAAACCTTGTGTAAATATTCCTGAAAATTTAGATGCAGGTGAAAAATATACAAAACAAGAAGCACTTATTAGAATTACAAAGTGCTAATTATTTTATTAATAAAATCAGTAACATCTTCTCCTTTTTTAGTTAAAGTTAATAGTTTCAACCTACCTTGTTTTTCAAAGTTAACTAACCCGAATTTTTCCATTTGTTGTAAAACTTTAACAACATGAGAATAAGTACAATCAGTTTGCTTTGCTAAACTTGAAGCATATATTGGATTCTTTGAATTCTTAAGAATCACTAACATCATTGTAGGTTTTTCTCTAAAAAATACATTAAAAATTTCTTTATTCATACTAAACTCCCCCTAACACACCTATATTTTTACAAATGTAGTTTAAATTAGTATATATTTAAATGTTATGCTTTGAATCTATATTATTTATTACTGCGAGTGGACACATTTAGAATAAATTATTTTTTATTAATAAGTAAAAATATATTTCTTATAAATAGATATTTAAAAGAAAGATAATTCCTTGAATCATGACAATTCTCTTTCCACATAATGAAATAAGACCAATTCAAAAAGACTTAATCAATGAAATCGATAAAGCAATTTCAACTAAAAGTAACTTAATTGTACACGCTCCGACAGGTTTGGGAAAAACTGCAGCATCATTAGCTCCTGCAATAGAACATGCCAAAAAAAACAAATTAACTGTATTTTTCTTAACTTCTAGACATACACAACATAAAATAGCCATAGATACTGTTCAATTAATAAGAGATAAACATAAAGTAGAAATAAATGTAGTTGATATTGTAGGTAAAAAATGGATGTGTGCTGTTCCTGGTGTAACTGTATTAAATAGCAGTGAATTTAACGAATATTGTAAAAATCAAAGAGAAAATAGTTTATGCGAATTTTATACTAATTGTAGATCTGGTACTAAAGTACAACCTAAAGCTCAAAAAGTAATTAAAGATTTAAAACAAAATGTAAAAAGTAGTAAAGAAATTGTAGAAATTGGAATTTATGAAAAATTATGTCCATATGAACTTAATATAGAGTTAGCAAAAGATGCGGACGTTATTATCGCAGATTATTTTTATATTTATAATGAAAAAATAAGAAACAATTTCTTTAACAAAATAGATAAAGAATTAGAAAGTTGTTTAATAATTGTAGATGAAGGTCATAACTTACCTAACAGGGTAAGATCATTAATGAGTTCTAAATTAAGTGATTTTGTTATAGATTTAGCTATTAAGGAAACAAAAAAACATGGATTTAATGAAACAAATAATAACTTAAATTCATTATTAAAAATAATCTTAGAATACGAAACACAACTTAAAGAAAATGATGAAATTTTAATTGAAAAAGACGATTTTATCAATAAAATTAATACAATTAAAAGTTATGAAGAGTTTATACAAGATCTTTATTATATTGCAGATGAAATATTAGAAAAACAAAAAAGAAGTTTTTCATTCTCAATTGCATTATTTTTAGAAACTTGGTTAGGTGATAATAAAGGTTTTGCAAGAATATTTTCTAGAAATTTTGCAAAATCAAGACCTATTCTAAATCTATCATACCAATGTTTAGATCCTAGTTTAGTAACTAGATCTGTAAATGAAAATTCACATTCAACCATTTTAATGTCAGGCACATTAACACCAACATCTATGTATAATGATTTGTTAGGTTTTGATAACACAACACAAAAAATGTTTGAAAGTCCATTTCCAAAGGATAACAAATTAAGTTTAATTATTCCAAAAACTACTACAAAATATACTTCAAGAAATGAAACAATGTACAAAGAAATTGCTAATATTTGTTCAAAAATTACAAATATAGTAAACGGTAATAGTGCAATATTTTTTCCGTCATATTACTTAAGAGATAAAGTATATGAACATTTTTTCACTTTAAGTAAAAAAACAAATTTTAAAGAAGATTCTTCTCTAAGTAAAGATGAAAAACAAGAACTTTTAGAGAGGTTTAAATTATATAAAAAAACAGGTGCAGTTTTACTTGGAGTCAGTAGCGGTAGTTATGGAGAAGGAATTGACTTACCTGGAGATTTGTTAAAATGCGTCGTAGTTGTAGGTTTACCATTACAAAGACCAGATTTAGAAACAAAAGAATTAATCAAATATTACGATACTTTGTTTAATAAAGGTTGGGATTATGGATATTTATTTCCTGCATTTAACAAAACACTTCAAAGTGCAGGACGATGTATTAGAAGTGAGACAGATAAAGGAATTGTAATTTATTTAGATGAAAGATATGCTTGGAAAAATTATTATAGATGTTTTCCTAATGATTCGGGAATAATTGTTGCAAAAGAGTATGAAAAACTAATAACAAATTTCATCAATTAATAAAAAATTCTTAAAAAACAATAACAATATGCTAGAATACATAATGCCACATTAAACAAACCAGTATACCAAATCGTAACATTTATATATCAGTTACGCTTTATATATTCTGAAAGTGAAACAAAAATGGTAATATTATTCGATCAATTCAACTTACCAAAGGATATATTTCAAACAATATTTGCAACAGAACAACAACAAGTTGTTGCAAAAATATTAATTCAAAATTTTAAAGACAATAACGGCGAACTAAACAAGACAGAAATGTCAACTTTTGCAACTAAGTTGCATGAAGGAAGTTATATCGCTGAAATCGATGCACCACCTTTTGCTGGAAAAAAAGTAAAGTTAAGCTACAATAAAAGACAATTTTATGATAGAATATTAACTCCAATGAAATCAATGGGTTTAGTTGACTATGATTTGTACAGAAAAACATACAAATTATCAGAGAGATTCAACAAACTAATGATAAAAATAGGAATAATGTGGCTTCAAACTCTTAGATAAAAAAATGGGCTTTTCGCTCTTTTCTACCCTCACACACCCCTCAGAAAAGCCCCTTTTTTTTATAATCACAGCTAATGGCTTCACTAACACACACCAATTTCCTTTAAGGAAATTGAAATTTAGGGAAAAAGAGAGGTTGGGCAAGCGATGCTTGCCCGTTCTAATTTCTCATAGCAATTGTACTAGGCGCTCTTCTACCAACAGAAGGACCATCTTTAACAATAAACCCAACTTCTTTCAAATTATCTCTAACAATTCTCGCACAACTATAAGTTGTTAAAATTGATTTTTTTTTCATCAAAGAAAAAATATAATTAATAAAATCTAAACCCCATAACTCTGGACATTTTTTAGGACTAAAAGGGTCAAAAAAAACTATATCGAATTTTTCATTTAGTTGTTTAATAGTTTCTAAAGCATTCCCTAAAATAATTTTAATATTTTTTTTATCCTTAATACAATCATAATTTTCAAACCCAGATTCATTGTTTTCTTTAATTTTTTTTAAAATTTCTAAATCATTTTCTAAGCCAATAATTTTAAACTTTTTATTTGGATAATTTTTAAACATATAATCTATAAAAGCCGCAGAATTATATCCAAGACCAAAACAAATGTCTAAAACAACCAAATCAGTAGAAGTTTTAATTATATCTTCACAAGGCAAAACAAATTTTTTAATAGATTCTTCCTTTGCTCCAGAAATAGAATGATACTGTTCATTATATTCTTCATTATAATATGTAATTGATTTATCTTTTGTAATTATTTTTTCCATATTTCATTTAATATATAATTTATATTAAAACATAACTATTTTTATTTTAATTCGAAAAGTTTATATATGATTTAATTATAAATTAAAGAAGTGTAGGGGTACACTTTTAGTGTTTATATCATAAAAAAGAGGGGAAACGTATTTGTAATACCAATCTCCTATTAATTTAAGGGATATGTGTGAATAAGAGAGGGTTAATATTTAATGTTCTATTTCTGATCCTGATAGCACAATCTGCTTTAGGTGACGCTAATCCTCCTACATGGAATCAAACAGTCCCAAATAGAACTGTTGAATATTTTACAGAGTCCTATATTACAAATTTAAATGCAAGTGACCCCGCTGATGGTTTAAGTTGGTATTTTTCTAATGACACAGTAAGATTTAATGTGACCCATACAACAGGTACAGTTATAAATAAAACTTTTATGTCCGTTGGAAGATATCACTTAATGGCATATGTAAATGATACTGTAGGCAATACTAATCAAATGCACATACAAATAGATGTAAACGACACTACTGTTCCTTCTTTTCTTCATGGTGCCCCTCTTCAAAATGTAGAATACTTTACTGAACAATGGTCAGTTGATGTAAACGCAACTGACGTGAGCGGAATTAGTGTTTATTATGTAAACGATACAACTAGGTTTACAATTAATCCAACAACAGGAAATCTAACAAACAATTCTTTTTTAACAGTTGGTTATTATCATGTACAAGCAGTTGTAAACGATTCTTATAATAACATCAATAACTTAGTTTATATAATAAATATTTCAGATACTACTTCTCCAACATGGAATCAAATTGGTCCAAATCAATCTTTAGAATATGCAACAAATCAAGTTTATGCAGATGTAAATGCATCAGATGCCTCCGGGATTAAAGCATATTACTCAAATGACACAACCAGATTTACAGTTGGCGGAGGAACTGGAATTATTCAAAATGCAAGTACTCTAGCAATTGGCACATACCATCTTCAAGTTATAGTTAACGATACACATGACAATCAAAATACTTTAACATTCCAAGTTGTATATAGCGATAATACTCCTCCTACATTTTCTGTAATTCCAGCAAACCAAACAATTGAATATTTCACTGAAGGATTAGCTGTAGATGCTGAAGCAACAGATGCATCAGGTTTAGGTGCATATTACTTAAATGATACAACTAGATTCAAAGTTAATCAAAGTGGTTACTTAGAAAATAATACTTTACTTCCTGTTGGTACTTGGCACGGTAACTTATTGGTAAACGATACTGAAGGAAATTTAAATCAAATGCATTTTAATGTAGTAGTTAGTGATACTACGGGGCCAACTTGGAATCAAATTGGTCCAAATCAATCTTTAGAATATGCAACAAATCAAGTTTATGCTGATGTAAATGCATCAGATGCATCTGGAATTAAAGCATATTACTCAAACGATACAGTAAGATTTAGTGTAGCAGGAGCAACAGGTATAATACAAAACGCAACCACTTTACCAGTTGGTACATTCCATCTTCAAGTTATAGTTAACGATACATACGACAATCAAAACACATTAACTTTCCAAGTTGTATATAGTGATAATACCCCACCTACATTTTCTGTAATTCCAGCAAACCAAACAACAGAATATTTCACTGAAGGATTAGCTGTAGATGCTGAAGCAACAGATGCATCAGGTTTAGGTGCATATTACTTAAATGATACAACTAGATTCAAAGTTAATCAAAGTGGTTACTTAGAAAATAATACTTTACTTCCTGTTGGTACTTGGCACGGTAACTTATTAGTAAACGATACTGAAGGAAATTTAAATCAAATGCATTTTAATGTAGTAGTGAGCGATACTACAGCTCCTGCATTTAGTCAAATCCCACAAAATAAAACTATTACTTGGAATAGAAATAATTTTGCAGTTCAAATAAATGCTACAGATGCAAGCGGAATTGGAAATTGGAGCGTAAATGGAACCACAATATTTGAAATTAATGATTCTGGTTATTTAATAAATACAACTCCTCTAGCAATAGGTGACCATATTGTTAATGTAAGTGTTAATGATACAGAAAACAATGTAAATTATTTATTTATGAAAGTAACTGTTAGTGACCAAGTTTCACCAACATTTACTCAATACCCAAGTAATAAATCAATAGAGTTTGGTTCTGGTTTTGTAACAAATTTTAATGCAACAGATGATGTAGCATTAAGTGCATATTATATTAATGATACTACTAGATTTACTATTATAAACGCAAATGGAAGTTTGTATAATGCAATTACATTGCCAGTTGGAACTTGGTATGCATTAGTAAGTGCAAATGATACAAGTAATAATATTAATTCAACTGTATTTAGTGTAACTGTCACTGATACTAATCCTCCAACGTTTGATGAAATTCCAAGTAATAAAACTGTTGAATTTTTCACTGAAGCTTTCGCAGTACAAGTAAATGCTACAGATGCAAGTGGAATTTCAAACTTCTTTGTAAATGACACAACTAACTTTAAAATTAATTCAACAGGTTACTTAGAAAATAACACTAACTTAAACATTGGAACAGTATTAGTTAATGTGAGTGTTAATGATACAAACAACAATGTAAATTCATTAATAATGTCTATAATCGTACAAGATACAACTTCCCCTTCATTTACACAGATTCCACAAAACCAAACATTAAGTTATTTAGAAAATAATTTAGCATTACAAATTAATGCAACTGATGCTAGTGGAATAAGTAACTGGACATTAAACGGAACAAGTAAATTTACAATAAATGATTCAGGATATTTACAAAACGCAACTCTATTAGGAGTAGGAAGTCATGTAGTTAATGTAAGTGTAAATGATACACAAAATAATGTAAATTATTTATTCTTCAAGGTAACAATTTCAGACATACACCCTCCTACGTTTACTCAATACCCAACAAATGTAACTCTAGAATATTCAACAGATTCATTATCAATTGACTTTAATGCTACTGATGATATAGCAATTAGTACATATTTTGTAAACGATACAACTAGATTTAGTATAAATGGAAGTGGCCTATTAATTAACAGTTCATTATTAGCTGTTGGAACAACTTTAGTAAATGTTACAGTAAATGACACAAGTAATAATAGAAATAGTACAATATTCTCAGTAACTGTACAAGATATAACTTCTCCAAGCATTACTCAAGCAATAGCAAATAGAAGCATTGATTCAACAACTAACTTAGCTATACAAATAAACGCAACAGATGCAGGTGGAATAAGTTCATTCAAAGTAAACGATACAACTAACTTTAAAATTAATTCAACAGGTTACTTAGAAAATAACACTAATTTAAGTGCAATTGTTTATCATGTAAATATTTCAGTTAATGATACTCAAAATAATGTTAAAAGTATACACTTTGCGTTAACTGTTACTGAAACAAATGCTCCGACATTTACACAAATACCACAAAATAAAACTATAGAATACTTTAGTGAAAATTTAGCAACAGATATAAACGCAACAGATGCAAGTGGAATTTCAAACTTCTTTGTAAATGACACAACTAACTTTAAAATTAATTCAACAGGTTACTTTGAAAATAACACTAACTTAAGCATTGGAACAATATTAGTTAATGTTAGCGTTAATGATACAAACAACAATGTAAATTCATTAATAATATCTATAATCGTACAAGATACAACTTCTCCTTCATTTACACAGATTCCACAAAACCTAACACAAGAATTTGAAGTAGAAAGCATTGCAATACAAATTAATGCTACTGATGTATCTAACATTGATCATTGGGAAGTTAACAGTAGTAGTAAATTTACAATTAACAATACAGGATATCTTCAAAATAGTTCACCTTTAGCTATCGGAACTCATGTAGTTAACGTTAGTGTTAATGATACATACAATAATGTGAATTATTTATTCTTCCAAGTAATTATACAGGATACCATTGCTCCAACTTGGCTTACTATCCCTGAAAATGCATCTTTAGAATATTTAACAGGTAGCTTACAAGTAACCTTTACTGCTACTGACCAAAATACAATAAGTGAATATAAAGTAAATGATACAACTAAATTTGTAATTAACTCATCCGGTACATTACTTAATAACACTTTATTAGCTGTAGGTACTCATGAAGTAAATGTAAGTGTAAATGATACTCAAAATAATGTAAATTACACAATATACAAAGTAACTATAAGTGATACAATAAGTCCTTCATTTACTGAAATCCCTGCAAACAGAAGTATTGATGTAAGTAGTGCATTAGCAATACAAATTAATGCAACAGACACAAGTGGAATAAGTTCATTCAAAGTTAACGACACAACAAACTTTAAAATTAATTCATCAGGTTACTTTGAAAATAATACTAACTTATCTTCAAAAGTATATCACATTAATATTTCAGTTAATGATACTCAAAATAATGTTAAAAATATACACTTTGCATTAACAGTAACAGATTCAACTGCACCAACTTTTTCCGAAATCCCACAAAATAAAACAATAGAATATTCAACAGATTCTTTATCAGTTGACATAAACGCAACAGATACTAGTTTAGACAAGTATTTCATCAACGACACTACGAGGTTTAACATTAGCCAATCAGGAGTTTTAACTAATAAAACATTATTATCTATTGGAACATATTTAGTAAATGTAAGTGTCAACGACACTAGCAATAATGTAAATAACTTAATGTTTAGCGTTATTATCCAAGATACAACAACTCCAAGTTATACAGAAATACCAGCAAATAGAAGTATTGATGTAAGTAGTGCATTAGCAATTCAAATTAACTCTACGGATGTATCGGGAATAAGTTCATTTAAAGTTAATGATACAACTAACTTTAAAATTAATTCATCAGGTTACTTTGAAAATAACACTAACTTAAGTGTAAGAACATATCACGTAAATATTTCAGTTAATGATACTCAAAATAACATTAAAGATCTACACTTTGCATTAACTGTAACGGATTCAAGTGCTCCAACCTTCACGGAAATACCTCAAAATAAAACTATAGAATATGGAATTGATACATTAATAGTCAATATTAATGCAACAGATCTTGCATTAGACAAATACTTCATTAACGATACTACTAGATTTAATATAAGTCAATCAGGTGTATTAACAAACAAAACATTACTATCTACAGGAACAATTTTAGTGAATGTAAGTGTAAATGATACTAGTAATAATGTAAACAGTTTAATGTTTAGTGTAACTATTCAAGATTCTACAGGACCTAGTTATACAGAAATTCCATCAAATAGAACATTAAATACTACAACTGCATTAGCTATACAGTTAAATGCTACTGATTCATCAGGATTAAGTTCATTCAAAGTAAACGATACAACTAACTTTAAAATAAATTCAAGTGGGTACTTAGAAAACAACACTAATTTATCTTCAAAAACATACCATATTAATATAAGTGTTAATGATACATTAAATAACATTAAAGATTTACATTTCTCAGTTACAATTAGCGATTCATCAGTACCAACATTTGACCAAATTCCGAGTAATTTAACATTAGAATATTTAACTGATGCTTTATCAGTTGACGTAAATGCATCAGATTCAAGCGGATTAAGTAGGTACTTTATTAACGATACAACAAACTTTAACATTAGTCAATCTGGTGTTATAATCAACTCAACTGCATTATCTATAAGAACATATTATATTAATATAAGTGTTAATGATACAAACAATTTAGTGAGTAGTTTAACTTTAAGTGCTACAGTCCAAGATGCTACTTCACCTACTTTTACTCAAATTCCAGCAAACAGAAGTATATCAAGTAATGAATCGTTATCATTAGATATCAATGCAACTGACGCAAGCGGAATAAGTAGATTCTTCATAAATGATACAACTAACTTTAACATTACATTCAATGGTGTATTAATTAACAACACTAATTTATCAGCTCAAGTGTACTTTGTTAATGTAAGTGTAAATGACACATACAATAATGTAAACAGTATTACATTCAAATTAACAGTAAATGATGTAGGAGTACCTAGCTTTACTCAGACTCCTGCAGATAGATCAATTGAATTTCACACAGAATCATTATCAATTAATATTAATGCAACAGATTCAAATGGAATTAGTCAATTCATTGTAAACGATACAACTAACTTCAACATTAGTTTTAGTGGTTTATTAATCAACAAAACTAAATTAACAATACAAACATATCACATTAATGTTAGTGTAAACGATACTAGTAACAATGCTAACAATTTAAACTTAATAATAACCGTACAAGATACAACAGGACCTACCTTTACTCAAATTCCAAGTAATAAAACTATTAATATTACAAATAGCTTAGCTATTCAAATTAATTCAACAGATATTAGTAATACTAGCACATATTTCTTAAATGATTCAACTAATTTTAAAATTAATTCAAGTGGATACTTTGAAAACAATTCAGCATTATCACCTAGAACATATAACATTAATATATCAGTAAATGACACATACAACAATGTAAACAGTTTAACATTTGCATTAGTTGTTTCAGATTTAAGTGCACCTACTTGGGATCAAATTCCTCAAAACATTACAGCTGAATTATACACAGGAAAAATAACAGTCGATATTAACGCTTCAGATGGAGACTCTATTAGTAAATATTTTATAAATGATACAAGTAGATTTACAATAAATAATTCAGGATATTTAACAAACGCTTCCATAATTAATTTAGGAACATACCACATAAATGTAAGTGTTAATGATACAAGTAATAATGTAAACTCAACATTAATAACTGTATTTGTTAACGATACTACTTCTCCTGCAATAAGAGTCTTAGATATAGTAAATGGAAGTGTTATCAACGCAAGTTCAGTGTCATTATCTAGCTTTAATATTAGAGTTAATGAATATGCAAATATTACTTTAACAACAACAAATGGAACATTAATTAATTTATTAAATAGTGGAAGTGCAATAAATTCAAACAATACAAATATATTACCATACTATAACACTTCAGTTCAAAACCAAACATTATACTTAAGAATATGGGATAATCAAAGTAATTTAAGAATAATTAATTATTCTTTTGTAATTATATCTGGAACTGGGTTATCTGCAACACCAACATTAGGATCAGGTGATGCTAATTTCACTGGAATTGTAGTAAACACTGTTGAAAAATTAAGAGACCTACCTGTAGACGCTTCAATTAATTTAACAGTAAGAGTTACTGTTCCATCTGAATTTACAACTCTTTATACTGTACCAACATTCACTTCTTTTGACATTGAATCAAATACAAGTAATACAAGTATGGACTCAATAATTACTTTTAAAGTTGCTAAAGCAAAATTAAATGCACAAAATATTTCATACAATAATATTTCATTATATTCAACACAATCAGGAAGTACTACTTCATTTGAAGAATTAAATACAACTAATGTAAGTAACGTTGGAGATTTCATTACATACGAAGCAAATGTAAGTCACTTCTCAACTTTCATTACTGCAACTAAAAGCCAAGGAAGTAAAGCTCCTAGCTCAGGTGGATCAAGTAGTAGTTCTTCAAGTTCAAGTAGTTCATCTGGAGGAAGCTCAGGAGGAGGAATTTCAAACGCACCAACAAAATTAGAAAGTAATGAATTTTATAGTAAATATTACACAATAAATTCACCTCATATATTTGATGTAGAAAGTAGTCTATCTACAATTAAATCAGTAAAGGTATTCCCAACTGAAGAAACGATAAGAGTTAGATTAAAAGTAATTACACTAGATAAAAATCCTACTTCAGAAACAGTTGAAGGTAAACTATACAAATATGAAGATATTAGTTTACAAAGCGCAGTAAAAATAGAAAAAGCTGAAATTAATTTTAAAGTTAAAAAGTCATGGATAGGAAATAAAAATAAAGATGATATCGCATTATTTAGATATAATAATGAGTGGAATAAATTAGAAACTAAAGTTACTAAAGAAGATTCTACTTATGTATATTATTCAGCAGAAACACCTGGATTTAGTTACTTTGCAATTTCATTAAAAGATACTGAAACAGAAAAAATAGTTGAAGAAGTAATAGAAGAGGAGGAAGAAGAAGTTATTGAAGAAATTAAAGAACCTATCATAGAAAGCCCAGAATTAATAGAAGAAAAAACTTCTAAAAGTGGATTCGTTTCTATTATTTTAGTAATATTATTAACAATAGGAATTATTTTTGCGTTATACTCAGTTTTAAATAAACCACCTAAAAATAAAAAAGAAAACATATTTAGTGATATTAATGATTTAAAACACAAATTAGGTATGTATCTTAAAAATACACTTAAAAAAGATAAAAATAAATTAGCTAACGTATTAAATGAAGAAAAAATTTACTTTGAAAAATTAATACATTTTGTTCATGATTTCATTAAAACTGAAAAAAGAAAAACATCTTCACTAGTTAATAAAGAGTTACACGACTTTGAAAAAATAGTAATTAGTTTAAAACAACACATAATGATCAAAAATAAAAAAGCATCTAAAAAAACAGTTTATGAAGAAGCTAAAGAGTTTCAAACTTTATTACATAAATTTAGTAATTTAATACAAACAACAAAAAGTATAAACAATGCACACATAAGTAAATTTAGTCAAGATAACTTCATAATAGTTTTAAAATATGTGAAAAATATGCTTGCAAAAGGTCATACAATTAACCAAATATCAAGAAAATTGGAAGAAAAAAAGTGTTCACATAAATTAATTGAATCAATTGTTATATATACTAACGTTTTAAAAATTAGAAGAATCCCAGGACTAGACGTAAAACACTTAAATTTAGCAAAAGATTATGTATTAAACCATTTAAAAAAAGGTCATAGTGTTGAAAAAATACATAGTGAACTTAAAAATAAAAAATGGCCAGTTTCTGTAATTAATAGATTATTGAAATAAATAAGTAGTATCGACGATAAAATAAATATTTCAGTCGAAAAGTTTATATACTAGAGTAGTATTATTTCTTTTGAGCAACAGTACAATACTATCATATTTTGAGGGGTGTATTTTTTTTCTCTTAGTTTGATAGAAATAAGGGTAATAGTTTGAGGAAAAGAGGGGTATTATTAGTTTTTGTATTAGTTTTATGTAGTTCTACTGTTCTTGCAGGAATAAATAATGTTGCAAATTGTGAAGATTTAAAAACATCTATAGAAAATAATAATGAAACAAATATTACTTCAAATCTTAATTGTGCTGGTGTAGATTTTGGTGATTGGAGATCGGGAAATGTTGCAACTTTTACTGAAAATTTTTATGGAAATAATTTTACTATATTTAACCTAACTTTAACTGGTACTACTAGCTCATATAGTAGCCAATATGTTGGATTAATCCCAATTGCTAAAAATTCTATAGTACGAGATATTATATTACAAAATCTAACAATAAAAGCAGGAACATCTCCAGGTGGATTGATCGGTCAAGCTTTAAATGTAAATATAACTAATGTTTATATTAACGCTTCTATTAATCATACAGGGAGTAGTCAAGATTATGCGGGGGGTATTGTAGCATATGCTGAAAATTCAACATTTTTTAATGTTACATTTAATGGTACTTTAGTTACTAAAGACGATAAAAATGGCGGAATCATCGGAGCAACTTCACCAAACGGATTTGGTACAATAATTAATAATTCTAGAGTCTTTGGAAAAATACAAGGTGAAATTAACGTAGGAGGATTTGTTGGTTATTCTGAAAATTTAAAATTAGTAGATAGTCAAGGTAATATTTCAGTTGTAGGGATAGTAAGAGACATTGGTGGAGCAATAGGAAAAGCTTATTCAAAAACTAATATAATAGGTATCAATCTAACAGTTTCTATTTCATCTTATGACATTGATGTAGATAATATAGGTGGACTTGTAGGAAGTAATCAAGATTCTTCATATTTTTTTGTAAATAATTCTCATGTTAAAGGAAATGTTATTGGATCTGACGATTACATTGGTGGATTTATAGGTTATGCATACGATAATACATCAGTTTATGATAGTTCATTTATTGGTAATGTAGAAGGTGATCAATATGTTGGAGGTTTTACAGGATATAGTTATGGACAATCCAATAAATACAATTATTTCATTAGATCCTTTTCTAAAGGTAAAGTAAAAGGAAGTAACTCTTATATAGGAGGTTTTGCAGGTAGGGTAACATATTATACAGAAATTAATGATAGTTTTTCTCATTCAACTGTAGAATCAACATTAACAAGTGGAAGTTTATATTTAGGTGGTTTCGGAGGTGAATACGGAACATCTAGCAATTTATATAGAAATTATTTTGCAGGTAGAATAATTAACAAATCTAATGCATATGTAGGAGCTTTTTTAGGAGATACAGGAAGTGGTAATTTGGGAGATAACTTTTATGATAACGACACTTCATTAATTCAAGGACCTATGGGTGGAAGTAGTAAACCTTCAAATAACGCAAACGTCCTTGGTAAATTAACATGGCAATTAAAGCAAAATGGAACATTTACAAATTGGGATTTAACTAATATTTGGAGAACTGAAAGTTCATATCCTATACATTATTTTTTCTGGGAAGATCTCGATGGAGATGGAGTTGAAGATATTAAAGATAGTTTAATTGGAAATCAAAGTAATATTAATGCAATAGGATTTAATGCTACTTTATTAATATCTGGATCTGAAACATTAAACAACACTTATACTGGATTACAAACCGTAAACATAACTGATGGAGATAATAATACTGTTTCATTTAATCATAACTTTTCAACTCATCAATTGGAATTATTAAAAACAGGAGAAGAAATTAAAATTGAAAAATTATTAAACGGTATGGTTGTAAATGAATTAACTCTTCAAAGATATTTGAATAAAACAACAAAAACTGCAATAATAAATAATACTGCAATTTGTGTAAAAGATTCAAGAGTTGAAAGTATAGATAATTTTTCAACAGATTGTTCTGAATCAGATGAAGCTAAGTTTGAAATATCTGATTGTATGGGTGAAAATTCAAAAACAATTAATGGAAAAAGTATCACTTGTTCTTATGAAGATACTTACATTTTATCAGGGTTAACACATTCAGGAATTGCTTCAATGAATTCTAATTTAACAGTTACTTCAGCATACACAGGAAGTGAAGGGTTCAACCAAGTAATTAATTTTATTGCTAATTATTCAGATACAAATACTGGAGCTGGAATTAGTGGAGCAAGTTGTAATATTACTTTTAACAATAATGGAACAGTTTATGAAATGTCATGGAACTCAACTTCTTTGATATATAATAAAACTATGAGTTTTAGTAGTAGCTTTGAACATGATTATTCAGTAACTTGTTCCGAACCAAGTCATAAAACATTAACTGCAGAAAGTACTCACATTATTTCAATTAAAAATTGTACTCAAATGCAAGATGCAATAAGAGCAAATGAAGCGATTGAATTAAGAAACAATATTAACTGTTCAGGCATAAGTTTTACAAATTGGTATAATGACATATATGATGGAGCAGTTACAAAATATAATAAAAGTTTTGAAGGAAAAGGATATATTGTTAATGATATTCTTATGGATGAGAATCAAAATTATGTAGGGTTATTTACAAAAGTTGAAACTAATGTAATAATTAGCAATGTTAGTTTTCATAATTTAACTTCTGCAGGAAAATCTTATACTGGTGGATTGATAGGATATACTGAAGTTAATAGTTTACCAATTCTTAGAGATATCAATATAACTGGACTAAATGTAACTTCTTATACTACTGTAACAGGTTATATTGGGGGTTTAATTGGTAAAACATCAGATACTACAGGAGGAGCTAATTTAACAAATGTTCATGTTAAAGGGAATATAAGTGCAAATAAAGTTGGATCTGGAATTAATGTGAAAGTTGGAGGATTAATTGGAGATGCAAGATTTATGGGTACATTAATTAATGTATCTTTTGAGGGAAATGTAAATTCTACAGGTGATCAAGTAGGTGGGCTTTTGGGATATAAATATGAAGGAGGAAGTGCATTAAATGTTTATTCTAAAGGAATTGTTAAAGGAAATGATAATGTCGGAGGTTTTTATGGATATACTGAACAATCAAGAGAATTTTGGAACAATACTTATAGTACTATGAATGTAAGTGGAAATGATTTTGTAGGTGGATTAGTTGGAAAAATTAGTTCAAATGTTTTTGGAAAGAATTTTAATATTACTACTTCTTATTATGCTGGAAATATTACAAATGGAACTAATAATGCTGGTGGAATAGTTGGAAAGTCAATACCTAATAGTTATGCATCTGGAATTTTCTTTGATAGTTCTTTAAATCCAAACATGAATGCAACAGGAAATGGTGAAGATGATGGAATGAGTGGAAATACTACCGCAATCATGCAAACACAATCAACATTTACAAACCAAGGTTGGGATTTTAATAATGTATGGCAAATGAATGATGGATTAAGTTACCCTATTTTTTTAACAGAACCGTTACCTGACTTAAAGAAACCAACATGGGATGAATATCCAAATAACATAACTGTTGAATTAGGAAGTGGATTTTTAGTTGATTTTAATGCAAGTGATAATGTAGCTATCGATCAGTATTTTATTAATGACACTTTCAGATTTAATATAACTAATGGCAACTTAACTCATAACTTTACCTTACCTGTTGGTTTTTATCATATTAATGTAAGTG
>CAZPRK010000012.1:0-31350 GCA_964589485.1 uncultured Methanosarcinales archaeon | reverse complement strand
AGACAACCTACTGAAGGAAGAGCAAAAGAAGGTGGATTAAGATTAGGAGAAATGGAGAAAGATACTTTTGTGGCGCATGGTGCATCATTAGTGTTAAAGGAAAGGTTTGACTCCGATAAAACTAAAGTCCCTATTTGTGAAAGTTGCGGTTTATTGGCAATACATGATGAATTTAAAAATAAATCTTATTGTAATATTTGTGGAGATAATGTAGAAATAAGTAGCGTTGAAATAAGTTATGCTTTCAAACTAATTATGGATGAGTTTAAATGTTTAGGAATTTATCCAAAGATGAAGTTGAGCAATAAATTTTAGGTGAATAAAATGAGTCAAGACTATACATTCAAAAAAGTATCAAGTATTTCGTTCGGAGTTTTAAGTCCAAAATTAATTAAAAAAATGGCAACAGCAAAGATTGTAACTCCTGAGCTTTATGATAAAGAAGGATATCCTGTTGATGGTGGACTAATGGACATTAGATTAGGTGTTATTGATCCTGGATTAAAATGTAAAACTTGTGGATCAAAATTAAAAGAATGTGTAGGACACTTTGGTTATATTGAATTGGCTAGACCTATTGTTCATATTAAGTATGTGGATATAATTGCAAATTTATTAAGAAGTACATGTAGAGAATGTAGTAATATTTTAATTCCAAAAAATAAAATTAATAAATATAATGAAGAATTAGATACATTACAAAAAGAGATGGGTATAGAAGCTAGAAGAAAACATATTAAAGAAATTATTGTAGCTTTGAAAACAATTAATAAATGTCCTCATTGTAGTGCAAAGCAACAAAAAATTACTGTAGAAAAACCAACTTCTTATTTAGAAAATGAAAAAAGAATTAGTCCAATTGAAGTAAGATCTAGATTGGAAAAAATTCCAGATGATGATTTAGTTTTATTTGGAATTAATTATAAAAACGCTAGGCCAGAGTGGATGATATTAACAGTATTACCTATTCCACCAGTAACTATGAGACCTTCTATTACTTTAGAATCAGGTGAAAGAAGTGAAGATGATTTAACTCATAAAATGGGAGATATAGTTAGAATTAATCAAAGATTATTTGAAAATATTAATGCTGGTGCACCAGAAATTATTATTGAAGATTTATGGGATTTGTTACAGTATCATGTAACTACTTTTTTCGATAATGCAGTAGCTCAATTGCCACCTGCAAGACATAGAAGTGGTCAACCATTAAAAACTATTACTGAAAGGATTAAAAGTAAGGAAGGAAGAATTAGACATAATTTAGCAGGAAAAAGAACAAACTTTTCAGCAAGAACAGTTATTAGTCCTGATCCGATGCTTGATTTAAATGAAGTTGGAGTTCCTGAAGTTATTGCATTAAAATTAACAGTTCCAGAAAGAGTAACTGAATGGAATTTAAGTTATTTAAAGAATTTTATTAACAATGGAAGTGATAAATATCCAGGTGCAAACTATATAGTTAGGCCAGATGGTAAGAAAAAGAAAATAACTGATGAGACTAAAGAACAATTAATTGAAGAAATACAGCCAGGATATGTAGTTGAGAGACATTTAATGGACGGTGATATTTCTATTTTTAACAGGCAACCATCCTTACATAGAATGAGTATGATGTGTCATAAGGTTAGAGTTCTTCCATATAAAACTTTAAGATTAAACCCAGCTGTTTGTGCTCCGTATAACGCTGACTTTGATGGAGACGAAATGAATTTACACATTCCTCAAACTGAAGAAGCAAGAGCTGAAGCTGAAATATTAATGATGGTACAAACTCAATTAATTAGTCCTAGATATGGGTTAAGTATCATTGGATGTGTACAAGACGCAATTACTGGGAATTATATTTTAACAAAGGAATTATCCATGCCAAGAAATGAAGCAATTGATTTACTTTTTTCTGCAGGAATTGAAGATTTTTCAAGGTTACCTAAAAAAGAAACAATTACAGGACGAGAAGTATTTAGTATGGTTTTGCCTAGTGATTTTGAATTTAAAGGAGAATCTAGAGATAAACAAAAAGTAATTATTGAAGACGGTTTATTAAAGGAAGGGTTTATGGATAAAGCAAATTTAGGTGAAGGTCAAGGGTTAATGTTGAGAAATATTCATAAAAAATATGGACAAGAAACAGCAATTGGTATCCTTGGAAAATTATTTAGGTTAGGGACTAAAACTTTAGTTAAAATTGGATTTACAACTGGAATAAGTGATACTGACTTACCAGTGGATGCAAAAAAAAGAATACAAGAAATTTTAGATGAAGCATATAAAAATGTAGATGAATTAATTAAGAATTTTTACGATGAAGCTTTAGAAACATTCCCAGGTAAAACTATGTTAGAAACTTTAGAATTAAGAGTTTTAGAAAGATTAAATTTAGCAAGAAACGAAACTGGAAAAATAGTTGCTGAATATACTAGAGTACAAGGTGGAAAAGTTTTGAATCAAAGCGGAACTTTAGTAATGAGTGACTCTGGTGCAAGAGGTAGCCCTTTAAATTTAGCTCAAATGTCAGCATGTGTAGGACAACAAGCTTTGAGAGGAGCTAGGATTATTAAAGGATATAAAGGCAGAACTTTGTCTTGTTTTAAGAAAGAAGATTTAAGACCTGATGCTCATGGTTTTATTAAAGGTGGTTTTAAATCAGGATTGAATCCTCATGAATTCTTTTTTATGGCAATGACTGGAAGAGATAGTTTAATGGATACTGCTTTAAGAACCCCTAAATCAGGGTATTTATATAGAAGATTAGCAAATGCTTTACAAGATGTAAAGGTTGAATATGATTACACAGTAAGAGAAGCTAGTGGAAAAATCATTCAGTTTAGATATGGTGGAGATGGAATAGATGTATCTAAGTCTGAAGGTGGAAAGATTAATGTGGATAACATTATTGCGAATAGTTAGGTGAACTAAATATGTCTGAAGATTTAATTAAAGAATATCAAGATAAACTTCCTTTATCTATTTTAGAAGAGATAGAGGAAAAATGTCCTAAAAGTAAGTTAAAGAAAGTTTTAAAGACAGCATATGAAGAATATAAAACATCTCTTGCTGAACCTGGTGAAAGTGTTGGGTTAGTTGGAGCAGAATCTATAGGTGAACCAGGAACTCAAATGACTTTAAATACATTCCACTTTGCAGGAGTTGCAGAAATGAATGTTACAATGGGTTTACCTAGAATTATTGAAATTTTAGATGGAAGAAAAACAATAAAAACTCCAATGATGGAAATTTATTTGAAAAAACCATATTCATCAGGAAAAGATATTAAAAAATTAGCTTATAAAATTAAGGAAACAACTTTAAAAGAAGTAGCAAAAGAGTTTAGTATTAATGTTGCAAGTTCTTCAATTGAAGTAACAATTAATAATGATAAACTTAAGTTAGTTGGACTTAATGAAGATAGTTTATTGGCAATTTTAACAAAATCATTAAAAACTTTTAATGTTAAATTAAAGAATGGTTTACTTACAGTAAAACCAAAAGGAAAAGAAGAACATCTTAATGAAATTTATAAATTAAAAGAAACATTAAAACAAATATATGTTGCTGGTATTAAAGGTGTAACGCAAGTTCTTCCTGTTAAGAGAGATGATGAATATATTATTATTACTGCAGGTAGTAATTTAAAGGAAGTTTATGCATTAGATTTTGTAGATAGTACTAGAACTATAAGTAACGATGTATATGAAGTTTTTGAAGTTTTGGGTGTTGAAGCTGCTAGAAACGCAATTATAAATGAAGTTTTTAAAGTTATAGAAACTCAAGGTTTAAATGTAGACATAAGGCATATTATGTTAGTTTCAGATACAATGTGTTTTACAGGTGTTGTAAAAGGAATTACTAGATATGGTGTAGTTAGTGATAAAAGCTCAGTATTGGCAAGAGCATCTTTTGAAACTCCAATTAAACATATCATTAATGCGGCTTTATTAGGTGAAGTTGATCTTTTAGATTCAGTAGTTGAGAATGTAATGTTAAATCAAACAGTCCCTGTAGGAACAGGCCTACCAGGATTGATTACAAAAATTAAGTAGGAATTAAAAAAATGGCAAGAAAACAAGAATTAGGCGAAAGTGTTAAAGAAATAAAAGTTGCGATAAAAGATAAAAAAATAATTATCGGATCAGAAGCAACTCTTAAGGCCATAAAACAAAATAAAGTTAAAAAAGTTTTTTACGCAAGTAATTGTCCAGATAAAAAATTGCAAATTTTACAAAAGTATTGTAAATTAGCAAAAGTTGATTTGGTTCAAATAGGATATTCTAATGAAGAGATTGGAGTTTTTTGTAAAAGACAACATTTTATTTCTGTTTTAGGCATAGGTGCTTAAGTTTGGCTAAAATAAAATTTGATTTTACTTCAATTAAATTTATGAGCCTTTTTCAATCTATAACTAGATGTGATGTTAAAGACTTTTTTGACCTTGAAGATAAATTTTGTTTTATAGTTGCAAATGGTCAAATTGGTAAAGCTCTTGGTAAAAATCTTTCTAATGTTAAACTTTTAGAAAATAAACTAAAAAAGAAAATTAAAATTGTAGAGTTTAATGAAAATATGTCTGAGTTTATACGAAATATTGTATTTCCTTCAAAATTAAGTGAAATTGAGTTTAACGAAGAAGATAAAATTTTAACCATAACTGGAGTTGATAATAAAACTCGGGGTTATTTAATTGGAAGAAATGCTTCAAATTTAAGAACAAGTGAAACAATTCTTAAAAGACATTTTGATGTTAATGAATTAAAGGTTAAGTAAATTCTATACAATATAAAATATTATAAATCATTTTAAATTATTTTTTTCATGCAAGTTATAGCAGATTTTCATATTCATGGAAGACATAGTCAAGCCACTTCTAAAGATTTAACTATTGACAATTTAGAAAAATATGCTAGAATGAAAGGTGTTAATTTATTAGGAACTGGTGATTTTACGCATCCTAAATGGATTAAACATTTGAAAGAAAATTTAACTGAAGATGGTACTGGAATATTAAGAACTAAAACTAATTTTCCTTTTATTTTACAAACAGAAATAAGTTTAATTTATTCACAAGATGGAAAGGGAAGAAGGGTTCATAATTTAGTTCTTGCTAAGAATTTTGAAGTAGTAGAACAAATAACTGAAGCTTTATTAAAAATAGGAAGAGTTGATTATGATGGAAGACCTATCTTTGGAATGAGTTGTATAGATTTTGTTGAGTTACTTAAGGCAATTGATAAAGATATTGAAGTAATTCCTGCACATGCATGGACTCCTTGGTTTAGTGTGTTTGGGTCAAAATCTGGGTTTGATAGTTTAAAGGAATGTTACGGTGATCAAACTAAACATATTCATGCAATTGAAACAGGGTTAAGTAGTGACCCTGCAATGAATTGGCGTGTTAGTGCTTTAGATAAGATTACTTTATTGAGTAATTCGGATTTACATAGTTTTTGGCCTTGGAGAATGGGAAGGGAAGCTAATGTTTTTGAAATGAAAGAAATTACTTATGATAATATTCTTAATATTATTAAAACCAGGAAAGGGTTTAAAGAAACAATTGAAGTTGATCCTGCATATGGGAAGTATCATTATGATGGACATAGAAAATGTAATGTCTGTTTAAAGCCAAGCGAAACTATGAAACTAAATGGAGTTTGTCCTGTTTGTAAGAAAGCATTAACAATTGGCGTAGAGTATAGGGTAGAACAACTAGCAGACAGACCAATCGGATTTAAACCAAGAAATGCAGTTCCATATAGAAGTTTTTTACCCTTGTCTGATATTATTAGTTCAATTGTTGGAAGAGCTGTATCAACAAAAACTGTTTGGGAAGAATATAATAAGTTAATTTTAAGTTTTAATAATGAATTTAATATTTTAATGTCTATTTCTAGGGAAGAGTTAAGTAAAGTAACTTCACAAGAAATTGCAAATGCAATTGTTGATTATAGAGAAGGAAAGATTGAAATTAGTCCAGGTTTTGATGGAGAATATGGTGTTCCTTTATTTAAAAAATAAAAAAAAATAAAAAGTTATTCTGCTGCAGGTTCTTCTGAAGTTGCTTCAGCAGTAATTATCAACTTCTTTTTACTTAGTACATCAAAGTATGTAAAAGTTCCTGCTTCTTCAATTACAAGTTCTGCAGATTGACCATCAGTTAATCCTGCGCTTCTAAATTTTCCACCTACTTGGCTAATGGTGTGTTTTTTACCACTCATTATTTTCACCATAACTGTAGCTGGTGCAGAGACTGTTAACTCAGCTGGATCAAAACCTTTTGAAGTTAGTTGAACATCTGCTTCTGCTGCAGGTTCTTCAGGTTTTATTTCTACTCCAACATTAATTTCTTCATTTTCGTTTGATGCTTCTTCTGGCGGAGCTTCCTCAATTACTTCTGTTGTAGGTTCAGGAGTTTCCATTTCTTTATTTTCTGGTTCTTCTACTTGTGTAGCACAACCAACCAAGAATATAACCATGAAAATTGCTAATAAATTTTTCATTTTCATTTATTTCACCTCTTAATTTTAATGATATGTATTAAGTTAAATTCGTTTATAAATCTTTTGTCTTTACATTTTAAATAGCTTAACAATTTCACTAAATATTAACACACTCGAGGAAGCTATTAATACTATAATCCAATCCTTTAAATTCATTATAGGGTTAGTAAATGACCATTCTGCTAAACTTGTAGCTGTAGTTGTATGAAATATTAAACTAAGTGGTGTATAAATTACTATTATTTGTAATAGTATGGAACTCATTATTGCTAGTATTAGCCATTTATTTGTGAACATTCCGCTAAATGCACTGCTCATTCCACTTCTACTATTAATTACATTATACATTTGAAGTAGCATTAATGTAGTAAAGCCTATTGTTTGAGCGTAAATTAAATTAATACTAATGTATTGGTTAAAAACAATAAGAGTAGTTATCATCATTACAAGGCCAATTGAAAGCATAAATAAGAAACTATTTTTTGTTATTATATTCTCAGTCTTATTTCTCGGCTTTTCTTTCATTATATTCTTATCAGTAGGTTCTAAACTTAATGCTAATGCTGGTAATCCGTCTGTAATTAGATTTATCCAAAGAATTTGTATGGCTAAAAGAGGCATTGGCATTCCTATAATTATGGCGGTAAATATAGTAAATACTTCACCTATATTAGAACTCATAAGATACATTACAAATTTTTTTATGTTATTATAAATATGTCTACCTTCTTCAATAGCTCTAACAATACTTGAAAAATTATCATCTGTTAAAATCATATCACTTGACTCTTTAGCTACATCTGTTCCAGTAATACCCATTGCAATTCCAATGTCTGCATGTTTAAGAGCTGGAGCGTCGTTAACACCATCTCCTGTCATTGCTACTACATGTCCTTTTTTCTTTAAAGCTTCAGTAATTTTCATTTTATCTTCAGGTGTTGCTCTTGCATAAACTGAAATATGTTCAACTTCTTCGAGTAAATTAATTTTTTTCAAATCTTTACTATCTATTGTTTTTCCTATAATTCCTAAATCTTTTGCAATAGCTTTTGCGGTTAATTCATGGTCCCCTGTTATCATGACAACTCTAATTCCTGCTTCTTTACATTTTAAAATATCATCTTTAACTTTATTCCTTGGAGGATCTCTCATTGCTTGTAATCCTATAAATATAAGATCTGTTTCTTTTGTATTCTTAGATTTAGTTTTTTTAAATGCAAACCCTAATACTCTTAATGCTTTATTTGCAAAGTCTGAATTTGCTTTTAGAATTTTATTTTTATCTTTAATAGTTATTTTTCTTACTTTTCCATTTTCGATAATTTTATTACATTTTTCAATAATTTTATCAGGTGCACCTTTACTATATGCTACAAATGAATTTCCTTGTTTATGTATTGTGGTCATTAATTTTCTATTAGAATCAAAAGGGATTTCATTAACTTTTGGACATTTTTTATCTAAGTTATTTAATTTTGCTTTAGCTGCACTAACTATTAAACTAGCTTCAGTAGGGTCACCTATAATTTTAGAATTGTTTACTTTAGCATTATTACATAATGCACCAGTTTGTAATAATAAAGAAATCTTATTTATTGCTTTTGAAAATCCTCCTTTAAAACTATAACCAGTTCCACTTACATTAACAAATTCATGGTTTACATATAATTGCGTAACAGTCATTTGATTTTTTGTTAATGTTCCTGTTTTATCGCTACAAATAACAGTAGTAGAACCTAAGGTTTCAACGCTAGGAAGTTTCCTGATTAAAACATTATTTTTAATCATTTTTTGTACTCCTATAGATAAACTAATTGTAACAACTGCCGGTAAGCCTTCAGGGATTGCTGCTACTGCTAATGCAATTGCCGCAATAAACATTTTTGCATATTCACCTGTTTTTAATGCCCCTGCTATAAAAACTGCAATACAAACAAATATTACAAATATTCCTAATAATTCTCCTAAATTTTTTAATTTAACTTGTAAAGGTGTTAAACTCTCTTCACTTTGTTCGATTAATTTAGCTATTTTTCCAATTTCTGTTCTCATTCCTGTAGAAGTTACAATTGCAATACCTTTTCCTTTAGTAATAATAGTTGAAGAAAAAACCATATTTTTTTGATCAGATAAAGAAACTTCTTTATTGATTATTTCATCATGTTTATTTACAGGTGTACTTTCACCAGTAAGTGAGGCTTCTTCGGCTTGTAATCCGATGTTTTCTATAATTCTAGCGTCTGCAGGAACTTTACTTCCTTCTTCAAGAAAAATTATATCTCCAGGGACTATTTCTTTTGAATCTATTTCAATTTCTTTATTATTTCTAAGAACTTTAGCTTTTAAGTTAGTTAATTTTTTTAACGCTTCCATTGACTTTTCTGCATTATATTCTTGAACAAACCCCATTATTGCATTTACTATTAATATAAAAAATATTACTGCTGCATCAATGTATTCTTTAAGAAATGTAGAAAGAACTACTGCCGTAATTAATATATATACAAGAAAACTATTAAACTGCGCAATAAATATTTTTAATGGAGAAATTGATTTAGCTTTTTTTAATTTATTTTCTCCATAGAATTTTTTTCTTTTTTCAACTTCTTTATTATCTAACCCTTTTTCACTTGTATCTAATTTATTCAAAGTTTCTTTTTTGCTTAATTTGTAGAACATTGTGAGAAATATAGTTAATCTGGTTTATATAGTTTGTGAAATAATAATCTAAAAATATATAAATAGTATAATATAATTATTATCTTAATATGGATAATGTTTGTCTTAAGGTAAATAACCTTGTTAGTACTTATAGTAACTTTAGAATAAGTCATATTACTTTTAAATTAAATAGCGGAGATATATTAGGGTTAGTTGGTAGGTCTGGAAGTGGTAAATCAACTTTAATTAAAACATTAGTTGGGTTGAAAAGTTATAAGTCAGGAAAAATAGCTTTTCTTTTTAATGATAATAAAATAAACTATAAAAAAGTTATAGGCCGAGCCTTTTCATCTATGAAACACCGTAGATCCAAAAATTCTAATTTGGAAGCTCTATCTAAAATGGTTGAGTTATATGTTTCAAAAAGTGAGCAAGATAGAGTATATGAAAGAATTGGGAGGTATATTGATTGGGATAAACAGGGTTTAAAAAATTATATTGGACAAAGTTCCAAATATCATAGTATTTTTGATTTAAAAACACATGAAAGAGATTCTGGTGAGTATCTACAATTTCAATTTGGTAGGCTTTTAACTAGTTATGATCCTAAAGTTAGAAAAGCTGCTAAAAAAGAATTAATCAGGTTGTTTGCTCCAATAATTCCAAAAAAATCTTCTATTAATTTAAGCGAACTTGTAGATTCTTATAATGTTTTTGATAAAGGACTTAATCAGGATCTGAAAGTTTACACGTTTGAAAAATATTTATTTGAAAAGTTACATGAAAAATGACAGAATTAACTTTGTTAGAAGTTGCTCATAAACTTGAATTAAATGAGAATGGTAAAGATATGCGAGATTTAGTTAAAGTTATTTCTGATGATAAAAATTCAAGTATTCAAGGACATACATGGATGATTCCAGAAAGCTCATTGGAAACTATTCGAAATAATTTATATAGTAACGTTCAAGAAGAAGAGTTAGATATTATCGAAATAGCTCATAAATTAAAATTGTATGAAAGAGGGCATTCTTTAAGAGATTTGGTCAAAGTCTTGAATGAAAATACATCTGAAAGAGAAGGTCATACTTTAAAAGTACATTCAAGTGTTTTATCTCTACTAGCAGATAAATTTGTAACTTCAAAAGTAAAAGCTTCTATTGAACGAAAAGAAAGTAAACCTCAAATTGAAGAAACTTTAAACTTTTTAGATTACGCACATACTTATGATATTTATTCTTCAAACACTACTCTTAGTGATTTACTTCATCAGGTTAAAGTTTCACCTTCTATGATGACAAGGGTTGATGGTCATACATTAGTAATTGAGCAGCAATTTATAAGTGATATGAAACCAACAGCTAATGATATAGCAACAAAAACCTTTGATGATAGATTATCTCAAGCTGAATTGGAACTTTTAGAAAAAGAAGTTCAAGCTAGAAAGAACAGGAAATTATTAAGCAACTGTTATACTATTGATTTCATTAATACAGAGGTTAAAGAATTAATTAAAGCTAAATGGCTTCTAGGAAAAGAAGAATATCTTAAAACATATGGTGGAGTTCTAGGTACCTTATACTTAGGTGAAGATTTAGCTCAACGTTTAGGTGTTAATGATGCAAAACTGGATGAGTTATATTTGAGTTTAAAAAGCCCAGATGTGTTAAAAGAAGAATTGGGCGTTAACTTGGTGGAAATTGAACCACACATCGAAGTTAAAAAGTCGTTAAACAACCTTCGGAATATGAAATTTTTAATGAATTATTTAGGAATTAAATATCATGAAAATAAAGAGTTATTTTTTGAAAGGTATGGTTCAAAAGTAGGTATTGATAACGTATTGGAGGATATTTCAACTAGGTTTCCTCTAGGTTTAAGATTTATGAGTTTAAATAATTTTTTGATACATGGAGAAGCACTAACAGAGTATCTTTCTATCGAAGATAATAGATTTAAGAGAGAATGGAAAGTTAGAGAGGTGGGCACAACCAGTCATAAAAAAGTTGAAATAGTTAACTTTCTCAAATCAAAATTTGCGGAAGATGAAGATTTTTTTTTTAAAAGATATGGACAAAGAATTGGAAATTATTTTCTGGCTAAAGACTTATTTGAAGAAACAAAATTTACAATATATTTACTTGCTTTAAGGTCTTTTAACAAACCTGAAGTTATTCAGCATTATTTGGACATTTTTTCACCAAGGTTTAATTTGGAATGGAAACCAAACACTTTACTAACTAATTTTCATACAACAGAAACAATAATTGATTTCTTAAAAAGAAAGTATGATTCTAACCCAGATACTTTTTTTGAGAAATATGGTTCAAAATATGGTTTTTTATTAACTCTAAATGAAGTGAAAAATGATGAACAAGCTATAACTTTCTTTAATTCCTTAAACTATGGTATGAATAAGGATTTTAACCCAACGTTAACTAAAATTTCAGGTGTTTTTAAGAATGGAGAAGATGTTGCTAAAATGATAGAAAGGGAAGATGCCCGTTTCGAAACAGATTGGAAGGTTAAATCTTCGCAAATTGATGAATCAGACTTGGAAATAATGACTAAACATTTAAAAGAAATTTATGATGAAGATAATGGTTCTTTTCTTGAAAGATTCAACAAAAAGTTAGGAGCATTTCACTTTGTAAAAAATGTTTTTGAAAAAAGTGGTGAATATTTAAATTTACAAAACATCTCTTCATTTTTCAAAGATGGTGCATTTATTGCAACAGTATTAAATTCTAAAGATAAAGCTTTTTTTAATAATTGGAAAACTAATAAACTCTATCTAAACCTTGAACGTTTTAAAAATACAAAATTTTGCAATTGCTGCTTATTCTAGAAACTCTGATGAATTTATAGAAAGATATGGTTCCATAGATGGATTGATTAATTTAGCTGATGACTTGAAGAAGGAGTTAAACATAAACTCTGTAGGTCAAGAACTTGTGACCTTTTTCAATAGCTCTACCATAGAAGATTTTCTAGGAGTAGAAGATAAAAGATTTAAAGAATATTGGAATCCAGCACGTGTAACTTTAACAAGGAAGCAAAAAGATGCTTTTTTACATTTAGTGAAAGAGAAATATGAAATACTTGGTGAAGCATTCTTTTTAAAATATGGGAGTAGGCAAGGAGGAATAATTTTAGCTAGAGATTTAGCTAAGATGGGGTATGGAATGAATTTAAACATTCTAAACTCTTTCATAAAAAATCCAGAGCTAATGGCTAAAGTTTGTGATTTAGATATAAATGATTTTAAAGATTGGAACCCAAAATCTATATTACTAAGTTTAGAGCAAATAGATAGAATTTCTGATTTATTAAAAAAGGAATATGCTAAAGGTAAAGAATATTTTATGGAAGAATTTGGTGGAGTATTGGGGATAAGTAACCTTCAAGATAGATTAAAAAAGGAACTTCAAATTAGGTCTAATGCTAATGCTATAACCTCTTTGGTTAAAGACCCAGAAGTTCTTGCATATATATTGAATATTGATTCTAATGATTTGGTCGGGTATAACCCAAGATATATTTCATCTGAATTAAATAATAAAACTGCTATTTTGAACTTATTTAGAGAAGAATATCAAAGAGATAGTGATCACTTTTTTGAAGCATATGGTTCAAAATTAGGCCCGCTAAAGATTACAGAGTTAATAAAAAGAAAAACTGGCGTTAAACATAATTTTACTTTATTAAAAACAATGTTTAATAGTGGAACTACTTTGGAAGCTTTACTTGAAGTTTCAGATGATAGGTTTAGAACTTCTTGGAAACACGGGCAAATTGAAGGAACATACGATGAAGTTATGAATACAATTAATTTTCTAAAGAAAAAGTATTTTCAAGATACTAGACTTTTTTTTGAAAGATATGGAATTGAAAGTGGAATAGTTAATTTATATGATGATATTTTGAATGAAGCTGGATACAGAGCAAGTAAACATTTATTAGATACTGTAACAAGAAAGAAAATCATTAAAGATATTTTAGGTGTTCAAGATAATAAACAATTTAGAGAAAATTGGGATCCTAAAAATATCGGTGTTTCATGTGATACTATTAAGCTTGCAGTAGATTATTTGAAATTCAAGTATGACATGGATTCGGATTCATTTTTTGAAATATATGGTAATAAAGCAGGGCTGATAGTTTTACTTGAAGAATTAAAACAAAAATATGGTTTAAAAAGAAAATTTCAGGATGCTTCTAATGCCTTTTTTTCAAATTGGAAAATCATTTCTCAACTTATTTCTAACGAAGATAGGACTTTTGAGGAAAACTGGGAGAAAAAATATTCAGCTCCTACTCTATGGGTTTCGGAAGTAAAATACTTCACAAATTTAGTAGCTGGAGGAAAAAGTCTTCCTGATATTAAAGATAAATTTACTGAAGAAGATATAGATTATATTAGATTAAGAAAATTACTTACCAAGACATGTACAGGAAAAGCAATAAAGTATATTGTTGAACTATTTACAGGGGATAAAGATTCTTCGAAACATATAGAGGATAGCATTAAAGAAGATTACAAAGTTCTACAAACTTTAAAGCCCATTGAAACTTTTGAAGGTATTTCTAAATCAGAAGAACAAAAGCTTCTATATAAGGCAGGTAGGTTGTTATACTCCTTTGATGAGAAAGTTAGAGAGCAAACCAGTTCTTGGTTGATAAAAACTCATAGCTATTTTGCTGAAAAATATCAAGTTCCTTTCATTGATGAAGCACTTACACATTGTAGTTCTCACATGGATGTTTATGCAATAAAATTAAAGTATAATGTGGATAGGGTAGGTAAATTAACAAATTTCATTTATACTGCAGCTAGATACTTTAAACTCATGCAAAGTACTAATAAAGAGATTTCTTTAGATGCAGTAATTGGTGATGAAGAAGGAGGTGCAGAAACATATAATAGAATTTCTTTGAAAGTTTAAGTTTATTTAGCTTTAATATTATTTAAGAAACTCTGCTAAATGTTCTTCACAAGTTATAAGTTGCTTTAATTCTTCTTCTTTATGTAATGCAACTTGAAATTCCTTTCGCAATTCACCAGTTTCGCTACCAAACTTTTGATGAATCATAAGAACTAACTGGTCTGCCTTTATACTCCATTGTTCAGGGTTATGCGCAATTATTTCTCTTAGATTCTTAATATACAAATCTAAAATATATAACATATGCTTAAGGTCTTTAAATAACCCTTCAATTTCATTTGCTTGTAACCTTATTCCTTCAATAGATGAATTTTCCAATTTAGATAAATATTTTTTGAATTTAGGGTGTAATATCAATTGAACTAAAGTTTTTTCATACTCTTGAACTTCATTAAGTATTTTGTTAGCTTTTTGTTTATCTTTTTGAGAACTTACTGCTTTAGGTATGTGAGCCATTGCAATTTGTATTCTTTCTAAACACCATCCAATATGTTTCATATATTATCAAATAATTAAAGTTTATATAAATATATTCATATTAAATTATGACTTTATAAAATAAAGAATTTAAAGTTACATCAAAAACCAAAACAATTATATACTTTCTCCGACTACATTTTATATAACAGATAAAGGTAAAAACATAAACTTAACGTTTTACTTTGGGCCGCAGCGTTTTATTTTCTAATAAACATTTAAAAGGAATCTTCTTTTCACAAATAAATGATTACTAAATGGCAAAAAGAAAGAATGGAAATTGCTAAAAATACTATTTCTACTACCAACTCTATAGGAACAGCTCTATACATATTAGGTTTTTCAAATAAAGACGAATATATAGGAATAGGTGAAAAACGTTGGGATTCTGGAGAAATTCATAAATTGCTTGAAAGCATGATTAAATTAGAAAGCCCCCGAGAAGGAGCATTATTAGTGCTTAGTAGAGATAATATTGTACATATGGGTTTTGTTGTTAGTGATGAACCTGCGTTAATTTATCACAGAAATGGACATAGATTTCCTATTGAAAAAAATGTTCCTTTAGAAAATGTTGTTAAATATTTTGGTGGTCAAAGAATTATTACTGAATTTTATATTAATAAATAAATCATATTTTTACTAATAAAGAAAACTATTTAAAACTAGTTATAATAAATTCTTAAATGATTAAACAATTAAAACCAACAATAATTGATGAATTAAAAAAGTTAGATGAAAAAGTATTTGATTTTAGTGAAAAAAAAGAAATTCATCTTCATAGAATAATTACTTTTCCAAAAGGTTGTCTGGGATATTTTGAAAATAATAAATTATTAGGTTATGTTACTAGTGAATTATGGATTAAATATTACATTCCAAGAATTAATACTAAAGGACACCATAATAAAAAGGGAAAAATATTATACATTACAGCTACTGGAGTAAACCCAAAAAAAAGAAATCAAAGAATAGGAAGTAAACTAATTCAAAGTTTAATTAGAAGAGCAAAAAAAATGAAATTAAAATCAATTTACCTAAGAACACATAAAGCTAAACAATTCTATGAAAATAATAATTTTACATTTGTAAAAAGAGGAAAAGGTTTTGATATAATGGAGTTTAAATTATGAATAGGAGAGAATTTTTAATTACAAGTGCATTATTATTTGCAAATGAAGCTTTTTCAAATATAGTTACGCCTAAAAATGATAATTTGGAAGATATTTTATTAAATAAAGCAAAAAAGAATAGCCAAGATGTAGCTAAAGAATTAAATTTACCTAACCCTGATAATTTTGAAATATCTACAATAATTGTAGAAGATAAATTAGTTCCTAAATATATTCATAAAATTGAAACAGAACCAATATATTCCTTAGAATTAAATGTACATGGTGATTCAAAAGTAGTTTTATCTCAAAGTTTTCTTAATTTAAAACATGACGAACAAAAAATTATGTATGCACAACAAATTTTTATGCTTGCAATAATGAAGAATGGATTATTTCTCGGAAAAACTAAAATTAATACAAATAAAATAAAAAGAAGTGCAATACCTCTTGGGATTTTACAAGTAAGTAATTCTACAATCAGGTATACTATTGAAATGGCAAAAAATTATCGAAATATATATGGTAAAAATGATTATGTTGGTGCAAAAATAAGTGAAAAATTTGCAAAAAGTTTAGATACAACATATGTTAGTGTATTTAATTACTTAAACGGACTTAAAGTAATTGATATATCTGAAAGAAAAGTAGTTAACTACTTTTTAAATAGATATGGCCGGCTTAAACCAAGACAATAAGTTTTTAAATGGTTTTATAATATATACTTAATGTGACTAAAAATAAAAAAATATTTAGGAATTTAACAATTTTAATCTTAATAGCATTAATATCAGTAACAATAATTTTTTTTGTAAGTAATACTATAAGTTTTCTAACAAAAGAAGAATTAGCAATAGTATTAACACCAAAAGAAATATTATTAAACACCCATTATAATGAAGAAAAACAAATAAATATTTCTTTTGTTAATGAAAATTTTGCATGGTGTGAAAGTTTTTGTTCTTATGAATTGTTTGATATAAGTAGAAATAAATCAATTGAAAAAAAAGATATAACTCTTCCACATAAAACTAAAGTAGATTTACAATATAGTTTGAACTCTTTTGACATTGGAAAAGGTCAAAAAATTTATTCATTTAATGTTCAATGTAATAATAAAAAAACAACTGTTTGTAGAACTCAAGAAAATAAAGTTCAAGAAAGTTCATTGATTACTCTTGGTTACGATATTTCTGAACAAGAAAAAACAATTGTTAAAGAAGTTAAAGAACTGTTAGAAAATGATTTTATTAGAATTAAAGAAATAGATACTTTGAATAAAGAAAATGAATTTTTATTACAAAATAAAACTCAAAGATTTTTTGATAACTTAAATAAAAAACAAAATAAAATTAATCAAGATTGGTTTAATTTTAAAAGAAAAAATGAACAATTTGTTAGTTTATGGGAGAAACAAGCATATTTAGATTTATCTTCAATGTATAAAGGATATGAGTTTGATGACAATTATATTTTTGATATGAGACAAAATATTTTTGATGATATTGACATTTATAATAATATTATTTTTACGTCTAATAAAGTATTAACAAATAATTCATTAAATCAATATGGTTATTTTAAAGATATTAATGAACCTTACAATAAATTAATTAATATTTATGAAAATGTTGAAGAAATTGAAAATTTAAGTAAAATTCATACTATTTTTATTGATGAATTGGAGAAATTAAATATAAACTATACTTTAAAAGCTAACTTGGATATATTAAAAAAAGATTTTATTTTGAAAAAATTTAGATTTTTATTAGGTGTAAATGATTTTGAACTTAACTTTAATGAAAACATAGTATATGATGAAGAATTAAATAGAATTTGTAATGAAAAAAGTCAACTAATAACTGATGTAGAAACTCATAATTTTTTATACAATGAAACTAACTCCAATGTACAAATCATATTATCTCAAATGTTTGAAAATTCAATTATTGCAAATAATAAAACTCGAAAATTATTAGAAATATCAAATAAATCTGTATTTATTAACAGAACTCAATTTATTCTTAACTTTGACGAATTATCTCAAATACAATGCTCAACGAAAAATCATAGTATAGTTAGGCCTTTAATTACTAAAGAAAGTATTATTAAAAAAGTTGTTTCAAAACCAAGTGACATTAATTTAACATTAAACGAACACAAAACAAAATGTTGTACATTTGGAAAATGTAAAGAATGTTGTTTTGAAAATTGTCAAGCTAAATACCCTGTTTTATTATTACATGGACATAGTTTTCACATTGATGATAAGGTAGAAGCTAGCTTAAAAACTATGAGTAAATTACAACAAAAATTAGAACAAGACGGATACATAAATGCAGGTGAAATAAATATAGGTGATAATTATGATCTTGATAAAAAAGGTTACCTTGGAAGAATGAATACTCCTATCAGTATAAGAAGTACTTATTATTTTATCAATACTTATGACATTGGGTTATATACAATAACAGCACAAAAAACTGATAGGATTGAAAATTATGCAATAAGATTAAGAGAAATAATTGATCAAATTAAATTTAAAACAGGAGCTGAAAAAATAAACATAGTTGCACATTCAATGGGGGGATTAGTTACAAGAGAATTTATTAACCTTTTCGGAGAAAATAATATTGGTAAAGTTGTATTTATTGCAGTGCCACATAACGGATTTACTGAAAATATTGTTAAATTATGTAAAATTACTGGTGCAAATTCAGAATGCGAAGATATGGCAAAAGGTAGCGTGTTTTTGAATAGATTAAATGCAAAACAATCTAATATTGAAGTTCCAGTTGTTAACATAATAGGACAAGGATGTGCAAACAATGGTGATGGTATATTAATGAAAGAAGACGGGTTTTTATCCTTTGGTGAAAATGTTTATGTTGAAGGTAAGTGTGAAGATTACCTTAAAACGGAAATGCATAATAAAATGATTAATCCTGAAATATACCCAGAAGTTTATGATATAGTTGTTAATTCTTTAAAGTAAGTATATACATTCCTTACATAAATTATAAGTAATCATTTAACCATTATATATATGTCGCAAGGCACACGAACTAGATACTTGAAAAAGTCAATCAGTTTGTACCTTCGATAATTTTGCATTCATTTCACTCCCCCTCCGAATTTGAATGCAAATTCTTTTTCTTTTTTAATTTAAAATTAAGTCAAGTGATTTTCTAACACCAGTCATGACAAAATTAGTTTTTTTAATTTCAGTAGGATGAAGTTTAGATTTTTCTACAGCTTTTAAAACATCTTTATCTTTTCTATAATAATTTCCATGTCCACTTTGAGTTTCATAAATTAGGTCTTGTCTAATTCCATATTTAATTTCTGAAATTATAAATGCATTTCCATAAGAATCATTATTAGGTTTTTTTTGTTCAATTAGAACAACTTCTCTTCCTTGTTGAATTAAATAGTCCAATTTAATCTGTACACTTTTTGGAGGATTTACTCCAGCATATCGTTCATCTTTTTCTAAAATTAAATGATTGATCATAAATAATCTTCGAATTTTATTATTTTATAAATATTATGGTTATTCCATTGTTTTCAGTTTATTCCTAAAAGAACTTAAATCAGAATACCCTTTAGTTTGCATTACTATATCTAATTCATTAATTAACCTTTGAAATGCACTTGGACCTTCTTGTTTTAATATTGTTCCAACTTGAACTATATCTGCTCCTGCTAGAATGTATTCAAATGCATCAATTCCTGAGAATATGCCGCCAACTCCAATAATTTGTATTTCTGGTTTAAGTAATTCTCTAAATTTTCTAACATTAGCTAACCCAAAAGGTTTAATTAACTTTCCACCAATACCACCAAATCCACCTTTAGGTTTTATTACTACCTCTTCTTTAGCAACATCCAGAACTAACCCATTACCTAGACTATTAATGCAAGTAACAAAATTTACATTTGTTTTGTTAATAATATTTGCCATTAATTCAAAATGTACAAAATCGAAATAAGGAGGAAGTTTTAAACCAAGTGGCTTTTTACAAACTTTACTTACTTCATCTATTACTTCAACACTTTGTTCAAAGTCATAACCAACTTGAGGCTTACCAATTACATTAGGACAAGATAAATTTAATTCAATAGCATCTAATTCTTTTACGTCAGATAACTCAGAAACCATTTGTATATTTTCTTCTAACTTCATTCCAGAAACACTTGAAAAAATAGGTTTATTATGAATTTTTAATTCAGGAATTAGTTTCATATATTCCTTGTAACCTAAATTAGGCAAACCCATTGAATTAATTGAAGAATTATGAGGCATATCGACATACCTAGGTTCTGGATTTCCATCTCTTTGTTCAAATGTACAACTTTTAGTCATTATTGCTGCTGCTTTTGATCTTCCTAAAATATCTAATTCTTCTTTTGTTGTGCAATGAGGACCTGAAGCATTAAAAAAAGGATTATCTAACTGTATTCCGGAAAAATTAACTTTCATCATTTAACACGACCCCTTTATGCATCACCATAGCTACACTTCCAGGAAATGTAATATTTTCAAATGGACTCCATCCTGCCTTTGATTTTACATTACTTCTTGTAAACTCAGTTGGTTTGTTAATATTTAAAACTGTTAAAGACCCAACATAACCTTCCTCAATTCTTCCAAATTTTTCATTTTGAAACTGGTTTATAAAATTTCCAGGATTTTCTGATGCAATTCTTGCAATATCTTCAGGAGTAAAGTTATGTTCTTTTATCAACCAAGTCATAATTAAAGCAAAAGTATCTAATTGTGGAGTACCAGAAGTACCATCTTGTTTACTTAATTCTTTACATTTATCTAAATCAATTTCTTTTAATTTTTTATATTCTTCCTCTGATTCAAAATTTTTAAATTTTTCATTTAAACTATGAGGAGCGTGATCTGTTGCAACTAAATCAATAAATCCTTCTCTTAAAGCTTCAATAAGTTGTAATCTATGATGTTTACTTTGTAATGCGGGATTCATTTGTAAATAAGGCCACAATTCAGGTTTTTCTTCTAATAAATCAGCATCGAAGAATAAATTTAAAGGACTTACTTCAATTTTAGTTTTATATCCTTTAGATCTATGCATTCTAATCATTTCAAAACTTTCATCTCCACACGTCCAATGACATAACTTTGCATCAATATCAAATTCTTCAATTAAATCTAAAACATAATGTAATGCTGCCAAAATACATTCCACTGGACGTCTATTTGTATGAGTATCATTATTTTTATTTTCTTCAAGTAAATCATAATCTTCAACATGAAAACTAATTGACTTTTTCTTATAATGAATTAATGTCTGTCTTAACTGTTCTTCACTTTTAAAAAATAAAGGACCTACGCTTGGTCCAGTATAAGCTTTATATGGAACGTTTTCTTCTAAAGGAATAGTTCCTGGGCCAATGCCACCATAATTAAGTACAGTTAATGGAAGTTCTTTAGTTCTTTTTCTATGCCATTCTAAATGTTTTTGAAAAATTAATGGTTGCGGTGTATTTGGCATCGCTGTTAAATGAATTACACCTCCATTAATTGCAGCTTTACATACTGAATCATAATCTTCCTTATAATTTTGTATTTCAGTTTCATCTTCACGTGCATGAATGTGTACATCACCAAATCCAGAAAAAATTAAATGATTTTCATCAAAAGTGTAATCTGCTTGACCTAAATTTTTCCCTATTTTTCTTATTACTCCGTCTATAATTTGAATTTGACCTTTAAAAGTTCTATCAGAATTAACAAATTTCCCCTCAATAATTGCGTTATTCATTAATATTAAAGAGTTTAATATTTGTATTATAAAGTTTTCGATGGTTGAAAAGGGTATGGGTATATCAGTTAAATATATAAATATTAAATTTATGTAACATAAAATGGAAGTATATGCAATAATCAGCGTTATCGTTGTTTCATTAATATCGTTATTAGCATCTTTGCCTTTATTAATTAAAAAAGAAATTTCTAAAAAAACTTTGTTTATATTATTAAGTGGATCAGTAGGTGTTTTGTTGGCAACCGTATTTATGGATTTACTTCCTGAAGCTATTCATGACGGGTATAATTTAACCATTGCTTTGTATATTTTATCAGGTTTTTTGGTAATGTTTGTTTTGGAGAAATTTGTTCACATGCATCACAAGGGTGAAGAGAAACATTTAGCTCACGGTCATGCTTATCACATAGTACCTGTGAATCTAGTAGGAGATGCAGTTCATAATTTTATTGATGGAGTTATAATAGCAGCAAGTTTCTCAGTTAATGTTTCTGTAGGAATTGCTTCGACAATATCCATTATATTTCACGAACTACCTCAGGAATTGGCTGATATCAGTGTTTTATTATATTCTGGTTTGTCTAAGAAAAAAGCTTTGATGTTTAACTTATTATCTGCAGGTTCTGCTATTATAGGAACTATTTTGGGTTTAATGTTTGTTTCTAGAATAGAAGGTTTTACTCACTTTATGATACCTTTCGCTGCAGGAAATTTCTTGTATATTGCAGCTACTAATTTATTACCTCAATTACATAGGGATTGCGAAGTTAAAGACACGATACTACACTTAATTGCTATCATAGTTGGAATTAGTATTATTTATTTTGTTAGTGTTTTCTTTGGTCATCAGCATTAAATTGATAAGTATTAAATACTTAAAATTCTATTAGAATGACATGAAAAAACTATTACTACTTTCATTAATTTTATTAATAGGTTGTACTACTGAAACTGAGATGCCTAAAGAATTATCACATTTAACACCATTACAATACAAAGTAACTCAGGAAGATGCTACTGAGCCAGCCTTCGATAATGAGTATTGGGATAATAAAAAGGAAGGGATATATGTTGATATTGTTTCTGGTGAAGCGCTATTTAGTTCTAAAGATAAATTTAAATCAGGAACTGGTTGGCCTAGCTTTACAAAACCAATTAATAATAATAACATTGTTAAAAAAAAAGATTATAAATTAATTCTTCCTAGAACTGAAATAAGAAGTAAAGAAGGAGACTCTCACTTGGGACATTTATTTAACGATGGACCTCAGCCAACAGGGCAAAGATATTGCATGAATTCAGCAGCATTAAGGTTTATTCCTAAAGAAAACCTAAAAGAAGAAGGTTATGAGGAATATTTGAAATTGTTTGAATAATACTTCTATTTATACACATTTCTTCTATGACCTATTTCAATAACAAGTATCAATAATTCACCTGCTTTTATGTCAACAATAACTCGATAATCTCCTACGCGTAATCTAAAATAGGGAGAAGAAACTATTTTTTTAACATAAGAATAAGGCCGGACTCTACATCTTTCCAAAGTTGAAATTATTCTTATTTTGTCTTCTTTATTTAATTTTTTTAGAAATTTCTTAGATTCTTTGGTAAAAAAAATATCAAATGTCATAAATCTAACTCTTTTTTGACTTCCTCAAGGGAAAATAATCTACCTCCCTTAACGTCTTCTTCAGCAAGTTTGACTCTTACTTTAGTCTCTTCTGATAACTCCATTGAATCTTCTAAAGCATCCCATATAATTTCTTCATAGGATTCTTTATCATACATCTTTCTTTCTTTTAATTTAGTAAGCAATTCTTTACTTACGGAGATAGTTGTTGCCATAACAAGTATATAAGTCACCATATATAAAAATATTTCGTTTTTACTTTTATTTCAATATTGAAATAAATAAATCCGAAGCATTTATAAATAAACTAACTTTTCTAATAGTGTGGAGAGAGAAAAGGAACGAAAAACAAATATTTCTTTCTCAGTTAATAAAAATTTCAAAAACGAAATTTTTAAACTTCATGTAAACTCATGAAGTGATTAAAAACTGAAATAAAATGCAAAAAAGGCTTAAATTACTTCCTAGCTTAAAGGAACGTAAAAGATATGTTGTTTATGAAGCTTTAAGTAAGAAAAAAGTAAATGACGAAGAAGTTTTAACTTCATTAAAAGATTCAATTAGATCTTATCTAGGTGAACTAAATACAGCGAAAGCAGGATTAAAATATTTAAAAGATAATATTATCAGAGTAGATCACAAGCATGTTGATGAACTAAAGTCTGCAATAGCTTTAGTTAACAAAAAAGGTTTAATTTTGAAGAGTAAATATGTAAGTGGAACCTTAAAAAAAGCAAGAGAAAAAGGGAGGGAATAAAATGCAACCAATGAATCATCAAATGATGGGATATGATAGAGCCATCACAATGTTTAGCCCGGATGGAAGGCTACTTCAAGTAGAATATGCAAAAAAAACTGTTAAACAAGGAAGTACTGCAATAGGTATGGTTTGTAAAGACGGTGTAATATTAATTACTGATAAAAGAATTGTTGATAAATTTGTAGTTTCAGATGCAATTGAAAAAATATGGACAATTGATGAACATATCGGAGCTACAGCATCAGGAATAATTTCAGATGCAAGAGTATTAATTGAAAGAGCGCAAATAAAAGCTCAACAACATAGAGTTACTTACGATACTGCAATTGACACATTATCTATTGTTAAAGATATTAGTAGCTTAAAACAAATTTGTACGCAATCAGCAGGATTACGACCTTTTGGGGTTTCAGTATTAATTGCAGGAATAGATCAAGATGGACCTAAGTTATTTGAAACAGATCCAACTGGAATATTTTTTCAATATAAAGTAAGTATTATTGGTGAAGCAGAAACTGAAGTTGAAGAAATTTTACAAAAAGAGTATAAGGATGACTTAACTGTCGATGAAGGAATTAAGTTATCTATTAAAGCATTATTAAAAGTTTTAGATCATGATTTTAATGCAGAAAGATTAGATGTTGCATTTATTAGAACTAAAACTAAAACATTTGAAAGACTTAGTAAAGCAAAAATTGAAAAAGTTTTAAATGAAGTGAAAAAGAAAAAATGAGTGGCGAAGTAGATAGAGACCAAAAAAAGTTTAGAAATCTAAACTTGGCAAAATTAAGAAAAGGCGGAGAAGAGTTTGAAATAGATATAGAACCTAATTTAGCTATTGAGTTTAGTCAAGGAAAAGATGTTGACATTAAAGATGTTTTAAAAGCCGAAAAAGTATTTGCTAATGCTAAAAAAGGTTTATTAGCATCTGAAGAAAAAATGAATGAGCTTTTTGGAACTACTGATGTATTAGAAATTGCAAAAATCATCTTAAAACAAGGTGAAATTCAAGTAACTTCTGAGTATAGAGATAAACTTAGAGCTGAAAAAAAAAGAAAAGTGATTAACATTATCCATGCAAATGCAATTGACCCAAAAACTGGATATTCTCATCCTGAGAATAGAATTGAAGCCGCAATGGATGAAGCTAAAATTAGAATTAATGAGTACGCTTCTGCAGAAGAGCAAGTAGATGATGTGATTAAAAATTTAAGACCAATCATACCAATAAAATTTGATACAAAAGTTTTTGAACTACAAATAAAGTCTAATTACGCACAACAGTGTATGGGAATTATTAAGAGTATGTCTAAAATTAAAGATCAAAAATGGGGAAATGATGGAGAATTAATCACAGAGATAGAAATTCCTGGGGGATTAAGTGAAGAATTTTTTGATAAATTGAATTCAATAACTCATGGTACATTAAATAGTAAAATGGTGAATTAAAAATGGGAAAATTATTAGTAAAAGAAAAAGAAATTGTAGTTCCTGGTGAAAAAGTAGCCGAAGGTATGGATTACCTTCCTGGAATAGGAACTTATAGAAGTGGAGAGAATATTTTCGCTTCAAAAGTAGGATTAACATACATTGATGGAAGAGCTATTAAATTAGTTCCGTTAGCTGGGAAGTATCTTCCAAAAAAAGGAGATACAATTATTGCTCAAGTTAGAGATATAATGTTTTCTGGTTGGAACACAGATACAAATTCTGCGTATACAGCAATGTTAAATGTAAAAGACGCTACATCTGATTTTATTCAGAGAGGAGCAGACTTAAGTCAAATTTATAAAATTGATGACTATCTTGTTGCAAAAATTGTAACAGTTACAAGTCAAAAATTAATTGACTTATCAATGAAAGGACCTGGTTTGAAAAAGTTAGTTGGTGGACGAATAGTTAAAATTACACCTACTAAAGTTCCAAGACTTATTGGAAAAAAAGGATCAATGGTTAGTATGATTAAGTTAGCTACAGGATGTAGATTAACAGTTGGTCAAAACGGATTAGTTTGGCTTGCAGGAGATGATCCTAACAAAGAATTAATTGCAGTTGAAACAATTAATTTAATTGAAAGAAAAGCTCATACCAGTGGATTAACTGATTTAGTGAAATCTTTCTTAGAAGAAAAAACTGGAACAGAGATTAAAGTTCAAGGTGGTGAGTAAAATGGGTTACGATAAAAGATTAGACGGAAGAAAACATGATGAACTTAGAGAGATTGAAGCTAAAGTTGGAGTTATTAAAAATGCAGACGGAAGTGCATACTTCAAGATTGGAAAAACAACAGCATATGCAGCTGTTTATGGTCCAAAAAACATTTATCCTAAATTTTTAGCAGATCCAACTAAAGCAGTTTTAAGATGTCATTATAACATGATGCCATTCTCCGGAATGGGCGATAGAGTTAGACCTGGAGCGAATAGAAGATCTAAAGAAATATCTATGGTTACAGAAAATGCACTTTTACCAACATTGGAATTAAGTGAATTTCCAAATTCAGTAATCGATGTTTACATAGAACTTCCTGAAACAGATGCAGGAAGTAGATGTGCAGGAATATGCGCAGCATCTTTAGCATTAGCTGATGCAGGTTTTATCATGAGAGATTTAGTAGCAGCTGTAGCTGTTGGTAAAGTTGATGATAAAGTTGTTGTAGATTTAAACTATGATGAAGAAGCATTAGAATGTGAAAACGGTGTTGCTGATATACCAGTAGCAATCTTACCGCAAACAGGAGAAATTTCATTATTACAAATGGACGGAATTGTTGACACTGCTATTTTAAAGGAAGCTTTAGAAGTAGCACAAAAAACAGCAAAAGAAATTTATGATGTACAAAGAAATGCTCTAAAAGCAAAATATAACGAGGAATGAAAAAAATGACAGACTATATTCATAAATTATTAGAAAAAGACAACCGATTAGATGGAAGAAAACTGGAACAATACAGAGATGGAATATCTATTGAATACGGTGTTAGTAAAACAGCAGACGGAAGTGCTTTAGTAACTATTGGTGAAACTAAAGTAATGGCTGGAGTTAAAATGGAACTAGGAACACCCTACCCTGATTCTCCAGATCAAGGAACATTAATGGTTAATGTTGAATTATTACCATTATCTTCACCAAAATTTGAACCAGGACCTCCTTCAATTCAAGCTATCGAATTAGCAAGAGTTATCGATAGAGGAATAAGAGAAAGTCATTCAATTGATTTCAAAAAACTTTGTGTTACTGTAGGAGAAAAAGCATGGACAGTTATTGTCGATATTTGCCCTATAAATGATGCAGGGAATTTATTTGATATAGGAGCATTAGCTACAATTGCAGCAATCAGAAATGCAAGACTTCCTGCATTAAAAGATGGAATAGTTGACTTTAAAACAAAAACTGATGAAACTCTTCCATTAACAAAAGTACCATTATCTTGTACAGTATTAAAGATTGGTGATAAATTCATTATTGATCCATTAAATGCTGAAGAAAAAGTTGCAGATTCAAGATTAACAGTTGCAACAACTGAAAAAGATGAAATTTGTGCTTTACAAAAAGGAAATGCTACTGCTTTGACAATTGATGATGTTGACAAAATGGTTAATTTAGCAATAGAAAAAACAAGAGAACTTAGAAAATATCTTGGAGATTAAAAATGGAATACACTAAATATGAAAAAGCAAGAATTTTAGGTTCAAGAGCTTTACAAATCTCAATGGGTGCTCCATTTTTAGTAAAAATGGATGAAGAACAATTAAACTCAGTTAAGTTTAACCCAATTGAAATTGCAAAGTTAGAACTTGAAGCTGACGTTATTCCTTTATCAATTGTTAAAAAAATGCCAAAAGTTACAATTGAAGATGAAGGAAATAACAAAGAAGAAGCTTGAAAAGTACTTTTCAATTACTGAGGAAGCAATGGATCTTGCTACTAAAAGTAAGAATAGACTTGATATGGAAGAAGCTAGAGAAGATTTTCTTGATATGATTTCGCGTTACATTAGTGACGCAAAACATTTTTATTCTAAAGATGATTATATAAACGCATTTGCTGCATTGAATTATGCACATGGATGGTTAGATGCAGGTGCTCGTTTAGGTTTATTCGATGTACATGATAGTAGATTGTTTACTGTTGATTAGATTTATAAATAAACTACTACTAATAGAGATTTATGTTACCTTTTATTTTAGAAAAATTAGCTAAAAATAATACACCTTTTAAAAAAGCAATAGTGGAAGTTGCACAAGAAATTGCAGATGATTTTGACATTGTATGTATCGTTAATAGAGAAGTTGAAGGAGAAAAGGTACAAATGGTAATAGAAAGTCAAGTTCCTCTATTGTATGCAAGTTTAGAAAAAGGTAATTTAAATGTAATAATATATGACCCTAATTTTTCTACTTATCTAAATTCTTTGCGTCTTTATGCACATCAAAATAATTTAAAGACATTGTTTTAAATCCTAATCATAATATTTATAAACTAACCCAATTTTTCACTAAATAGGTGATTATTATGGCAGAATCAAAATTTGTAAAAATAAGATGTCCAAAGTGTAAAAATGAACAAATAATGTATGGAAAAAATACACAAAAATTAAATTGTTTAGTTTGTGATAAACTTTTAGCTGAACCAACAGGTGGAAAGTCTAAAATTAAAGCAAGAGTATTAGAGGTTTTAGCTTAATGTTATATCAAAGACATGGTTATCCTGAGGAAGGTGAATTAGTTCTTTGTACAGTTACAAAAGTACATCCTCACTCTGTATTTACTAGGCTTGATGAGTTTGATAAAGGTGGAATGATTAACATTTCTGAAGTTTCACCTGGAAGAATTCGAAATATAAGAGATTTTGTTGTTGAAGGAAAAAAAATAGTATGTAAAGTTTTGAAAATTAATAAAGAAAAGGGACATATTGATTTATCTTACCGAAGAGTTAACGAAAATCAAAGAAGAAAAAAAGTAGAAGAAATTAAACAAGAACAAAAAGCAGAAAAAATAATTGAAACTCTTTCAAAAGAATTAAAAATTGACCTTAAAGTAATGTATAAAGATATTAGTGAAAAAGTATTTGCAAAATATGATCTTATTAGTGAATGTTTTTATGAAGTTGTTGATTCTGATTTAGATCTTAGTAAATTAGGCATAGAAAAAAAGTTAGCAACAAAATTAACTGAATTAATTAAGATAAGAATCAAACCTGTTAAAGTTCAAATTAGAGGAGAAATTGAACTTACTACATATGAACCTGAAGGAGTTAACCTAATAAAGAAAATTTTAGTAGATTCTGTAAAAGGAAAAGAAGAAATTATAAAATATCAAGGAGCAGGAAAGTATGCTTTAAATATAGTTGCAGATGATTTTCAAACCGCAGAAACATTTGTAGAAGAAATAACTAGTCACATTGAAAAAAATATGAAGAATGGTGTTTTTAAATTTACGAGAAAAGATAGTAAAAAAGTAACTTAAAAATGGCAAGACATATTATGAAATGTATAACATGTAAAAAATACACAATGCATGAAAAATGTTGTAATTCTGAAACAATTAATACTAAACCTGCTAAATTTTCCATAGATGATAATTATGGAGAGTATAGAAGAAAAGCTAAGAAAGAACAAGGTTTGATTTGAGCCATATAATCTATATACCCAAAAACTATATACTTTGCTTCTATTACCTATTACTGGGGGTGTTGTTTATGTTGACTGCAAAAGATATTATGCATAGCGTAAAAACCGTCGACTTAAATTCTACAGTAATAAAAGCCGCGGAAGTTATGACTAATGCGCAAAGAGGAAGTATATTAGTTGAAGAAAATGGAGACTTAATAGGAGTTTTCACAGAAAGAGATGTTACTAGAAAAGTAATTAGTAGAGGATTAAACCCAGGATCTACATTGGTTAAAAATGTAATGTCAACGCCAATCATTACAGTAAGAGGAGATACACCATTAACAGAAGCAAGTAAAATAATGATAGAAAATAGAATAAGAAGACTTCCAGTAACTGAGAATGGACAAATAATAGGGTTAATTACTACCGCAACAGTATCTAAGAATCTACATTATATAATGGCTCATAAATTTAAAACAATTCGTAGAACTATTTAATTAATAGAACTAAAAACATTATGAAGCCTATTACTACAAGTAGATTAAATACAATAATTAGAATTCTAGTAAAGATAAAAAACCTTTCCCATTTTTTGGGATCTTTTTTCCATTTTTCCCATATTGGCTTTGGTTTTGGCATAATATAGCTCAGAAACGAAAAGAATATAAATATTTACCTATTATAAATTTACATGGAACAAAAAATAAATGAAGTAATTTCAATGACTTTATCTTATCCAAATTTTAAACTTAAACTAAAAAGTAATACACCTTTATTATGTTTAAAGGAACTTAAAAGTATAGTTAACGGTTTAAACAAAAACAATGAATTATTAGAAAGGATTAGTGATGAAATGGCATCATTGGAAAACCCAGATATTGTTTTTAATCTTGAATTTTCTGAAGAAATAAGGAGTAACCCTGAAATTGTAGAACATTTAGATAAACTTATGCAAGTTGAAAAAAATTATAGTATTTGTAAAACTTCGTTTAGCTGTAAAAAAATAATTGATTTAGAAAATAAAAAGGCAACTTATGAATTAGAACTAGAAGATACTGAAAAATCTTTAGTTAATGTTTTTGAAGGGTTTAATAAAGCTAGAATTAACCATGCAATCATTGTACTTAAAGGAGAATTTAATACAGAAGATAGAAATGCAATAATCGAAAAAGTAAAAAAACACCTACCAAATTCTAAATTAAAATGCTTTCCCGTGAAAAAAGCAATGTTTGGAAAAATAGCAGCAGAATTTTTACTATTTGGCGACTTTCCAACAGAAGAGCAATATTAACTACTACAGAGCGAGTACTGAATAGAGAGATTTATAAACTAACTTAAATTATTAAAAAAAATGAATAAAGAAGTACAAAGATTAGGTATATTTACATCTTATTTAGTTCCTGAAAAGGAAGCTACTATAGCACCAATAACACCTAAGAATGAACATTTAGAAGAACTTAGTGATATAGTAGAGTTAAGTCCATTTGAAGGTCAAAAAGAAGGAATACACTTTGAGTTATATAAAGTAGGTGAACAAGAAATACATGTATTATTTGATGGAAAAGAAGCAACTATTTTAGGTACAAATGAAAATTATTCTAAAAATGAAGAACAAATATCTTTTCTAAATCATTTTACTCCATTAGATTATCAAAGTGAAACTGTTGAAAAATTAAGAATAGAAATTAAAAAAAATCATAAAAATCTTAATGTATTACAAACAGTATCAGGAAAGTATATAGAACAAAATACAGCATTTAACCGAATATATCAAGAATTATCTGATTCAATTAAAGATGCAACCCAAGTTTGACAGTTTACTAACTATTTCATCCTGAATATTCATTTGACAGTT
>CAZPRK010000011.1:20307-35316 GCA_964589485.1 uncultured Methanosarcinales archaeon | reverse complement strand
ATAAAGAACACAAAATATTAGGCAAAATAAAACAATTATTAAAAGAAAAACAAAAGAAAATTAAAGATTTAGAAACAATAGATGAAATCAATAAAGTTATTAAAGATATACCGTCATTAAAAAATATTGAAAATATTAGAGATAAAAAATTACAAAAAAACGTAAATGAATTCAAAGTTCAATTTATAAAAAAACAAGGTAAAGATTTCTTTAATAATTTAGACAGATTATCACACCAGTCAAATGAAAGAAAGGAAATAGAAAAAATTAATTTAAACATAAAAAATTTGATAAAAGAAGATATTAGCTTAATTTCGAAAGAAGAAAGAAAAAGTGAAAATTTACTTAAAATATCTAAATTAAGTAAAGAAAAATTAAATAAATATTTTGATAAAGAAAGTATTAAACAAATACATAAACTAAATGAGTTAGAAGAAAGTAAATTAAAAGAATTATTAGATAAATATGTTCCAAAGCAAAAAAAAATTGCTGAACAACTTAATAATAAATTTAAACAAGATAATGTTGCATTAAAAAGTTATCCAATTCCTAAATTAATTGAATTTTTCAATGATGAAATTAAGTTACTAGAAGAATACTTTAATACATTTCTTGAAAAATTTGAAGCTACAAAGGAAATAGAAAAAATAATTGAAAAAAAAGAAGAAGCTGTTGAAGAACTTCATAAAATAGATAACTTGCCAGAAGAATATATTAAAAAAGAATTAACAAAAGAAAAACCAAGAACAATTAATGAGAATAAAGAAATTAAACAAAATAAAAGAGAAGAGTTAGAACATAAAAAATATATTGAAGGTGAAATAGTTTCTGAACCAGAAATTAGTAAATCTAGATCAAAAATTGAAGGAACTGTTATAGATGGTGAATTTGAAAGAATTGAAGCTGAAAAAATAAACAAAATTGAAGTACAACAATTTTTAAAAGAGAGAAAAGAAGAAGAAAAAACACAAAAATTCTTACCAATTAATAGGAAAAGGGTTAATTTATTCAAACATGTAAGAAATGAGTTTAGGACAATTAGCAGAGAAAAAGTATTCGAACATTTAGAAGAACAATTTTATCATATAAAAAATAGAATTTACAAAAAAATAATGTGGTATGGGTTAAAAAAGTTCAATTATGAGATATTAAAAGATTATAAAGAATTAACTTGGTTATACAGTATTGCAAAAAGTAATTTTTGGAATGTTCCTAATTTTGGAATGAAAGCTGAAGAAACTCTAATTAAAAATAGAATTAAAGAGCTAGATATGCAATTAAAAAGAAAAAATTATGACAGAGTTGCATACTTAACAGATACAAATTTTAATAAAACTTATTTTAGAATTATTTTAAGAGAAGCCCTTATTGTAGAAAGTAAAGCAGTAACTAGAGATTTTCTTGAATTAATTGAAGATAAAAAACAAAAATTTAGAAATATATTTGAAGAGAGTAATAAAAAAGATGTCAAAAAACTTAAGAAACTTACAGCAGAAATAGAAGTTTTAAAGCAAGTAATTGAAAGAATTAAAATTAATACTAAATACCCTTTACTTAATTCAGAACAACAAGAAAAATTACAATTAAAATTTGAAAATATTGCACATTTATACCCTGAAGAGTTAATAATTGGATTAAGTAAATTATTTAATATAAAAATAAAACTCCAAAGTGATGAAGTTTTTTATAGTTTAATAAATAAATGGATAGGGTTAAGAGGTACTATTCCAATCAGAAGAAATGTTAATAATAAAAATCAACTTGAAATAATCAAAACATTTAATAATGAGAAAGTAAACAATAGATTAAGAGAGGTATAAATATATGGCAATTGGAGTATTTTTACGATCAGCAATCAAAAGTACAGGCATGTTAGCTAAATTTGGAGCAAAATATCAAGCAAGATCAGCAGTACATCATATTTCTAAATTTAAAGAAGATTGGAATAAATTAATTAAAAGCGTAGATCAATATGAAATAACTAAAGTTATTGATTTATTGAATTCTGAAATTGAAGAAATTAAAAAAGGCGGTGAAACTTCGTTTGAGTTATTTCTTACAGCTAAAAAGCTAGAAATTCAATTAATATCATTATTTCAAAAAGGGCAAAAAGAATTTTCTAAATTAAAAAATCAAGATTCACATTTGCAAAACTTAATAGTACAAATAGAAGAAAGAAAAAAGACTTTATTAAAAATAGTTGATGAAGAAATAAGAAAACAATATAAAAAATTATTACAGTTAGAAGATGCCGCAAGTCAAGATAATGCACAAAATTTAATGTCAACATTTCAAAAATTAATGAAGAAAAAAGAAGCTACATATTATGACATGTATAAAATTTCAAGCGATATTAAAGGAGAAGTTAATGCTAAATATCACGCAGAATCATCTTTAAATGAAATTAAAAAGTTAATCAAAAAATTAGAAACAATAACTGATCAAAAAAGCAGAAGAACGATAGTTAAAGATTTAACAACAGAAACTAAAAATTTCTTTAACCATATTGAATTTGGATTTAGACAAGAGCATGATTTAGTAATGAGAGAGATATATTTATTATTCTTAATATTGAATAATATAGATAGTTTATTTAACCTAGAACAAAGAATAACAAAAGAAAGAGTCATACCTGAATTAATAGGAAAAGAAATTGATCAACATTTGGATGAAGCTAAAGCCTTAATTCAAAAGTTAGCTCACGCCGAAGAACAAGGAGAGCTTAAATCAGAGCATGAATTACAAAAAACAGGCTAGAGGTGTAAGATATAATGATGGAAACTAAAGATTTTATAAGCTTTGTAATAGGAGCTTTATTATTTGCATTTGGATTGTTACCAATATTAAGTATGCTTGGTTATGGACCAGAATGGTTTGATTTTGGAATTAAAACCAGTTTATTTGCATATATTGTCGCAATAGCAGGATTTTATTTAATAATTGAAAGTTTTATCGAAATTACAAATAGTAATTCTATTGGATGGTGGAGTTTTTTAATTGCTGCAGTATTAATGACAGTTGGAATATTACAAGTTTTAGCCAGCTTCAGTATAGGTCCTACTTGGTTTAATTTTAATATTCCCGAAATAGCATACTATATAATTTTCATGATTGAAGGGTTATTCCTTATGATTGCTATGTTTGCAATGGAGCTATGAGGCATTATAAATATAGACTTATTTTTAAGTCTACTTTATGTGCAAGAATTATTAAACATGCAGCAGAATTATATGATTTAATAGATTATGTTAAAGATACTAATGATTTTGAAAAAATAGAAAAAAACATGAAAAGATCTATTACAATTCTAAACCATATTATTATTGATGCTGAAACATTATTGTATAAAGATACAATTAGCATAGAAAAAGCAAAGAAAAAAATTGAAAAAGTAAATAGTGAAAAACTTCTAGATCATATTAAAAAGCTTGAATTAAGTTCTATAGATATTATTAAAAAAATAGCTAAAGCTATAGAGGCAGTTAGAACAGGTAAATTAAGTGATCAAACCATAAAAGAATTTAGTTTAAAATCAGATAAAAGGTTAATCAGATTAGTTAAAAGAATTGGAATTCAACTAGGAAATAAAATCAATAGTAAAAATATCAGCGAAGAAATGAATCACTTAGAACACTTATTACATTTTGCTATAATATTAATATATAGGTTTAAAAAAAAGATTGAAGAATTTAATGAAAAAGAAAAATTATTAGAATTTCTAAATAACCAGTTAAAAAAAGTTTCAAAGTCAACTCGATATCAATATCATGAAACCGAAAAATTAGTGGCTTAGAAAAGTTTATATAAAAGAATACTTTTGGTTTATTGTGAGAGGTGTTTATTAATGGAGATAAATTTATTAAAAAAACCAACTAATGTTACAATCATAGAAGGTTTTCCTGGATTTGGATTAGTGGGTACTATTTCAGCTGAATTCTTAATCGAACATTTAGAATGTGAAGAAATAGGAAGCATATTTCTTAACGATATCCCTGCAATGGTTGCAATACATGCTAACAAAGTAATACAACCTATCGGAATCTATCATAATAAAAAATATAATTTAGTTTTTATTTACGGTATTACTGTAATACAAGGCATTGAATGGAAAATAGTAGATGCAATATTAGAACTAGCTAAAAAATTAAAAGCTAAAGAAATAATTAATTTAGAAGGAGTTGGAAGTACTAACACTAAAGAAAACCAAAGAGTTTTTTATTATAGTAACAATAGTAAAAAAGTAAAACAATTTGATGAATTAGGGTTAACTCGAATGAAAGAAGGAATTATTATGGGAGTTACTGGTGCAATGTTGTATAAAGGCAAAAGAAAAATAACAAATACATGTTTATTTGCAGAAACTTCTAGTAATATGCCAGACAGCGGGGCTGCAGCTAAAGTTATCAGAGTTTTAGATCAATATTTAGGATTAAAAGTTGATTATAAACCATTATTACAACAAGCTGAAAAGTTTGAGGGAAAAGTAAAAGATATACTTTCTAAGGGGCAAGTAGCGATGTCAGACACTCAAAAGAAACAAATGAGTTATGTTGGTTAGATCGACGATAAAACAATACTTAAAAGCAACAAACCAAATAGTGCCTAATACAGGTATAATTAAAAGATTTAATCAAAGCTTAAAGTAAAAGCACCACAAGAGTCACTTTGGAATAAAGTTAACATTTAATTTCAATATTGAAAATAAATAAAAAGCATTCTTCAATATAGATATAAGAAAACCCACAAACCAAAACATATGATTTAAAATAACTATTGTTAACTATAGTTTAGAAATATACTAATCTTTTTAAATTAACAACCCATATAAGGAAAATGGAAGCAAAAAGTGAGACTTTGGAGTTAGAAAGAAGATTAGATAACTTACATGCAATTGAAACCGTATTAAGTACAGAAAAAGAATTTATTGACGAAAAACTGTATGAATTAGCAATTGAAATGTACAAAACTTTAGAAAAAGTAGGAATAAAAGTAAGACTTCCAATTATGTCCACTACACCTTCACTTAAAAATACAAAAACTATTTTTGACAGGTGTTATAAAACAATAAATAATGTTCTTTTCAATGATACTGCAGAAAGAAACGTATATGACATTCTTGATCAAACAGAAAAAATTCTAAGAGATACACCAGTAGGATTAGATAAAATCTATAATAAAAAACAAGATGGAGCAATAAGAGTTTTAAAATCTATCAACGCATTTGCAGCCTATTTGGAATAAACCCGACATTCTCAATAAACTACCAAAAAACACCATTGTTTGTAACATCTTTGGTCTCAAGGGGGGCTTCTTGGAGTAGTTAATACCAAACTACTTTGTCGGGAAAATCACAAAACAAGGTAAGATAGAGTATACCAACAATACAATAATTCCAGAAATTGGTAAAAATTAGGCAAATACAAATTACATAATAATTCCGACAAAAATAATTGATTAAAAGTTCTTAGCAAAATAAGAAAAGTGAGACTTGGCATAGCATTAGTTTCATTTAATCGTTTAAAATACAGGCTTATTTTGCGTATTTCGAGTATTTTTAATTATATCTAGAAAATACAACCTTTAATTAAATATTTTAATCAAAATCAAATCAATAAATTGTACGTAATTTATAATCAAATATCAAAGCTTTTAATCATCGTCGGGAAAACCTCAGAAAAATATTTATAGTAGAAATTTCATAATAAAAGTTATGAAAATAGAATTATGGCATATGAACCCAGGAATAGGTGCTAATAAAGAAGAATTAGCTAAAGTTACACTTGCAAGGTTTGGATTAATTCCTAGAAAAAAAGATGCAAAAGCAGACTTTCATAAATTATTATTACAACTATATGAAAAAAAGAAAATAGCTACAAAAGAAAAAAAACCAGAATTATCGATTATGTCAGTAGAAGAAATGGCTATGTATGCCAACATACAAAGACAAACAATGTATGACTATTTGAAAAGATGGTTAACATTACAAATAATTAAAAAAGCATCATTCTCCAATAGAGGAGAAATAAGTAAAGGGTATGAATTAAATGGAAATAATTTGGAAACAGCATTCAGTAAAGCAAATACAGTAATAAACAACCATTTAGAAACTTCAATAGATTATATTCAAGACTTACAAAAGTCCATTAAAAACGAAAAATTAAGAGCCTGAGAAGACTTTTTTCATTAAGCTTTCATCTATATTTAAAATATTTTTCTTTGCTTGAAGCTCTTTAAACTTCTCGTCAAGCCTCATGAATGGTTTACCTAATCTGTATTCTTTAATTATAGGAACTCCTTTCTCAATTAAATTAGTAATATATTGCTGAACTAAACTATCTGTTAAATTTATCGACGAAGAAATCTCAGAATAACTTAATGCTTGTTTATTTGCAGCATATAATACAAGAAAAACTTCTCTCTCTTTTACAGCCAAAGGTTGTACTTGAAACTCTTCTTCTTCATCAACCAAAGATGATTTTGTTACTTGCCTTAACAATAATTGAATTTGATCAATTCTTTGACTTAATTTTTCTATTTTATTATCAAGCTGACACAAGTATTCATAATTAGCCTGAATCTCATTAGTATTATCATTAATAGAATCTAAATGTTGTTGAAACTGTTCTTTAATATTACTTAAACTTGAGGCTAGCTCTTCTTTTAATTTTTTAGCTGTATCGAAAAACATCTAAGATTAAATAATCTTATTCTGTTTATATATTTTATGAAAAGGTATTTAAATGAGAATATAATTATTACTAATATGTGGGGGCTATTTGCAAATAAAAGACTTATATTTAATAGAGTTAGTTCTTTTATAGATAATAAAACTAAAAACCTATTAGAATGGATTAAATATTTTCATCAGAAACATACTGAACATGATACTAAACACGAAAACCACATAAAAAGACTTAATATTATTGAAGAAAAACTCACTTTTATGCCTTCTAAAGCAGAAATAACTAACTTAATCGATATGCATTATTTAAATCACGATGTAAGACATAGACTAAATTCTCTGCATAAAAGAATAGAACAGCTACATTTTTCACACCAATATACTCCTGATAGAGTAAAAATGATGCATGAAAAAGTAAAAGAACTTGAAGAAAAACACTCACTTTTACAAACAAAACATGAAAGATTAAGCACAATTCAAGAAAAAATGCCAAAACAACAACATATAATCACAGAAATAGCTAAACCTAAATCTAACTTTAAAGAAAAGTTAATCCAAAACTTAGCCAAAAATAGTAAAAACTATGTAAAAAATTCAATACTAAATTTACTTCAAAAATACAATTCATTACCTGGAAGTAAAATAAAAGAAATGATTGTTGATGAACAAAAACTATGTTCTAAAAGCTCACTTTATAGAATTCTTTCTGAAATAGAAGTAGATGAAACATTATCTGTTTCCAAAGAAGGAAGGGAAAGAATTTACTCTTTTTCTTAAGCTAATTCTGCACAAAACATTTAATCAAAAATCAAATAAAATAATAGTCCCAATCCCACATTATTAGTCCCAAGACAGTCCTGAGACTAAGGCAGGACTGAGATTGAGACTCAAAAAAAGAAAAACATTGACGATAAAGTTAGTCCCAGACAGTCCCAACTAGTCCCAACCTGGGACTAACTTGGGACTCAAATGAGACTATTAAAAGTTTTAAGCGCAAAGAAAAGATACATTAAAATATAACCAAAAATACAATAAAAAAATGATATCAAAATCACAATTAGCAATCAAATTATCTAAGTTAAAAGTGTTTGAAAACCCTAAAGTGAGGTATGAACAATACCCCACAGATTCTGAAATAGTAGCAGAAATACTATGGAATATGCACATGCAAGATGAAATACAAGGAAAAGTGATAGTTGATGCAGGGTGCGGAACAGGTATATTAGGAATAGGATGTTTATTATTAGGCGCAAAGAGAATTATTTTTATCGAAATTGATGAAAAAGCAGTTGAAACACTACACAAAAACCTTGAAAGTGAGGGTTTAAATGACTTAAATAGCTATAAAATAATCATAGACGACATAAAAAACATAGATTTTAAAGCAAATTTGACAATACAAAACCCACCATTTGGTGTGCAAACTAAACATGCAGACAAAATATTCCTCGAAAAAGCTCTTTCTAATAGCAATATAGTTTATTCTATGCATAAAAGTGAGACAAAAGGCTTTGTAGAGGCAGTATGCAAAGATAATAATGCAAAAATAACTCAAGAATTTAAGTTTAAATTCCCTTTAAAACAAACTTATAAACACCATACAAAGAGAATAGAAAGAATTAATGTTAGTTGTTTTAAGATTCAGAAACCTTTTTAAATAAAGACAAATTTCAAACAAAATAGGTGAATAGCTATGGAAATTGAATATATAGAAGAGAGTAAAAACAAACTTACATTCGAAATAGAAGGAGAAGATCACACTTTCTGTAATTTACTTAAAGAAGAACTACAAAATAATAAAGACGTTAAAATAGCTAGTTATAAAATCAAACACCCATTAGTAAATAAAGTAACTTTGTTCCTAGAAACTTCAGGAACAGATCCTAAAAAAATAATTGTTGAAGCAGTTAAATCAATACAAAAACAAACTTCAAAATTTCAAAGTTTAATTTAATTCTAAACTTATTTATATTACTTTAAAATGTAGGTTTATTTATGACACTAAAACACATAGGAATCATCATGGATGGAAACAGAAGATTTGCTAAAAAACTTATGTTGAAACCATGGCAAGGACATGAGATAGGTTCTCAAAAAATCCAAGAATTAATAGATTGGTGTCTTGAATATGAAATTTCAGATTTAACTTTATACGCATTTTCTTTAGAAAATTTTGATTCAAGACCTAGAGACGAATTTAATTATTTGATTAAAATATTCAAACAAAATATAGACGAATTAAAAACCAAAAAACTTAATGAAAGAAACATAAAAATTAATTTTATAGGTAGACTAAACCTTTTTGAAAAAGAACTTTATGATTCTATGCAAACCTTAATGGAAGAAACTAAAAATAATAATAAATTAACAATTAATATTGCAATGGCATACAGTGGAAAATCAGAAGTTATCGATGCAGTTAAACAAATAACAAAGCAAGCAATAGAAGGTAAAATAAATATTGAAGAAATAAATGAAAAAACTTTTTCAAAACATTTATACCTTGACAAAGAACCAGATTTAATTATAAGAACAGGAGGGGAAATTAGAACAAGTAATTTTCTTCCAATACAAAGCATATATTCAGAATGGATATTTCTTGATAAAAAATTTCCAGAATTCGATAAAGAAGACTTTACAAAATGTCTCGAAGAATATCAAATTAGAGAAAGAAGATTCGGGAATTAAAGGTCACGGTCTTGAACATAATCAGCCAACCAAGATAATAATTTTACACTCTCCTTACTATTATCAAAAGTAGACAACACAGTCTTAGATTCTTTAACAAAATAAGCAGATAAATCTTGTGCAAATTTTAATGCACCAGTACTTTCAACAATAGCCCTAACTTTATCTAAATCGGTTAAATTTTTATTTCCCAAACAAGATAATAAAAAAGTTTTATCTTCACTTGATGCATTTTCTAAAGCTTTAGTAACCAAAAGGTTTCTTTTTCCTTGCCTAATATCAGAACCAATTGGTTTTCCAACTTTACTTTCATCACCAAATAAATCTAAAATATCATCTTTAATCTGAAATGCTTTTCCAAGTGGGACACCATAATTCGATAGACTTTCCAATTGTTCTTTAGTTGCCCCGGCCAGTAATGCACCAACCCTCAAAGGACCTTCTATTGTATACGTTGCAGTTTTTAATCTATTTATTTTTATTACAGTATCAACTTCCACTTTATCTTGTAACTCAGTAAGAGCATCTAATAATTGCCCATATATTACCCAAGGAATTAATCTGTTTAGCTCTTTTAAAGCCGTAGAACTGCTTTTTAATTTTAAATCAGCTAACAACTCATTTGCAAAAAAAATAGATAAATCACCTGCTAAAATACCCATACTGGTTCCAAAGTGTTTTGCATCACCTGCTAATTTAGATTGTCCATGAAACTTTTCATAAGAACGATGCATCGTATCTCCGCCTCTTCTTAAATCATCCTTATCAATTATATCATCATGGATAAGTAAACTACTTTGAATCAATTCAAAACACATCGATGCCTTAAGAACTTCATCTAAGTTATCATCAGAAAATAATTTATAACCATAATAAAATAATGCACCCCTTATTCTTTTACCTCCCCTTAAAGTAAATTCTTTTAAAAGTTTAACCATTTCATATGCATTTTTATCTAACTGCTTAGAACTTTCTAACTTTTCATCAAAAAAAATATTTAGTTCATTCTCTACTTTTTGCCTATAGTCACTTAATAAAACATTCATAATATTACGAATAGAGTAATAAAAAATATAAAGGTTATGCAGGAAATCAATAAAGTTGTTCGCAAATACTGATATTTAGGAAATAAAAAACAAAAAATAAAAAGTAAAAGATTCAATAATAAAAAATAATTAATCCAAAAACTAACTATTCCTGAAAAGAAATAAGCAAAAGATAAACAAAATATAGAGAATAATATAGTTATTTTTTTTCCAAATATAACTGCAATAGTTTTTGTTTTACTAATCCTATCGGCATCATAATCTAAAGCTGCAGCAAAAGCATGAAATCCTGCAACTGCAATTAATCCAAAAATAATTTTACTTGAAAAAAGTTCATTAGTAAATGAAAAAACAAGCATTACAACAGCATAAACTATTAAAGCATTAGATAAAGAATCCAACAGAGGTAATTCCTTAAATCTAAGAGGAGGAGCAGAATAATAATAAGATAAAAATACTAATAAAATCATAGCAACTAAATTTTTAACATCCATAGTAAGTAACGAACTAAATATAAGAAAAGAAACCATATAAAAAGAAATTTTCTTTATCGAATAAATATCAGATTTAGTTAATTTAACTGATCTTCTTTGATTAATTACATCCGTTTTAGAGTCATAAATGTCATTTATACCATATAAAAAAAAGCTTAATGGAAAAGATAACATCAAAGCTTGAAATAAAATTACAGGAGTTAATGAAACAGCATACATTTTAATAATTGAAAAGTAAACTAAAGGACCCATAAACCACAATATTGGTCTACTTGTTAGCAATATTTTGCTTAAATGCATTAAAATCAGAATTAAACATTATTTAATAAAGTTATTGTTTAGGCACTATGTGTTTTAATAGTATTTGCTAGTATAAGTAGAAGAGATTACGTCGTGGACACAGATTTGAACCAATCTATTACTTATTTCAACCACAACTTTTATAAACAAGCCCATTTTTCTAAGACTTATCCCGTATTACTATACGATGTATAGGAGGGCGTTAAATATGGAAAAAAAAGCAATATTAGAAACTCTGAAAAAATTAAAAGAATCAAAACAAAGGAAATTCTCTCAATCAATAGACATTATAGCACATTTTAAGGATATTGATTTGAAAAAAACAGATCAACAAACAGAATATTTCTTACAACTACATTACCCAAGAGGTAAAAAAATTAAAATTTGCGCATTAGTAGATACTGAATTAGCAGAAGAAGCTAAAAAAGTTTGTGATCATGTAGTCCTAGCAGATGATTTTCCAAAATTTGCAAAAGATAAAAAAGCTACAAAGAAATTAGCAAATGATTATGATTTTTTTATTGCTCAAGCAAACATAATGGCACAAGTAGCAAGTACATTTGGTAGAATATTTGGACCAAGAGGTAAAATGCCAAACCCTAAAGCAGGATGTGTTGTACCACCTAAAGCTTCATTAAAGCCATTGTATGATAGACTTCAAAACGTAATAAAAGTAAGCGTTAAAACTACACCAATGTTTATGTGTAGTATAGGAAAAGAAGACCAAAAAGAAGAAGAATTAGTTGATAACATCACTACATTATATAATTCATTAATTCAAAATTTACCTAAAGAAAAAAATAACATCAAAAAGATATTTATGAAACTAACAATGTCAAAGGCGATTGAGGTTAAATAAGATGGCTCACGTTTCAGAAGCAAAAAAGAAAACAGTACAAGAATATGTTGACCTAATCAATAAATATAAAATTATTGGTGCTGTAAATATGGAAGGCTTACCAGCTCCACAATTACAGAAAATGAGATTAGTTCTACAAGATACAGTATTTCTGAAAATGAGTAAAAGAAGATTATTAAAAATTGCTTTAGAACAATGCCAAGAAAATAAAAAAGGAATTGAAAAGTTAGCAGAATATTTACAAGGTATGCCCGCATTATTATTTACTAATGAAAATCCATTTAAATTATTTAAAATATTGAAAAAAAATAAATCTAACGCTCCTGCCAAAGGAGGACAAAAAGCTCCAAACGACATAGAAGTAAAAGCAGGACCAACTGCATTTGCACCTGGTCCAATTATTAGTGAGTTAGGGGAAGTTGGAATTAAGTGCGGAGTTGAAAATGGTAAAATTGCAATAAAAGAAGATTCTATTGTAGCCAAAAGAGATGAAGTTATTAGTCCAAAATTAGCAGAAATTCTTACTAGACTAGGAGTAGAACCAATGGAAGTTGGTTTAGATTTAATTGCAACATACGAAGATGGAGTTATTTTTAACAAAGACGTTTTAGATGTTGATGAAGAAGAGTTTATCAATAAATTACAAAACGCAAGCAGATGGGCATTCAACTTAAGCGTAGAAAGTGCTTACCCAACTAAAGATAACATTTCAACATTAATTTCAAAATCTTTTACTGATTCAAAAGGACTTGCATTAGAAACTAATTTCTTAGCAGATGCAGTTACTGAAGAATTATTATCTAAAGCTGAAAGACAAATGAATAGTTTAAAAGATACAGCCAATATCGAAGTTGTTGAAAAAGCTAAAACAGAGGAAGTTGCTCCTAAAGAAGAAAAAGCAGAAGAACCTGTAAAAGAAGAAGTTGCTGAAACTCCTAAAGAAGAAAAAGCAGAAGAACCTGTAAAAGAAGAAGTTGCTGAAGCTCCTAAAGAAGAAGAAATTATAAAAAAAGCAGAAGAACCTGTAAAAGAAGAAGTTGCTGAAGCTCCTAAAGAAGAAGAAATTATAAAAAAAGCAGAAGAACAGGCTGAAAAAGATCCAAAAGTTGTAGAATCAAAAGAAGAAATCAAAAAAGATGAAGAAGTTTTAGAAAAAGATATGCAAAAAGATATTGATAATGCCAAAACAGTAGAAGAAAAAGAAAAATTAGAAGAAAGTAAAGAAGTAATTGAAAAAGTTATTGAAAGTGAGGTTCCTAAGGCTGAGAACTTATTGAAAGAAAAACCTAAAGAACCAGAAAAAGTACCAAGTGCGTACGATTTAATGAAAGAAAAAGAAAAGAAAAATTTACAATCATAGGAGGTCATGAAAATGGAATATATATATGCCGCAATGTTATTGCATAAAGCTGGAAAAGCAATCGAAGAGGGTTCTGTTAAAAAAGTATTAGAAGCTGCAGGTGTCAGTGTTGATGAAGCAAGAGTAAAAGCGTTAGTTGCTGCTCTAGATGGAGTTAATATTGAAGAAGCTATAGAAAAAGCAGCAGTATCTCAAGTTGCAGCCGCACCTAGTGCTAGTGCATCAAGTGAAGCAGCTCCAACAGAAGAAAAGAAAGAAGCGCCAAAAGAAGAAAAGAAAGATGATGGACAAGCTGCAGCAGGGTTAGGAGCTCTATTTGGTTAAACTTTTTTTTTATTTTATTTTTAGTGTTTAGAATGGGTCAAAATGTCAATCAAGAAAATAAAGACAAAAAGCATGTAAATAGTTCTCTCTATAAAAATATTTCAGATAAAAAACAAATAATTAATGATATAAAAGAAGAATTGAATTCTTTAAATGAACAAAAAGAAAAATGGTTTAAGAAAAAACAAGACTTAAACTTAAAAATATCAAATTTAATTAAAAATATTAAAGAAAGTAAATCTAAAAGGAACAAATATACTTCCGAAGTTAAAGTAAATAAAAAAGAAAGAACAGAATTAAATTCTAAAATAAAAAAACTAATTGATGAAGCAAAAAAACTAACTAAAGAAAAAGATGAACTTCTAAAAAAACATAAAATAAAAACAGATAATTCTAAATTAAAAGAAAAAATGGATGAATTTGAACTTAAAATTGAAACAGAACCAATGTCATTCAAAAAAGAACAAGAATTAATGAAAAAAATTAAAGAAATGAAAAAACAATACAAAGAAACTGAAGTTGTTAATGTAGTTTTTGAAAAAATAAATAAAATATCTAAAGAAATTAAAAAACATAAAGATAAAGCAGAAAATACACATAAAAAAATACAATCAAGAGCTAAAGAAAGTCAAACAAAGCATGAAGAATTAATAGTTTCATCTAAAGAAATAGACGAAATTAAAGAAGAAGAAAAAAAAGCTTTTGAAAAATTTTTAGAATTCAGAAAGAAATTTACTGAAATGAATTCTAAATTAAAAACAGAATTAACCGAATTCAATAAACTAAGAGTTGAAGCTGGTGAAATTAAAGCAGAAAAACAAAAAAAACACAAACAACTAGAAAATAAAAAACTTAAAGAAAAAGAATTAGATGTAGAAGAAAAAATTAAAAAAGGTTTAAAATTAACCAACGAAGATTTACTTATTTTTCAAAGTCAGAAATAAAAATTATTCTTTATTAGAAGTCTTAAATTCAGTGTATTTACATTGACCACAAGTATTTCTATCCTTATGTTCAGCTAAGAATACACCTACACCGCATTTAGGGCAAGATTTATTTTTAGGTTTTCCGCCATCATAACATTTATGCTTAGCACTTGTTCTTTTTGGAGTTGCTCTAGGTTTTCTTTTCGCCATCCTTATTCACCTTTAGTTTCTTCCTTAGCAGGCTCTTCAACTTTAGATTCTTCCTCGGGCTTAGCTTCTTCCTTAGCAGGCTCTTCAACTTTAGATTCTTCCTCGGGCTTAGCTTCTTCC
>CAZPRK010000011.1:0-20207 GCA_964589485.1 uncultured Methanosarcinales archaeon | reverse complement strand
TTCTTCCTTAGCAGGCTCTTCAACTTTAGATTCTTCCTCGGGCTTAGCTTCTTCCTTAGCAGGCTCTTCAACTTTAGATTCTTCAACTTTCTTTTTATCTTCTTCAGTTTTAGCTAGTTTTTCTTTTGCCTTTTTTCCTAATTTAATTATTTTAGACATCGCATTAGCATCATTATATACATGTGCAATAACTTTTGCTTTAGACTTACCAAATTTATTATAAATATGTCTTAACTCTACTAATTTTTCTTCAACACTTGCTTTTTTTGATAATTCAGATACAATTTGCTCAGAAGATGGCGTACTTCCATCATAATCAATTTCTAAAGTAATCCTTTTTCTGGATAATAATGGAGTTTCTTTTTCTTTTAAAATATTCATTTGCATTATAATTCACCTAACCTTGATAGCATATTCGCCTTTTACTTGAACACCCATTTTTTCTGCAATTTCTGATTTTTCTGCACTTAATATATTAATTCTTCCTTGCCAAGATGTTGAAAACTGTTGACCCTTACATGCAGGACAATCTTGACCTTCCACAAAAAGTTTACATTTTTTACAGACTTTTTTCTTTGACATTTTAAATCACTTCTTTTTTTTATTCAGATCATCTTCGATCCATTCTAATTTCCCTAAACCGGATTGTCTCATTGTCAAACCTAACTTAGGATTTGTTATATCCTTATAACTTATTGCAATTAACCTTGCTTTACATAAGTCTCCAACTTTTAAACTTTTTTTACTTTCTTTTCCAAGTAAAACTTGTTCCTTTGAAAAACTTACAAAATCATCCATTGTTTGTGAAACGTGAATCATTCCTTCGATTGGACCTAATGAAATAAAAGCTCCAAAATCTGCAATATCTTTAATTTTACCAAGCATAACTTCTTGAAGTTCAGGTCTAAATGTTAAAAGTTCAAATGTTGTTTCATAATAAGCTGAACCATCTCCTGGAATAATTACACCTTCCTTAATATCTTGAATTTTATCAATATCAATAACTACTCCTAAATCTTTTGAAATATAACCTTCGTAATCTTTTTTAATTCTCTTGATTACTGCTTCTTCCTTAGTTAAACCAAATAACTCAGGTGGAACCCTTATATAATCTTTTACTTCTGCTCTATAAAACATTTTACCCTCCAAAATCAAGGAATTTTTTTGACTTTAAGATAATAGTTTTGCATTTCAGCCTATTTCTTAGCTCTTTATCATTTGTTGCAACAATAAATTCACCATTTTCAGCAATATCTACTATCAAGTCATCCACGATTTTGTTTTTTTCTGTTTTTAATGAAATAATACCCTTATTTTCGATAAGTGATAATGCTATTTTTGCCGCATCCCTATCCTTTCCCTTTTGTGTATTTATAATGTTTGTTAATTCATCCATTGTTTTATCGACAATGTAAAGGTCACAAACACCACAAATTCTCTCCAATTCAGAGAATATGTCAATACCCATTGTATATGGGATTATAAGGAAATTTGTATCTAATATGACTTTCATTAACAGAATTAGAAGAATTAATAAAGTCTTTATAAATGTTTTGGATAATTATATCTATTTTATAACCTCAGTATTTAAGAAATATCGACTAAATTTAATGACGACAGTAGAACAAACCATAGTATACAGTAAAAATAACAAAGCTAAGTCTAAAATTGGTTTTAATCCTTCCAAATTTAAATTAAATAATAAAGTAACAATTACAGCCATTGCTATACCTTTTGGCATATTTAAGGTCATAAATATCTTTTCTCTAAGTAGAGATTCTTTTTGTGTCATTGATACTGAAATAAACCTAACAAATAAATAAATTACAAATAAAATTAATGATTTTAACACAAATGTTAATTCAAATGGAAATTTAATTAATAAACCAACAAAAACAAAAACTAAAATTTCTAATATTATAGAAAACAATTTTGAAAATTCCAAAAGAGCAACTTTCCCCTTAATTGTAACGTTAGCAAAAATTAAACCAGCAACAGTAACACTTAAAACTCCATTTCCTCCTAAATTCTCAGCAAGAGTATAAGATAATAAAGAAGTTGAAATTATTGCTAATGGACTTAAATTTTCTGAATAATATTTCCTCATAACTTTAAAAACTATAATTGATAAAATTAAACCTGTTCCTGCACCTGCAACAATTTGTAATAAAAAAGGTTTCAAATAAGTTGCAAAAATACTTAAATTATAAGCTTCAACTTTAACTAATTCTAATAACATAAAAGGTATAACTACAATTACTGGAGTATTCAATATAGATTCAATCTTTAAGAATTCTAAAACTCTATTCTTAGAACCTTCAACTAAACTTAAAACTACATCTGGAGCAGTCCCAGACATTAAAGCTGCAAATAAAAGACCTAAAATAATTTTTGTTCCATATAAAACTTTAAGTGCAATTGTAATTACAATTAAATTTAAAAATAAAAAAGTTCCAGTTAATTCTAAAGCTCTTGCTGAAAAAGTGTCAAAAGACTTAAAACTTAACCTTGAAGTTGAATCAAAAACAATCATAACTAAAGCCAATATAGCAATACTTCCAGTAAACCCAACAGGGAAGTCAATCAATGGAACAGAATTGACCTTTACATTACCTAAAATAATTCCTGCAATTACTAATAGCAATACATTAGGTAATTTAATTTTATTTGCAATTATAGACGTCAAAAGTCCAATTACAACGATAGCTGTAAAATAAGTTAAATATAATAACGGATCTCCCATTTTTACCTCTTTTTATATTTTACTGGACAAAGCAATATTTAAACTTATCCCTTAAATTAGAAAAGTTTAATAACTAATAAGCGTCATATATAAACAAATGAAAGATTTCATAATAAAAAATAGAATCAAAATCATAGTAGGAATTATTTTATTAAGTATATTTTACTTTTACCTAATTAAACCAACAATATCAGGATATGGAGTATACCAACAAATAGAAAAAAGAAATACTTCAATTGAAGTATTTACTCAAGATATGGAAGATCTTAATTCTAAATTGGATGAAGCCGAAACTAAATCAGAAACATATAAAGAATTAATCGACATTCAAGCTCAAACGTCTAATAATTTAAGTAAAGAATTGGTTGAATGTGAAACAAAAACAAATGAGTGTTCAATAGAACAAAATAACACTAAAAATAATTTCGAACAAGAAAAATTGTTTATGGAAAAAGTACATCAATTAGAAAAAACTAAATTATTAATTGAAATTAATACTACTAAAGCAGAATTAAAAAATAAAAAAATAGAATACGATAAATTATCTGCATTTTCTGCAAGAGAAATATGTTGCAGAAAAAAGTTCAATACGCCTTCAATAAATAGTTATTCTGTAGGCGGAGGATTTATATTATGTTCAGATTCAGGAGATAATGAATTAAACTGTTAAAATGAAACCAGAAGAAGTATTAAAAAAAGTTCAAGTATCTTTAGATAGTCATAAAATTAAAGCTATTGCGAAATTAGGCGGAAGTTATGCTAAAAATACTTACCTTGATGACTTTGATTGCGATATATTTGTAATATTTGATATTTCTTACAAAAACAAAAATTTATCCGATTTAACAGAAAAAGCAATAAAACAATTTAAACCAACAAGAGTCCACGGAAGTAGAGATTACTTTCAATTTAAAAGGAAAATAGAATATGAAATTATTCCAGTTCTAGATGTAAAAGATCCAAAAAATATTGTAAATGTAACAGACATGAGTCCATTTCATGTAGATTGGGTCAGAAATAACATTAAAAATTTTGCAAATGAAATTAGAAAAGCAAAATTATTTTGTAAAGCTAATGAGTTATATGGAGCTGAAAGTCACATTAACGGATTCTCAGGATATGTATTAGAAATATTAGTAATTTATTATAAAGGCTTTGAAAATTTATTAAAAGCAGCTTCAAAATGGGAAGTTAAACAAATATTAGACATAAATAAAAAACACTCTAATGCAATCGAAAGTTTAAATTCATCTAAAACATTTGGACCTTTAATTACGATAGACCCTGTGCAAGATGATAGAAATGCATCTGCTGCATTATCCCTAGAACAATTCAGTAAATTTATACTACTATCTAAGCTATATCTAGAAAGTCCAGATGACTCTTTTTTTCAAAAATCAAAATTTAATAAAAAAGATTTAATTAAAGAAACAAAAGATGGATTTAACCTTACAATAATTCAAGTAAAACCTTTAACTGGAAAAAATGATATAATTGGAAGCAAAATTATTAAATTTATTAATACAATTAGTACTCAAATTGAATTGAATGATTTTAAAATATTTGATTCTGGTTTTAATTGGGATGATGAAATTATTATTTGGTTTATGACTTGGCCTAACAATTTACCAAAATATAAAAAACAACCAGGACCAAAAATATACGCAAATAATGAAGATTTTTTTAAATTTATAGATAAACATAAAGAAATTTCTTTAGATAAAGATAATATTTATGCTAAAGTAAAAAGAAAGTTTATTACAATCGATAAATTAATTATGAACTTATTAAAAGAAAAACATATCAAAAATAAAATTAAAAAAGTTACTAAATTAGAATTTTATTAATCTCTTCTTTTTGCTTCAATATCAATAAGATTTTTAGTTTTTTTCTTTTTAAAAATAAACCTAAAAGAAATGTAAATCAATAAAGGTAAAATAACAAATAAAAGCAATAAGAAAAATAAAAATAACTTAAATAATGCTAAAAATCCAAATACTACAATAAATATAATAAATAATAAGAATAACCATAATAAATTAAATCTATAAATTTTCATTTTTTATCTATTATTTTTTCAGTATTTTTACATTTAGGGTAAGAACTACATCCATAAAACTTACCATAAATACTTTGTCTTAAAACTAAATGCCCTTTCTTACACTTATCGCATGGTTTTTCAATTTTTCCTGATTCTACTTTAGCTACTTCCTTGGCAACAGCCTTATCATGGATATTTTTGCTAGGACAATCAGTGTTAATACACATTTCACGCGACATTCTTCCAACTGACTTTAGTAAAGGATATTTACATTCTTCACATTCTTTATCAGTTGCTTTAAACTTCCCTTTATTTGGTAAAGAAAAAGTTGTCTTGCAATCAGGATACTTATCACATGCTGCAAAACTTCCAAATTTTCCTTTTCGTGAATGTAATTCACCTTCTTTACATTTAGGACATTTTCCTAAATAAGTTGCTGCAGATATAGTTTTAAATTCAGCTTGCTTTAATTCATTACCTACTTCCTTACTATGTTTTTTAAAATCATTAATAATATGAGTTACAGTTTTTTTTGCTTTATCAAGAACTTCTTCAGGTTTAATCTTTCCTTCATTAATATGTTCCATACTATCTTCAAAACTCCTTGTTAATTCATCATCAACAATTTTAGGATTATATTTTTCTAAAGTGTTTAAAGTTTTAATTCCTAACTCTGTAGCTTGTATTGGTTTTCCTGCAATATATTGACGATTAAAAAGAGTATCAACAATACTAGCTCTAGTTGCTTTAGTTCCCAAGTTTCTTTTTTCTAATTCTTTAATAATGCTAGCTTCAGTAAACCTTTTAGGAGGAGAAGTTTCTTTTGAATGTAAATCTATTTTTTTAACATTTACTTCATCTTTACTTTCTAACTTTGGCAATTCTTCTTCCTTAAGCATTACATATTTCCCATATAACTCATGCCATCCTTTTTCTTTTGTTCTAGTTCCTTTCAAAATAAATGGTTCCTTTTTACAATCAAGTGTAACCGTAATAGTTTCTCTTACCGCTATATCTCCAAATGTAGATAAGAAACGCCTTACAATTAAATCATATAATTTTAATTCCCTAGAATCATCTGTTTTTGGAACAATTCCTGTTGGATAAATAGCAGGATGGGCAGCATCAACTTTCTTTCCATTATTTGGTTTTAATTCTTTCTTAGCAAGAAGGAATGCACTTTCTTTAATGTAATTTTTTTGTTTACTTAACTCTTTAAGTATTTTTTCATACCCTATTTCTTTAGGTAATTGTTGACTTGAAGTTCTCGGATAAGAAATACATCCATTAGTATAAAGTTCTTGAGAAAGTGATAAAGTTTGTTTTGGAGCTATACCTAAACATTTATGAGCTTCTAATTGTAAACTTGTTAAATCAAAAGGAAAAGGAGGTTGTTGTTTCGTCTCAGAAGTTTTTGTTGATACTACTGTTGCTTTTTTCTCATCTTTTACTTTTTTATAAACTTTATCTGCTTCCTTCTTATCTAGAAATTTGTCAGTTTTATGCCATGCAGTTATTGGTGTAGTTTTTGCCTTACCATTTAATTCAATTTGCCAAAAAGGTGTTGGTTTAAAGGCTTGAATTTCTTTTTCTTTATCTACAACTAACTTTAAAGCAGGACCTTGTACTCTCCCTGAAGACATTATTTTAAAAATACCAGTACTTCTTATTGCGTTAGTTAAAGCTCTTGAAGTATTTATTCCATAAAACCAATCTAATTTATGTCTAGTCTCTCCAGCATTAGCTTGTCCCCAATCTAAATGTTTAGACTTATTTTTATAAGCATTAATTATATCTGGTTTTGTTAAAGTTGAGAATTTCATTCTATTTGCATCTTTTTTTTTACAAATATACCTTATAACATTTAACCCTATAACTTCACCTTCGACATCATAATCTGCCGCCACTGTAAATTCATTAGCTTGCTTAGCTAACTTTCTTAATGCAGTTACATATTTTTTAGAAAAATCTGATTTTTTATTAACTTCAGAAGAAGGAACCCATTCTATATCAAATTCAGGTAAAACCGATTTTGCATTTTTTTGTTTTAAACCAAATAAATGTCCAACTGCACAACCAACCAAAATATCTTTATTTCCATGCGTTACTTTATAATAAGGTACTCCTGAAATGTTTTCTTTTATTGCTTTTCCATCCGCCAAAGCTTCAGCTATTTTTTGTGCAGCTTTAGGTTTCTCAGCTATAATTAATTCAACCATCCACTTCACATTTAGTATTATATTTAAAAAAGTTTGGTTTAGAGTATAAAAAACCATATAAACCTTAGTATTTTTTGAAATAATGTGATAAAAGAGATTATAAACAAAATTTTAGCAGAAATTAAAGTAAAAGAAAAGATTAAAAATGATAAACCTAGCTTTAACAATAAATACGAAGTTAATACAATTTCTATTAATAATTTTAAAGAACTTCCAGATAATATAAAAGAAGAGATTGCATACGTTGATGGGGGAAATGGAGAAATAATTCATTCCAATAGTTTTAGTTTACAATTTATTAGAATATGCGCAATAAGTTCAAAAGAGAAAATTATAAACGAATTTTACTGTTTCGCATATACAAATAAAGAACATGAAGAAATTTATTTTAATTCTAAAATATTTCAAATTAAAGGAAAACAATTATTACAAGATAATGAAATAAAAATAAGTTCTTCAGATAAAAGAATAACAAAGGGTGTATTTAGGGGAAATATCTCAATTATAGGAGAAATAGCTAGAAAAATAGCAGAAAGAAAAATAATTAATGAAATTTCGTGTAATAATATCGTTTTTGACGGCACACTTGAAGCCATTTATGATGGAGAAGAATCATTATTAAATTCTAATAAAAATTTATTTGGGTTATCAAAATCTTCTACATTGCTTACGGAAAATGGAAATAATTTGTTTGGATTAATGCATAGCATAAAAAAAGGCAAATGGTTTTATACATTAGCTAAAGCTAATTTAGAAAAACATAAAGCTATTATTATGGCAGTAAAGTTACATCAAAATTCTAATTTTATATTTAGATTTGAATCAAAACAAAATGATTTTAATTCTGTTCTATCTGAATTAAAAAATAATTCAACTGATCCTATTTTTCTTGGTTACCCTTATGGTTTAATACAAGCAGATAAATATGCTAGAGTAAGTAATAAAGAAATAGAATATATGAAAACTTTAATTATGACTAAAATGGGAAATGATATAAGTAAAGTATTATTTTATTCAAATTCTAATACTGCACATTCAATTTTAGATCAAAAATACGAACATTTATAAATTATTTTTACTCTATTCCCTATAAATTTTCAAAAAGGAGGAGATATTATGGATAGAAAAATAGGACATTATTCTTTTTTGGCAGGGATATTAATTGCATTGTTAGCTGCATTAATTACAGATTTTCTGCCTGAAAACACAACAACTTTAATCTTAGTAGTTTTAGGATTGATTGTAGGTTTCTTGAATGTTACTGCTAAAGAAACAATCGAGTTTTTAATTGCTGCAATTGCGTTAATGGCTGCAGGTGCTGCCAATTTAACAATAATCCCGGGAGTTGGTGTATATTTACAAGGCATATTAAAATTTATTTTAGTATTTGTTGCTCCGGCGGCAGTAGTTGTTGCATTTAAAGCAATTTATGCTATGGCTGAAAGATAAATTTTTTTATTTTTTTTTATTTTAATGTATCTATTATTTCTAGTCTAGTTGAATTTAATCTATAATTTACATTAATTCTTTCCAAAAGCTGATAAGGTATAAGTAAAGCAATAGAACTACAACCATTTAATTTACCTAAAGTAAATAGAAATGTGTCTTTTGCAATTTTATCTGACACTATATCTTTATCAAAATGACTTTCAATCAAATCCATACGACTATAAGGCACTAATTCAACATTCGGAAAAGAATGATAAATAGATTGTACAAGTGTTAACTCCTTAATACTCATTTCTTTTTTTAATATTAATCCTGAAAAAACTATTTTTTCTAACCCTTCTATACTTTGTAATTCTGCCAAAATTCGTTTTTGGTTTGAAATAAAAGAAGGAAATTTTTCATCAGCAATATAAGAAATAACATAAACTGAACTTGTTTTTTCTGCATAAGCAGGATAAATAATTCTATCTGTTGTTGTAGCTTGTGAAGCTATTAAACCCAACGTTAGTAGAGCATTTTTCATAACTTAAATATTACAGAAATACTTAAAAAACTTACCTAATATCAAAAAGAATATAAATAGAAGAATCTAAAATTATTGAATGTATGATGTAATTAGTGTAGGAAGCGCAACTTTAGATGTATTTATTCATACTGGTAAAAAATACGTCAAAAATAAATGTTATAAAATTCCTATTGGCACTAAAATTTTACTAAATTCAATCAATTATAAAACAGGAGGAGGAGGAACTAATACTGCTGTTTCTTTTTCTAGATTAGGATTAAAAACATCAGCAGTAATTAATATTGGTTGCGGACATACTTCTGAGTTTATCAAAAATGAATTAAAAAAAGAAAAAATAGATATTAAACTTTTAATTCATGATAAAAGTGATCATACCGGATATAGCTTAATTATAGATGCAGATAAAACAGATAGAAGTATTTTTGCTTACAAAGGGTTAAATGAAACACTTAAATTTAATAAAATAAATAAAACAAAACTTAAACAAACTAAATTAATCTACCTAACGTCATTTAGTGGAAAAGCGTTTAAGGAAAGTGAAAAAATAGCATTATTCGCAAGAAAGAATAAAATAAAATTAGCTTTTAACCCTAGCTGTTACTTAGCTGAAAAAGGTTATAAATTTTTAAAAAAGGTTTTAGATTGTACAACGTATTTAATATTAAACAAAGAAGAAGCTAAATTGTTAGTTAATGGAAAAAATTTACAAGAATTATCTAAAAAGTTATATGAAAAAGGACCAGAGGTAGTAGTAATTACAGATGGACCAAAAAAAGTTTGTGCATATGATGGAAATAAAATGTATTCAACTAAGCCAAATAAAATTAATATTAAAGAAACTACAGGTGCAGGAGATGCATTTGGATCTACATTTATAGCTTGTATATTAAAGAAAAAATCAATAGAAGAATCATTAAGATACGCTCAAAAGAATTCTGAAAGTGTAATAACTAATATTGGTGCAAAAAATAAACTTCTTAGTTGGAAACAATTAGTGAAATTATAGAGTAGTAATAAAGATTTAAATATAACTCTATTTCGCTTTGATTTATGACAGAAGTTATAAAATATGATGCATTTAAATGCAAAGCATGTGAAATAGAAAACTTACATTTAGTTAAGCCTGGTTTCTCTGCTGTATTTTGCCATTTTTGTAATGAAAAAATTAACTTAAGTTAATTATTTCTAAATTCACTCTAATACATACTTCTATGTCCGCAAATTATTTAAAAGAATAAATAATAAAAGAATATATGTTAAAAGAAATACTTTGGATTATTTTATTGACATTTATGCCATTTCTTGAACTTCGTGCAAGCATCCCGTATGGAATTATTTCTGGAATTGATTGGAAAGTAGTAATTATTACTGCAATCATTGTTAATATACTATTAGCTCCTTTGTTATGGATATTTGTAAATTATGTTATGCATTATTTTTTAAGGTTTGAATTTGTAGATAAATTATATCAAAAAATAGTGATTAAAACTCAAAAGAAAGTTCACCCATATGTGGAAAAGTACGGGGTTATTGGTTTAGCTGTTTTTATTGGAATTCCTCTTCCAGGGAGCGGAGTATACTCAGGAACATTAGGAGCTTATTTATTAGGATTTAATTTCAAAGAATTTATATACGCAGCATGTATAGGAGTTATTATAGCTGGCGTACTTGTTACTATTGTTACTTTATTTGGAGAGGGTGCAATTAGAGCATTATTTTTAAAATGATAACTAAATTGGAATTAAAAAGACAAACTATGCATATTTTTCTTGGAATTATTTTTATAATATTACTTTATTTTAATATATTAAATGAATTTTATGTTTTTTTAATACTTTGTTTATCTTTCTTATTTTCTAACATTTTAAAAAATCACAAAATTCCAATAATTAGCTTTTTTCTTAATCATTGTGAAAGAAAAAAAGATATGCATGAAATGCCTTTAAAAGGAACAATATATGGATTAATAGGAATATTAGTTTCAATTGTAATTTTTCCAAAAAATATTGCATTAGCTTCAATAGCAATATTAACATTAGGTGATGCTATAGGACCTTTAATAGGACATTTTGGAAGAATCAAACATCCATTTAATAATTCTAAATTCTTTGAAGGGCTAATAGCTGGAATTCTTTTTGGTACCTTAGGTGCTATGATATTCGTCCCATGGTGGCAAGCATTAATTGCTTCTACTATTGCCATGACAGCAGAAAGTTATGATGAAATAAAAGGAATGCCTATCAATGATAATATTGTTGTTCCTTTAGTTGCTGGGTTAGTGTTGAGTTTATTTTGAATGTTGTGGATAGTTTTTTTTAATGAAGTAAATTATGTCAGGATCATTACTTTTTAAATTAGCTAAAAAATCAGGACCTATTTTAATTATTAATTTTTTAACCATATTTAAATCTAAATGTGGCAAATACCCAACTACTTCAGGAACATAATCAATTAACTTACTAATAAAACTTACATCTTTTCTCAAATCATAAGACAGAAATTCAGCATGTGCAGGATTATCTTTAATAACATTATATACCCACTGCTGATTATCAAAATAATGCAAATTTTTTGGATCTAAGTTAATTACTTCAAAAAACAAATCATAATCCACGTGATCATGTATGACTTCCAAGAATTTATAATATTTGTGCTTTATGAAAAAAACTATAATTCGGCTATCCAGAACCTCAGCTGCATAATCATAATCAACAAAATTAACAAAATCAAATAAAAATGATTCAAAATGATCACTAAATTGCTGTTCACCTATTTTAAGAAATTCATAAAAAAAATCACTTGTAAATTTAGGTAACAATTTGTAATGATAATAATCCATAGCAAAATAGAATCTAACATCCACACTAAGAACTACATCTATTAAATTATTTTTTAAAATATATTTATAAATAGATTTAGTATACATCTCAGCAGGATTTAATTTAATAACTTTAATTACAAAATCAGCATCTAAAATTTCAGGATTAATATCAGCTAAATAGGTTGCACCTTCAAGATCTGTTTTGTTGTCTGCATCTTTTAATAAATTTAGATAATACTCTTTATTCAATCCACTTAATTTTCTACTTAACTTAGGAACTTCTCTTGCTAGATGTTTAATAACTTCTTCATTATTGAGAATATCATCCTCCAAATAATCATAAGTCTCCAAATTCCAATTTAAACAAGAAATAATAAAACCTAAATCATACCGTGAAAAATAAGGTGCATTTCTTATTTCGCTAGGATTACTTTCTAACTTTTTTCTTATCTGTGTTCTAAAGTTATCAAAGTTAAAAGATTCATCTTCTAACTCTTTTTTAAGATTATCCTGCACATAGATCAAAAAATTTAATCTATTACCTTCACTCAAAGAATAAATATTAGAAAATTTAAAAAAGTACTGACAACGTTTCAAAATTTCATAATAGCCATATACTGCCTTGTTACTAGGGTAAAATTTAACCAACTCATTAATCCGTTCTAACTCTGAATTGACCCAAATAGGTCCCTGATTAGAAATCATAAGCCAAGGTTTTGGATTAAGTTTGAAGACATCTTCTTTTTCATTTTCAACTTCTTCTTCCGACTTAATTTGTTTATCTTTTAATTTAATTTTTTCATTTGTTTCAGGGATAACGCTCTCTTCAGATTCTACAAAATCATTAGAATCATTCCTTATATTCATAACATCATATGCTTTCTGCCATAGTTCAATTAACTTATTTCTTAAGCTTTGATCTTTTGTTTTTTGTAACAATTCTTGTACATGATCAATATAATTTAAAATTTCATTCTTAGTCATACTTACTATATCAGCATTTCTTGCATGAATTAATTTTTGTTCTAAATTCTTTAAATAAACAATCAAAGCATCATAACCTTTCTGCCATTCTGCTAATACTTTAAGCTTTTCATCACCACTAACATTAGGCAAAGAAATAGATAATCCATCCATTGCATGTAATATCTCACTTAACTCCATTGAAGAATAGCCTTTACTAATTTTTTTATTGTGAGTTTCTCTATAACTATCAGCATTTTCTTTTTGAATTGCTTGATTATTCTTTTTAGATTCAATATTACTAATAACTTGATCATATAACTGTTTATCAAGTGTATGATCTTCAACTTTATTTGATGGCATACAAGAAGTAACTCCAATATAAATTGCAGCAAATATAGATACTATGCCCTTAACTTTCCCTTTCTGTTTAGGAATATTATCGGGAATTTTATTTTCAATTAAAAAGTTATTTAATTCGTTTTCAATTACATTATCTAATCTATACTTCAAGATTACCTTTTCTAATAACTCAATCTTTCCTCTTTCTAAAGCTTTAATTTCAACTCTTACAGCTTTAATTAGTTTATTTACTTCTCTTCTACTTAGATCTAATAATTCTTTTAATCTATGATCATTACAAGATAAACTAATTTCATTAATTAATTTCAAACTAGAATTTAAAAACTCTTCTTCTTCAGATAATAATTCAAAAAATTTAGTTAATTTATGCTCACCCTTAAACTCCTTTTTATGTAAAATCCAAATAAATTGTTTTTCATTAGCATCTAATTTATCATGATTTAAGAAGAAATCAATGTTTTCCTTAAATATAGAAAATTCGGGAAAATTACCCCATGCCTTATCATCTTGTTCTAAATTATCTAAAGAATTATAAATGAAATTACGTTCAGTATTACTTTTCAAAACATTATTTATTTTATGAATTGTATTAAAGATATAATTAAGATAATCATTTTTAATTTTAGAAAAAGATTTACTTTTCTCATAAAAAACCTTAATATGCTCTAAAACCTCTTCTTTTTGCATTTTATATTATATTGCAATATAGTTTAAAAGGTTTTCCATAACACTAACATTTATAAACAACTTACTTTTATTATCGCGCCATGATACTACAAGAAATACAAAACAAATTATTAGATGAAAAACTTTTTTCAGATATTATTGGACAAGACGCAACGAAATTACAACTAAAAAGTGCATTACTAAGCAATAGAAATGTTTTAGTTATAGGAAACCCCGGAATCGGAAAGACAACTTTAGCTAAAAATGTCGCAAAAATTCTAGATGACCTTGAAGTCATTGATGGGTGTAGTTTTCACTGTACTAAAGAAAGCTTAATTTGTCCTAATTGTAAATTAAACTCTAAATTAAAAACAAAAAAAATATCTGGAAATGAAAGATTTGTAAGAATTCAAGGAAGCCCAGATTTAACTGTTGAAGATTTAATTGGAGATATAGACCCAATTAAAGCAATGAAATTTGGACCACTAAGTTTTGAAGCTTTTACTCCTGGAAAATTATTTAAAGCAAATAACGGAGTTTTATTCTTTGATGAATTAAATAGATGCCCTGAAAAATTACAAAATGCTTTATTGCAAGTATTGCAAGAAAAAAAAGCAACAGTTGGAAGTTATGATATAGATTTTGAAGCTAATTTTTTATTTATTGCTACAATGAATCCCGAAGATAGTAACACTGAAAAGTTAAGCGATGTACTATTAGATAGATTTGATGTTATATACATGAAATATCCTGAAACAATTGAAATTGAAAAAGAAATTGTAACACAACAAAGTCAAAAATTAATAGAAATATCTGAAGATTTACTTCATTTTATGACTTACTTTATTAGACTTTTAAGAGAAAGTAAAGATTTGAGTAAAGTTCCTAGTGTTAGGGCTAGTATAGGATTGTATGAAAGAACTCAAAGTAATGCTAAATTAAAAGGAAAAAATAAAGCAGACTATGAAGACTTTCAAGATATTTTAGTAAGTGTTTTAGCACATAGAATTAGTTTAAAGCCAAGCGTAAAGTACTTAAAAAGCCCACAAGAATTTTTAGAAGAACAATTTGACGATTTTTCTAAAAGCGATGTAGCTAAAGAAATTAAAAAAGGTGATTCTCCCTGACACTCAGGTTGAAGTTCAATCATTCTCTGGAATAGAAGAACTTAGTGGAAAACTTAGAAAAGAAGAAGTTGGAAATAAATTAATGAATTCTGTTATTGAGAATGATCAAGAAAAAGTTGATGAAGGTAAAACTATCAGAGAAGCATTAAATCAAGCAATTGGAAGTTTTACCCCAGATTTAATGATGGATAGTTTTGTTACAGATTACAACATGGCCAAAAATTTATATGGACCCAAATTAATTAGTTTACTTTCTGGATACGATGACCAATATATAGAAAGAAATATTCAAATCCCTGAATTCCAAAGAGAATTAAAACAAAAATTAGAAGAAAATGTTAAAAAATTAAAAAAAGATAAATTAATCGATAAAGAAGGATTTATTCTAGAATCAGGAATTGAATTAGCATCATTGACACTTTATTTTGAAGAACTAGATAATATAATTCCAAAAGGATCTATGGGACAAAGATTACATAAAAAAATAAGTCATTATGGTGAAAAACAAGATGTTAAGAAATATAAAAAAGGTCACAGGTTTAAAGATATTGCATTAAGAAAAAGCTTAAAAAATGCAATTAGAAGAAACCATAAAGAAATTTTAATAGAAGATTTACAAACATTTAATAGAGAAAGTAGAGGAGAAACTTATATAATTTATGGATTAGACGCAAGCGGAAGTATGCGTGGGAAAAAAATAGATGCCGCTAAACGAGCAGGAGTGGCTCTTTCTTTCAAAGCCATAGAGAATAAAGATATGGTTGGATTAATTACGTTTGGAAGTGAAGTCAAAGAAGTTATTTCTCCAACAAATGATTTTGGATTAATATTAAAAGAATTAACTAGAGTAAAAGCTTCAAAAGAAACTGATATTGTTGGTACAATTAATAAGGCAATAGATTTATTTCCAAATAAAGATGTTACTAAACATATCGTTTTACTTAGTGATGCATTGCCAACATTTGGAAAAGACCCTGAAGAAGAAACATTAAAAGCTATAAGTTCAGCTAAAGCAAATAATATTTCTGTTAGTTTAATTGGAATAGATTTAGATGAAAAAGGTGAAGAATTAGGTCGGAAAATTGTTGAAATTGGCAACGGAAGATTTTATATTTGTAATAAACTAGATAACTTGGATAAATTAATATTAGAAGATTATTTTGAAATTCAGTAAGCTATTATCTCTTGAAATAAGTTATAAGCTCTTGAAGAATCTTTTTCTGGAATAATAAAAGCTAGTTCTGTCATAGTAGAAATGTTTTCTAAAATATTAATATTTTCCCAAGCTAATTTTCTTGTTGCAACTGACATTATTCCAGGAGTTAATAAAAAGTCTTTACTTAACCTTAATGTTAATGAAACTAAATCTTTTTCTAAATGTAAAATTTTTTCTCCTTTAATTATTTTCTTCACATCATCCAAATGTTTTTGCGAAATTACAATAGTTACTTCATAGTTTCCCTGAATTATGTTAAGCGTTTCCCCTCTATCATAATCTATAATGTTATAAAGTTTTTGAATTTTTTTTATTGCGGAAGATGTTTTAACAATACAAATATCACATAAATTAGTTTTTAATATTAATTCTTGACTTGCCTTAAATGGTTGAGTTACAACTTTACTTTGGAGATTGTCAGAGTATCTTCTTAACGCCATAACAATAGAAGGTGTATTAACTACTTCACCCATTTCTTTTTCAATTCTAGGTTGTAAATATTCTGCTAAATTTGCGAAACTAATTATTCCTTCAATCATAGAATCTTGTAACCTAGGTTGATTATTAATTATTTTTTTTACTACTTGACTTACTGTAACCATTTGTTATTAAGGTAACAAAGTCATATTTAAATGTTTCTTGGATTATCGATAAAAAGTAAGCTTCATTAATATTTAAATAGTATCGTGTTTCATCATTTAACATGGAAAGAAGTATAAGCGATATAAACATACTAAATAAATTTGTAACTAAGTTTTGCGAAATAGTTGATAAACATACGAAATATATTATCGTTTCAGGGTTTATCGCAATAGCTACAGGTAGAGTAAGAGGGACTGAAGATATAGATATGATTATTTCTGTAGTAGATATTGAAAGATTTAAACAATTTCATGAAGATCTAATAAAAAATGATTTTATATGCATGCAATCTGATGATGTTAATATTATTTTTGAATATTTAGAAGAGCAAGCTTCTGTAAGATATACATACAAAGATTCACCTCTTCCTGAAATGAAAATTAAATTTGCGAAAGACAAATTAGATGAAGTTCAAGTTAAAGAAAGAGTTAAAATTCCAATAACAGGATTAGATGTTTTTTTTGGATCAATCGAATATAATATTGCATTTAAAGAAGAATATTTGAAATCAGATAAAGACTTAGAAGATGCTAGACACTTAAGAATAATTTTTGATGAAGAAATTAATGAAAACAAAATAAATACAATTAAAGAAACTATAAAGGAGTTAAGATTATGAGAGATACAACACACATGGAACATGTAGAAAGGTGGGCTAAATTTGTCAAAGAAAATCCAACAAAATGGCAAAAACCACATTCTGATTTTATTAATTCTCAATATGACTTAGCTCTAAATGCCATTCAACGTATATTAAAAATGCCAAACGGTAAAGAAAAGATTAAGAAAATATATAAAATTAATAATTTGAAAGGATATTCTTTCTTAAATTAGACTTTTTAATCAAAAATTATAAGTTTATATCAAAAAATGAAAAAATTTATATTTTTTTCTATCGTCAATAAATAAGGTGATATAAGTGAAAATATCAGAAATATTGTTTAATGTAAAACAAATAGAACAAAACATACTAAGAAAAATAGATCTAAGAAATGAAATTATTAAAAAAAAAAATTCAACTTAAATCTTGGGAAAATGAAAAATTATCAAACGATGAGATAAAAGAATTAAATCAAAATTTTGTTGATAGTCAAAAAAAGAGAATAGAAAATATAACAAAAGAAATAAATTTATTGCAAAATGAATTATTTGAATTGAAAACAAAAATTAATAAAGCAAATGTTGAAAAAGGAATTGATATAAAATTATTAAAAATTAAATGGATGAGAATTGAACTTTTAGTTTATCTAATCCTTTTAATTCAACTAAAGATCTTTTTACTTTTATTCTTGCTTCTTCTACGTCTTCAAGTATGTTAAGAGATGCAAGTCTTGCTTTTTTCTCTAAAACTACTCTTTTTCTTAATTCTTTTTCAGATTTTAATATTTCTTTAGTTTTTTCTTTAACTTTTTTCGAAAGGTTTTTGTTATAATATTTGATTGATTTATTTTGTTTTTCAGTTAATTTAATAAGTTTGAAGATATAAGTTATGCCTATTAAAGTTATTAAGAAAATAATAATTAAGACAAACTTTATTTTTTTCTCACTTTTTTCATTGAAGGTTACAAAACTCTCAACAACATTTTGATTTAACAAAAGAAGTTCTTTATTATTATTATTTATGTAATTCATCAATGTTTTATTTTTTTTTCCTTTTTTTAAGTTTTCTAGAAGTTTTATTGCATATTTTTTATATTCTATAAATTTTATTTTTGACTTATTTAAATATTCAAACACTTCAGTAGGTGCTTCTGACAAATAGATTTCGTTTTTTCCGTTCCATATTAAACCCCCATAAGTTAACACGTCAAGAGATTTATCGTGTAAAATGATAGATTCTTCAATTTTTTCCAAATTAGAGTTTGATATATTATTTGAATGATAATTTTTATGTAATTCATATCCTATCTGTTGACTCAACATTCTATTTCTTCCAGCAATATCTACTACTTTAGAATGTGACTCATGAGCAGTTTGTAAATTATATATAGTACTAAATAGAAAAATGATAAGTAATGAAACTACTAAGATAAGGATATTTATCTTATTTAGTTTTATCACTTTTTTTCTCCATTTTTTTTATTTTATTTTTTAATTGAACCATTTTTAATTCTCTTCCAATTACAATATTGGTGAATCTTTCTAATTCTTTGATTTTATTTTGTAGTTCTTTTTTTTGTTCGATTAACTTTTGCTCAACTTCTTTGATTTTACTTATATTAATATGATTGGCTACAAAGTATACTGGTTCATTATTATAAAATACAGTACTAATGGTAAGAATTACATTTATTAATTTATTCTTTTTAGTTTTGTTAATAATTTCATCATGCCAATACCCAATTTTTGAATTAAGCAAATTTTTCCACATTTTTGTATAATATTCTTTTGTTTGCTTCCCTGATTTCAAGATTGAAGGATTTTTTCCTATAACTTCTTTTGTTGTATACCCGTAATATTTAGTAAATGCTTTATTTATACGCTTTATTTTTGGTTCACCACAATATTCTACTATCACTTGGGAATTAGGAGATGTTTCAAATCCTTCAAGTAAAAGCTCGACTTGTTTTTCTTGTTCTTTTAATTCAGTAATATCAGTTCCATAAACATTGATTTGAGATTTTTCGTTTATTTTGATAATAGTAAATAAATATATTTTATCTTTTATTTCAATTTCAGATTTAAGCTTTTCAACTTTTAATTTAATAATAATATTTTTTAATTTTTTAGGTATAGTATCTCCTATTTTTCGTTTTGCAGTATTATTTTGATATAACAAAGTTCCTTTATTTGTCAATTTCATAACTATGTTTGGGTTTTTTCTTGGCAAGGAAGCTAACCATTCAACTTCTTTAGCTTTCATTTCCTCAATTCTAGCTTGCATTAAATTTTTTTCTAGGTTAACTCTTAAGGTTACATCTCTTGCAACTCCTTGACATCCAATTATTTTATTTTCTTTTATAATAGGCGATGCATTAATTTCAACCCATACTTTTGTTTTATCTGGTTTGCATAATTCTATTACTGTTCCTTCTATAGTTTTACCGCTTAAAGTACCTAAAAATAATCTTTTAGTTTCTTCTATGCTATTTTTACATACAAACTCCATATAATTATGTCCTAGAACATCTTTTACTTTTCTGCTTAATAGCTTTTCTACTGCTGGTGATACATAAGTAACAATACCTTTATTATTTGCTGTGAAGATTACATCGATACTGCTTTCGGCAATTTGTTTGAATTTACTTTCACTTTCACTTAATGCTTTTTCTTTTATTTTTTCAGAACTTATATCTCTTATGATTGCTAAAATTATCTTATTAGATTTGAACTTAATATATTCTAAGTTTATCGATACTGGAAAATTAGTTTCATCCTTTCTTATATGTATGCCTTCCAGAGAAAATTGTTTTTGTTTTTTAAGCTTATTA
>CAZPRK010000010.1:0-36366 GCA_964589485.1 uncultured Methanosarcinales archaeon | reverse complement strand
TCATAACCTAAAACAAACTTAGGACACTTTTCTATTTAACTGTCAAACTTGGGATGCAAAAGAAGGAGATGCTTTTTTATCTGAAATTACAATGAAAAGAGCAAAAACAATTGCAAATGAATTAAATATTTCTATTTTTCATATTGAAAATACAGTTGAAAAAATTCTAGAAAAAACTGATCCTGAATATATTAAAGGAAAAGAAGCTTCAAAAGAATATAGAACAATATAATTTCTACGCTTCAATTCTCTTCTTAATAACTTTTAATCTAGAGAAATTTTCTCTTTCCATTTCTTCTAAACGCATTTTAATGTAAATAATATCTTTATTCAAGTTAGGAATTAACCTTTGTTCTAATGCATTTACTTTACGTTTAGTTTTTTTAATTTCATCAGCTAACTTTGTAGCAGTTGCTTCAAGTTCAGCTAATTTTACCATTTTATTAAGAGCTTTATCAAAATATCTTGAAGCTGTATCTAACTCAACATTAGTTGACAAATGACTATACTTTCTATCAATTTTAGATTCAAATTCAAAAATAGGAACACTAACTCCCATAATTGTATTTTTCTTTTGGACAATTTCACCCATTTCATCAGTAGAATAAGCTGCACGCTTAATTTCATCAGATCCAGAAATAGCTGTAGATAAACTTAAAGATTTAAATGCTTTTTCTAAAGCGTAATCTACATCTTTTCTTTGAGTTTTTAACCCTTCCATTAAAGTAAAAAATTCACCAATTAAAGCATCTCTTTTTTCTTTTAAAAGTTTATGTCCTTTCTGAGCTAGCTTAATCTTTTTCTTAAGCTTTAACAGCTCCATACGTGTTGCAATTATAGTTTTTGATGCCATTTTACTTCTTTGGATAATATTTTGAAATGTGCTCAAGTTTAATTTTCTTTAACTCTTTTTCTGGTAAGGTTCCTAATAATTTCCAACCAATTCCAAGAGTTTTAGTTACATCTCTATTTTCACTATTTGCTTGTCGAATAAATTCATTTTCAAATAATGATGCAAACTTTAAGATTTTTTTATCCCTTTCACTTAGAGCTTCTTCACCTACAACGGCAACTAAATCTCTTAAATCTCTTCCTTCAGCATATGCACTATATAACTGGTTAGCTACACCACTATGATCTTCCCTAGTTTTACCTTCACCAATACCTTCATTCATAAGTCTTGATAAAGATGGTAAAACATCAATCGGTGGATAAACACCATTTCTATGTAATTCATTACTAACAACAACTTGTCCTTCAGTAATATAACCAGTTAAGTCAGGAATAGGGTGACTTATGTCACCTTGTGGCATTGTTAAAATTGGGATTTGAGTAACACTTCCCTTTTTACCTTCTAACTTACCAGCTCTTTCATAACTCATCGCTAAATCAGTATACATGTATCCTGGGTATCCTCTTCGCCCAGGGATTTCATTTCTTGCAGCTGCAATTTCTCTTAAAGCTTCACAATAATTTGTAAAGTCAGTTAAAATAACCAATACATGCATATCTTTCTCAAAAGCTAAATATTCAGCTGTTGTTAATGCAATTCTAGGTGTGATAATTCTTTCAATTGCCGGGTCGTCTGCTAAATTGATAAACGCAACCATATTTTCAATTGCACCAGTCCTTTCAAAGTCATTCATAAAAAATTTACTTTCCTCAAAAGTAATTCCCATTGCTGCAAAAACAACAACGAACTTTTCACCTTTTCCTAAAACTTTTGCTTGTCTTGCAATTTGTGCTGCTAATTGATTATGTGGCAAACCAGCTTCTGAAAAAATTGGAAGTTTTTGTCCTCTTACTAAAGTACTCATAGCGTCTATCGCGCTTACACCTGTTTGAATAAACTCTTCAGGGAATTCTCTAGCTGCAGGATTAATAGCCTGCCCATTAATATCTAAATTAGCTTCTGGAACTATTTCAGGATTATTATCTATTGGTTTTCCAAGTCCATTAAAAATTCTTCCAATCATTTCTTCGGAAACTCCTATCTTCATTGTCTCTCCTGTAAACCTTACTGATGTATGTTTAGTATCTAAACCTCTTGTTCCTTCAAAAACTTGAACAACTGCTAAATCATCTTTAGCTTCAAGGACTTGTCCATTTCTTTTTTGACCATCTTCAGATTGAATTTCTACTAATTCACCGTAAGCAACACCCTCAACTCCCTTAACAATCATTAAAGGACCTGATATTTCTTTAATTGAACTATACTCCATTGTTTTTTGTTTCATTGTAATGTGCCTCCTACGCCTTCATAGCCTCAAATTCTTCGGCCATTTGTTTTGTTAATGTTTTATAATGATCTTCGAATTTATCATTATTAAATTCTTTCATTCTCGCTAACTCTTCCTTTATTTTCATATCTGAAATATCGTGTATACTTACACCTTGAGTTAATTTTGCATTTGAAAGTGAAAACCATTCCAAGATTAATTCAAGCATAAATACTTGTTTTGATAAAGGACAATATGAATCCACTTCATGATAAGCATTTTGTTGTAAAAAATCTTCTCTGATAATTTTAGTAACTTCTAAAACTAATCTTTCGTTATCAGGTAAAGCATCTGGACCAACTAACTGAACAATTTCCTGTAACTGTTCTTCTTTTTGTAATAATCTCATTGCTTCATCTCTAAGATCACGCCATTTATCTCCTGCATTATCTTTATACCAATCAGTAACTGAATCTAAATATAAAGAATAACTATTTAACCAATTAATTGCGGGAAAGTGTTTCCTTGAAGCTAAATTTTTATCTAAAGCCCAAAACGTTTTATTAACTCTTAATGTATTCTGTGTAACTGGTTCTGAAAAATCTCCACCAGGTGGACTAATTGCTCCAATTACAGTAACACTTCCTTCATCTTTATTTAATGTTTTTACACGTCCAGCTCTTTCGTAAAATTGAGCTAACCTTGTTGATAAATAAGCAGGATAACCTTCTTCACCAGGCATTTCTTCTAATCTTCCTGAAATTTCTCTCATTGCTTCTGCCCATCTTGATGTTGAATCAGCCATTAAAGCTACATCAAATCCCATGTCTCGAAAATATTCAGCAATTGTAATTCCAGTATAAACTGAAGCTTCTCTAGCTGCAACTGGCATATTTGAGGTATTTGCAATAATAATTGTTCTTTCAAGTAATGCTTTTCCTGTTCGTGGATCTTTAATAGTCGGAAACTGTTGCAATACATCAGTCATTTCGTTTCCTCTTTCACCACAACCAATGTAAACAATAATATCTGCATCACACCATTTTGCAATACTTTGTTGTGTAACAGTTTTTCCACTTCCAAACGGTCCTGGAGTACAAGCTGTTCCTCCTTTTGCAACTGGATTAAAAGTATCAATAATTCTCATTCCTGTAACTAAAGGTAAAGTAGGTTCTAATTTATCAATTACTGGACGAGGAATTCTAACCGGCCATTTTTGACTTAATTTAATATCAGTATCGCCTACAACAGCTACAACATCTTCTACAGTATATTCTCCTTCCTTTGATATTTTTTTAAGTTCACCCTCTACACCAGGTGGAACTAAAATTTTTTGTACAACTACTGAAGTTTCTTTTACTTCTCCAATAATCATTCCAGGAGTAACATCTTCTCCTTTTTTTAATTTTGGAACAAATTTCCATTTTTTCTTATGGTTAATTGAATCTGCTTCAACACCTCTCGCAAGAAATGCTCCAGTTTGTTCTTTAATTTTATCTAATGGTCTTAATATCCCATCATAAATATTACCTATAATTCCTGGACCTAATTCAACACTTAAACTTGCACCAGTAGATACAACTTTTGAGCCAGGTGCAATCCCTGTAGTTTCTTCATATACTTGAATTGTCGCTGTATCTTCATGAAGTTCAATTACTTCACCAACTAATCCTTCATCTCCTACTTTAACAACTTCATACATCTGAACTCCTTTCATGCCTGAAGCTACAACAACAGGTCCTGATATTTTGATAATTTTTCCTTCCATCGTGAATCACCTTATTCGTTTTCTTTTAGTGCAATTCCAATTGCACTCTCAAATAAATTACTTATTTTTTGCATTGCCTGGCCACTTGAACCAGTTTTATCTGGAATTTCTAAATATGTATTTTCAATTTTATCAATTAATCCAGTTTTTCTTAATTGTTCTCCAACTTTTTCTGTAAATACTAAAACTTTTGCTTCTGAAAATTTTTTCAAATCTTCTTCAAGCTTATCTTCTCTATATTTTATACTATGTTTTACCCCAGCTAACATAAACCCGTTAATAGTATCTTCATCTCCTATTAAAGCAATCTGCATCATAATACTAACACCTTTTGAATTTCTTCTTTATTGAAGTTATCTGACTTTAATTTTAAAATAATATTTACATTCCTAATTTCAATTTCTTTAAGCATAATATATCTTACAACACTTCCTGACTTTAAGCTATGTTTTGAGTTAATTAACCCTGAAGCTTTCTTCATATATTTGTATACGCTATTTTCAATCTCAAAAGGAGTATATTCAACAATATTTTCATTATAACCAAATTGAGATAATAAATTCTCAAAAGCATTTAAATCTTCAATATCTTCTAATGATTCTTTTGAAATTCTTCCATGATCTAATAAATCTAATGAAGATTTTTTATCAATTCTTCGAAGAGTTAATTTTAAATTTATTAAATCTACTAAATAACTAAAATATTCTTTAAATGCCACTGCTGCTTTTTCATCTTCAGAAGCTGAAATGACATCAAAAACTTTTTCAAAATAAAATTTATCTAATTCATTATTTATGCTATCGAGTTGTGTAAGATTTTTATTAGCAAAAATAGTACTATACTCAGTTCCTTCAAATGACGCCATTAATGATGCAAAATCAGTTGTATTTTCTAACTTTAATTTTAAATTTTCATCTTGAACATGAGGAAGTTTATGTTCTGTTATTTTATTTTTTAAATTATTAAACAATTCTTTAATATCACCAATTTCAAACTTAATTCTAAGTGTTTTTATTATTGGAACCATATTTTCAGGAACAATTGTTTCTAACCATCGATACGTTAAATATAAATCTTGATTTAACATTGAACTAAGTTTAACAAAATCTCTTGACTTTTCTACATAAACTCTATAATAAGAATCTTCAAGTAAAGATAATGATTCTTCATATGAAACTGATTGAAGTAAATTATCTGTAAATGTATCTGGGAGTAATTGTGCAAGTTTTGCACTACATCTAGTATTAGCATAAATGTGCGGAGCTAAACCAATTGTCATTTGCACAGTAGGCCAAATAACTACAGTTCCTGCAACTAAACTAGCTGCAATTGCTCCAAATACTACTACATCCATATTTATACACCTAAAGCCTTGATGGCTCCTTGTCTTAATTCACTTTTTTTTCTTTCAACTAACGCATTTAAAGATCCATTGATTCTTAATCCTGAATCAGATGCGATAGTAAAAGAATCATCTTTTGATTCAATTACTTCAAAATTTGAAAATTTTGTATTTGAATTAACAAACTCAATATATTCTTTTGAACAAGTTACTGTTACTTTTCCAGATAAATCTTTATTTTCATCAAGAACAGTTTTCATATATTCCTTAACCAAATTAGCATCAACACTTTTCAATGCATCCGTTAAAAGAGAATTAAATATCTCTTCCCTTCTTACCAAATACTTTGATTGTAAAGATAACTTTTGTCTTGCTATTGCATTTTTTTTAAATAATACAATTTCTGCATTAATTTCATCGTCTTTTTTTTGAGAAATTGTTTCCATTTCTTTCTTATTGTCACTAACAATTTCGTCAACTTTTTCTTGATATACTGACTTGGTTTTTTCTGAAGCTTCTTTTGCTTCATCTAAAATTTTTTGTTTAATTTTTTCTAAGCTCATTTTTTATACACCTTAAATTATTTTAAGTCCTAACAACATTAAAATTGAAATTAATAATCCAAAGATAGCATATGTTTCAGGGATTACACTTAATACTAATCCTTTACCCATACTTTTTGCATCTTTTAAACTTGCACCTATACTACTTGCTGAAATTATTCCTTGACCTAATGCTGATATTGCAGCAAAACCTATAGCTAATCCTGCGCCTATTGCACCAAATCCTTGTAACATAGTTACTCCAGATTTAATAACACCCATTATACCAACACCAGTCATTAAAAGAATAGATATTATTGTTCCATATAACGCTTGAGTTTCTGGTAATACTGAAAATAAAATACTTTTACCAAACATTTTACTATTTTCTTGAACTGAAGCAACACCGCTACTTGCAGCTACACCTTGACCTATAGCTGAAACTGCAGCAACTCCGACACTTAACCCTGCTCCAATTGCAACTAAACCTAAAGGAACAGTTAATGCTAAATTTAATGTACCTATTAATCCACCGCCTACTAATAATAAAATTGCGATTAAAAATCCATACAATGCTTGAGTTTCTGGCAAGACTGAAAACAATATAGCTTTACCAAACATTTTATTATCTTCCTTAACTGCAGTTATACCACTTCCTGCAACTAATCCTTGACCAATAGCTGAAGCTGCTGCTAAACCAACAGCTAACCCTGCACCCATTGCAAGTAATCCAACAGGAATATGTAAATCTAAAGCACTTCCGCCTATTAATCCTCCTCCTACAAGAAGTAAAATTGCAACTAAAAATCCATACAATGCTTGAGTTTGTGGAAGAACACTAAACAATAAACCTTTACCAAACATTTTGTTATCTTGTGTTACTGTAGTTATAGCAGATGAAATAACAAAACCTTGACCTACTGCAGATAATGCTCCTAATCCTACAGCAAATCCTGCACCTATTGCTACAAGACCATTTGCAGTAGTTATAGCCATGTTAATACTTCCTACTAATCCACTGCCAATTAATATTAATATTGCGATTAAAAAACCCATTAAAGCTTGAGTTTGTGGAATAACTGAAAACAATAAACTTTTTGCAAACATTTTTGCATCTTGGGTTACTGCATTAATAGATGTTGAAACTGCAAACCCTTGACCTATAGCTGAAATAGCAGCCATACCGACAGCAAAACCTGCACCCACTGCTACAACCCCATGAGCTATCGAAATAGAATATGCAATTTTTCCCATTAACCCTGCACCAATCAACATTAAAATTGCAATTAAAAAACCCATTAAAGCTTGAGTTTCAGGAATAATACTAAATATAATACTTTTACCAAACATACTTTGTTTTTCAGAAGTTGCAGTAACTCCGCTAGCTGCAGAAGTTCCTTGACCTATAGCTGAAATTGCTCCAAACCCAACACTAATTGCAGCGCCAATTGCAACAATTCCCATTGGAGTAATAATACTAGTTGATGAAGCACCAATTAATCCACCTGATACTAACAGAATTATAGCTACTAAAAATCCATATAGTGCTTGAGTTTCTGGCAAGACTGAAAATAAAATACTTTTACCAAACATTTTATTATTTCTTGAAACTGCATTTACTGCACTACTTGCAACTAGTCCTTGACCAATTGCTGACATTGCAGAAAGACCAACTGCTAATCCAGCTCCAATTGCAACTAAACCTATTGAAGTAGAAAGTCCTGACTTAACTCCGCCTACAAGACCACCTCCAACTAATAATAAAATTGCAATTAAAAATCCATATAATGCTTGAGTTTGAGGAAGTACACTGAATAATAAACTTTTACCAAACATTTTCGCATTTCTTGTAACGTTAGTAATACTTGAACTTACAACATATCCTTGACCTACTGCAGACACAGCAGCTAAACCAACAGCAACTCCTGCACCTATTGCAATTAAACCACTGCCCATGCTAAGTCCCGCTTTAGCTGAACCAATAATACCTGAACCTATTAATAATAATATAGCAATTAAAAATCCCATTAAAGCTTGAGTTTCAGGAATGATACTAAATATAATACTTTTACCAAACATACTTGGTTTTTCTGTAACTGACTTTATTCCTGAAGAAGCAGACATACCTTGACCTATAGCTGAAACTGCTGCAAAACCTGCACTTAAAGCTGCGCCTATTGCAATAACACCTATAGGAGTTGTAATGCCAACTTTTATTCCACCAATTAACCCACCACCAACTAAAATTAAAACTCCAATTAAAAATCCATATAATGCTTGAGTTTCTGGCAAGACTGAAAATAAAATACTTTTACCAAACATTTTATCATCTTCTGCAATACTTCCAATACCGGCTGAAGCTGCCATACCTTGACCTACTGCAGAAATTCCTGAAATACCTACACTTAACCCTGCAGCTATTGCAAACATTCCTAAAGCTAAATTAAATTCAGATTGTGGAACACCTAAAATTCCAAACCCTATTAATATCAATACTGCAATTATAAATCCATATAATGCTTGAGTTTCTGGCAAAACTGAGAATAAAATACTCTTACCAAAAACTTTACTTCTCTCTAATACAGCTCCAATTCCACCGGCTGCCGCAATTCCTTGACCTAAAGCTGAAATTCCAGCAATACCTGCTGCTAAACCTGCACCAACTGAAGCCCATCCTAATACTTCAGGAATATTTTTTGTTACAGCTCCGAATAACCCTACACCTATTAATATTAAAATAGAAATAATAAAACCATATAATGCCTGAGTTTCTGGCAAAACTGAGAATAAAATACTTTTACCAAACATTTTTTTATCTTCTTTTACTGCTCCAATTCCTGCACTTGCTGCAATACCTTGACCAATTGCTGAAACTGCTGCAATTCCAACTGCTAAACCAGCACCTAAAGCACCTAAACCTTGAGCTAATGTGATTTGTTTTACAGTTCCAACTACACCTGCTCCCAATAATATTAAAATTGCAATTAAAAAACCATAAATACCTTGAGTTTGAGGTAAAGCTTGAAATAATAATGCAGTTGAAAATTGTTTAGGATCTTCAGCTACAGCTTTCGCTCCAGTACTTCCTGCAATTCCGGCTCCAATAGCTGATGCAATTCCAGAAACACCTACTGCGATACCTGCTCCTATTATAGCTAAATACATAGGATCAATCCCAATATTAAACATACCACCAAACATTCCAGAAGTTGTAATTGAATTATTAATTGTAACATTACTTAAATCAACAGATGTTTCAACAACTGTCTTTGTCATATTATTTACAGCTTCCTGTAAAATTCCCTGGGTTTGTAAATAACTATAATATGGAATGCTCATTTTTTAACCTCAGTATAAGTTCTTTCTTCTTTAAATGGTAAAAATCTATCTCCGCCACCTTCATAAAATTTTCCAAAAAATTCTACAAACTGTAACCTAATACTATGAACAAAACCACCTAATGCATTCATTGCGAAACTAAATAAATGACCTACAATGAAAATCAAAGCAGCTAAAAAAAAGCCAATAAAAGGTACTCCGCTAAGTAAATCTGCTAATAAATTTACAGTCATTGCAATTCCAGCTGTACTCAAAGCTAATGCAAATAATCTAGAATAACTTATTACATCTCCCATAAAACCTGTAATGTCTAATAATCCAAGTGGACCAGCTGTGCTTACTTTTATTAATACACCTAACCCAAATAATATCTTACCAAAAGTAGCTAAAAATCCAGTTGCCCATAATGCAATTCCAATTTGTATAATAAACCAAACTATTCTATCACCTAGAGCAGTTTTATATTCTTTTTTTCTTATGTCTTCGGTTAAACCCATAATTAAACCTACATTTACATGAACTAATGCTACTCCTAAACTAATAATTAAAAAATATAATGGATCTGATAAAGGATCTCCCCAGAATGCTAAATTTTTAGAAGTCCAACTAGGATTAATATATTGCATCATATCTCCTAAATAACTTCCAGTTAAAACACCAAAAAACATTGAAAAAATTCCAATTAATAAAATGCTAATTGAAATATCATTTAATCCTTGGCTATACTTGCCAAATTTTTTGATTAGAAAACTTCCTAATACTACTAACCCTAAACCATATACAAAGTCAGTTAACATAAACCCTGCAAAAATTACAAAAATTGGACCAACAATAAAAGTAGGATCTAAATCTTTATACTTTGGCAAAGAATATAATTCAGTTAATACTTCGAATGGTTTTAGCCACCTTGGATTAGTTGTTTCTACTGGAACAATATCTTCTTCCTTAGGGTCTTCAAAAGTAATTACAGCTAAATTTTTCAAACTATCTTCTAATTTTTTAATATTTTCTTTACTAACCCATCCTGTTAATAAAAAGAATTTTTCAGAATTCATAGTTTTATGAATAGCTTCATATTTTTCTTTTAATAGTTCTAATTCTTCTCTATATTTAATAGCATTTGCAAATACTTTCTTTCTAAATTCTGAAATTTCTTCAATTAACTTAATTCTTCTTTGGATTGAAGTTTCAATCGCATTATCAACAAATTCAACTGTTGGTTTTTCTAAGTCTGGTAGAGCAAACGTTAAAAGTGAATGTTTTTTAGTTAACAAATTTACTTTATGTTCATCTTCTTTAACTGTAATTAAAGTTATAACTGATTCTTTATTATTTTCTTCTCTAACATCAAAATGACATAATTCATTTAAGTCATCTTCACAATCTTTTTTGAAGTTATCTAAATTAATATTATTAATTCTTCCTAATGTGAATAAAATTTTATTGGAAGTTTGAATTTCATCTAAAGGAATTCCTAAGTTTGTCAACAATACAATTAATTTCTTTTGATCATTTAATACATTAATTTTTTCATTTAAAGTTAAATTTTCTTCTTCTAATGTTAATAATTTTTCTTCATTTTTGTCTAAAAATTGTTCAGCATGTTTTATCATTACTTTTTTACTTTCTCTTTTTACATGTTCTTTATCCATTAACTCTAAACCAAATAACTCTTGTGTAAAAGAAAGCTTTCTAGGTGCAAGTTTCATAATTGTAACTAATCTAGAAACTCTAAGTAATTTATCAGAAATTTCTTTTAATTCACTTCCTGGGTTCGATAATTCTAAATCTATATCACTTCCCTTTAAATCAATTAATTGAAGCAACCCAGTTTCATGTATTTTACTTAAAACTTTTTCTCTTTCATTTGAAACAGCAAAAAGACTAGCTTTCTGCATATCTGAAGACCTAAACATAAATTAATCTCCTAATAACACCTTAATAATTTCTTTTTTTGCTTTCACTTTATTTTTAGAAAAACTTGTTTCAAGAGATTTTAGTTGTTTATCAGAGTCTGATTTTAATGTCTTAATTTCTTCATCGATTTCTGCTTCTGCTTTTTTCAAATTTTTCTGTCTATTATTTTCGATTTTAGTATAAAGTTTGCCTATGCTTTGTTTTGCTTTTTCTTTAGCATTCTCAACCATAGCCAAAGAATCAGTTTCAGCCTTTTCTAAAATCTTAGTGGATTCTTTTTCACACACCTTTAGGCTTTGTATTATTTCCCTCAATTAAATTCACCTTTTATATTCTCTTTTTATGTTTGAGCTTTAATTGCCTATATTTAAATGTTACGGATTAGAACTAAGGATCTAAAACTTTAATTTGTCTTAATGCTACTGAAGCTGCAGCATTACCTAACATTACTTCCCTCATTAATGCCTGTTTTGATTGAGCTTTAAGTAAAGGATTATTCGCTATGCCAATATTATACAAATGCATATTTTCATCTATTTTTTCTCCAGTATAATTAGAATCACCTAATTCTGTACTTTGGTACGTAGGTTCATCACCACTTTCAACATAATCTAACTTACCAACTTCTGGGAATTCATTTGTGTAAAAACCATTACCTTCCACTAAATCTCCAGTATGATACATTAAAATTAAAGAACTATCATTATTTTCTATAAAAATATCTTCATCCAGAATTACTCCCTCTAACCATCCCGAGGGAGGTTCATCACCTTCATTTGATTCTAATTCCATAATCTACACCCCTTTGATATACCAAAAAATACGAATTTAAATACTTTTCGAAGAAATAATTAATCACTAATTAGTTGTTAAAAACAGAAACATTTATATATGTGACTGAATTTACTCCTTTCAAGTGAGGAAAAATGAAATTAACAGTATATGATGTCAGGGAAAGTAGAGTTAAGAGAGTATATTGTTGGATAAGATCATTTTTTCGGAAGTGGTAGAATGTCAAAAATACAAGTTTCATTTAACAGAGTAAAAAACGATATGGTTTTTTTAAGAAACAGAACATATGAATGGATTACTTTTCTAAATGATAATAATTATGCATTACAAGAAAGAATTTCAATTCTAGAGAGAGAAATACAAGATTTAAAGAGGAAAAAATGAACGAATTTAATAAAGAAGATTTAGATTTACTTAGCAACATGCGAGAAACTAAAGAGCAAAAATCGTTAAGAAATTTGTTATCAAGAAAAGCTTTTGATGATAATGAATTAGATGATTTAATGAATGTTGAGAGCTTTTATTAAGCTATTCCTTTTCAACAAAGTTAATTAATTTACTATAATATTTTTTTATATTTCACCTAATTACTATACTAATATCTTAATTCGATTCTAGAACTACTTGCTAGTAATTAATAAAGGAAAGTTTATATACTAAGAAAATATCCCTTAAATATGATTGAATTTGAAGGTATTTCACTAAATAGATATTTACAATATGCAGGAAAAGAAGATTGGACAGATTTACCTTTTCTGAGTCATACTGTTTTAAAGCTAGAAGAACTATTTGGAAATTCAGTGAATTTTCAAAAAAAAGATTCAATTTTAGAAAACATTATTTATTTTTTAAATTGTGAACCAAAGGGTGAATTTCTAGAATACTTTACAAAGACTCTTTTATTAGCAAATGATGGAAATGCAGATAATATAAGAAAAATAGGATTGTTATACATAGGTAAAACTGATCCTAGTACAATAAACACTAAAATTAGACAATTAACAACACCTCAAAATTTGGCTGAAAAGTATGATGCGTTCATAAACTTGCCAAATCGATTTATACTGCAAACTACTAAACGTTTAGAAGAAGAAATGCACCCACAACAAGCTATAGATTATAACGCAGAAGCAAAAGAAATTCCTGAACCAGCGCCAATTTCTAATTATGAATTTAATGGAAAAGATGTAAAAACTAATGAGCCTGTTTAGTTAATTCTTCTGCTGTTTTAAACCCATTCCAATTAGCATAATGATAAAAATTAAGTAAATGAACATGTAAAACTAATTCTTCAACTGGTGCGTGTTCAGCTAATTCTTCAAGATCTTTATCAGTTTCAATTTCTTTAGCTTTTAATTTTTTTTCAGAGTTTATTACACGATGCATTCCATCTAAAACAAAATAATTTTGAGGTAAATTATGTAACATAGAATTTAATTTTTTTAGTTTTATTCTTTCTCTATAAATCCGTGCTCCAATCCCTTTTAATGCAGAAAATTGATCTTTTGGGTCTAAATTTTTTAAACACATACTACCCATATCATACCCTTTAAGATCAAGCAAATAATCAATAGTAAAGACTGCTTTACTAAAAATATAAATAGGCTTATCTAACTCTTGAATTAATGAAGCATCTCTTATTGGCTCATCAACACAAACTAAATCATTTTTCTCTATATAAATGTCTCTCATTTTTTTTCAAGAAGATACGGTCTTTATAAATATTACATAAAAACTTATAAAGACACTTAAAATAAAGAAAAATATGAGATATGATCTTGAATTAAAAAAGGCAATTGAAGAAATTAAGAAAAATGAAGCTAAAAAGGTTTTAATTCAATTACCTGACGGATTGAAACCCGAAGCAAGAGAAATTAAGATGCAATTAGAAAAAGAAACTAATTGTGAGGTGTATATTTGGCTTGGAAGTTGTTTTGGCGGATGTGATTTTCCTAGAAACATTAAAACTGACCTAATGATTGCATGGGGTCATAGTGAGTGGAGATATTAAAAAGTATTATATAGATTAATATTTTTAAAATAATAAAATGAAATTCACAATAAATTCTAAAATTTTAGATAAATTAAAAGATAAAATAGCTTTATTAGTTGATGAAATTAAAAATTCTATTAAAAACAATGATGTTATTATTCTTAGACATCATGCTGATGTAGATGGATATTGCGCAGGGCTAGCTTTAGAAAATGTTATTTTGCCTTTAGTAAATGAAAAACATGGATTTAAATCAAGGTATTATTTTAGAAGAAACCCTTGTAAAGCTCCATTCTATGAATTAAATGACGCTGCAAGAGACATTGAATTAATTCAAAATAAAGCGTTAATTATTATTTTAGATAATGGAAGTGGAGAAGAAGATTTATTGGCTATTAATATTGTAAAACAAAATAAAGCTAAAGTTGCTGTAGTTGATCATCATAATCCTTTCCCTGAAATTGATAAAACTGTAGATATTCAAATAAACCCACATTTAGTAGGAGGAGACAGTAATATTTGCAGCGGAATGTTATGTTATGAAATAGCATCACAAATAGGTGAAGTTGATAAAATATTTGCCTCATTATCTGGAGTTTCAGATAGGTGTGAGGGATTAGAAATTAAACAATATTTGAAAGATTATTCCGAAGAAGAATTAAGAGATATTGCAATTTGTGTTGATTTTATGGCACATCATACTAAACATATAGATTCTAAATTAATTGAAGATATTATGTTTGATAAAAAATTAGTTAAAATTTTAATAAAAGAAATTAATTTAAGAAAAGAAAATACAATGAAAGTTGTAAAAAAATATGCAAAAGTAAATAATAAGACTATTGAACTTGAACTTGATAAAATTTCTTTTAGGGGAGAATTTCCTCAAGCAGGGAAAATAACAGGATGGGCTAACGATAGTTTTGGAGAAGGTATAACAACAATGGGCATAGGGAATGATTTTATTACTTTTAGAAGTAAAAATGAAAAATTTAATTTACATACTTTGTTAAAAGAATTAAAAGAAAAATTTCCTTACGCAAATGTTAACGGTGGCGGACATAATGTAGCAGGAACAATTAAGTTTGTCGAAGCATCTAAAGAAGAAATATTAGAATATGTTCGTGAATTTACCAAATAGATTTTAATAAATTTAAAGGATTATTTCTTTCAAAACCTTCTGATTCTCTTTTTTTAAAATAATCAGTATTAAAATAAAAAGCAGAATCTACTCCTAGCGTAATAACAGTATTACATTCTCTTCCATTTACAGTATGCATTTCTAAACCAATAAGTCTTCCATTTGAATATTTTAAAAAATCTTGAAAATCAGGATGAATAGATCCAGTATTTTTTGGTTCTGCAGAATCATATGATTTTCTAGCAATAATTAATAAATCATTTTTATCTACTAAAGATAAACGAATTTTATAATTATCTACAATTTCATGTATCATAAATTAAAAAAAAACTTGTTTACTTAAATAATTTAGCAATAGATTTATAAGTTGGTTATTTTTTTCAATTATATATGCCACGGTCGCGTAATCTGGTATCGCGCAACCCTGGAAAGGTTGTTTCCTCCGGGATATCCCAGTTCAAATCTGGGCCGTGGCGTTTTATCAATCAACCCTAACAGGCAATCCATAGTTCCCATGTGATAAGTACCTAGAATTTTCTATAACTACGTCAATTTTTCTATTATGTATTAATGCAATAACACCTTTTGTTATTAAAGAATGTGCATCATAGTTCCCAGTTATTTTTTCTGTACCATCTGCAGAATAAAATACATTGACACCTTTATCATTACTTGTCATTTCAACAGTACAAATTCTTATTTGATAATGATTCATAAAAGATATTTCATCACCTGGCCATAATATTAAATTCCTAAAATAATTTTGTTCTATCGAATCCAGCATATTTTCCATTTCAGATTTTCTACTTTTAGAACCTTCTGACAAAACACTTAATTTATTAAGCTCTTCATCAATTGCTTTAAACCTAGTTTGTCTTGTTTCAGCATTAGTAGCACCAATGTCAGCTTTAGCTAAAGCACGACAAGCTCTTTCGAAAAGGTTTCCAGTCATCATAGATCTTTCATTTTCAAGACTAGTAATTTTATTAGCAATTAGTAACACCTGATCATCTACAGCTTGATAAGTACCCATCACTGAATTATACTCATCCATTATTTCAAACAATTTATCCATATTATTTAGAATCAAAGATAACTTATAAATATTATTAAGAAGTAAAATAATGAACCTTTTTATTTATTATAATATAAGTAACAGAAAAGATTAAATACCAATTTATAATCACCAAAAACTATGAAAGTTTTACTTCTAGAAAACATACATGAAAAAGCAAAACAAGCGTTTGAAGAATCAGGGTATGAAGTTCAAACATTTGATAAAAGTTTAGATGAAGAAGAACTTTGTAACCAAATCAAAGATAAACATATTATTGGAATTAGATCAAAAACTAAAGTAACACAAAAAGTTTTAGATTGTGCTGAAAATTTACAATGTATAGGAACATTTTGCATTGGAACAGATCAAATTGACAAAAATTATGCTTTACAGAAAGGTGTTCCTATATTTAATGCTCCATTTAGCAACACAAGAAGTGTTGTAGAACTAGTTCTTGGGGAAATAATAATGTTATTAAGAGGAGTAGTTGAAAAAAGTAACTTATTACATAAAGGAATGTGGAATAAAAGTGCTAAAGATAGTAATGAAATAAGAGGAAAAAAATTAGGAATTATTGGTTATGGAAATATTGGAAGTCAGTTAAGCGTATTAGCTGAAAATCTTGGAATGACTGTTTATTATTATGATATTAGTGAAAAGTTACCTATGGGAAATGCAAAAAAATCTTACTCCATAAATTCATTAGTTAAAAAATGTGATATAATAACTGTTCATGTTGATGGAAGAGAAAGTAATAAATATTTAATAGATGAAGATGTGTTTAATGAAATGAAAGAAGGGGCTATATTTCTTAATTTGAGTAGAGGAAAAGTAGTTGATTTAGATGTATTAGCTGAAAATATAAAATCAGGTAAAGTATTTGGAGCTGCAATAGATGTTTATCCAGAAGAACCTAAAAGTAATGGAAATGGATTTATCAATAAATTACAAAATCTTCCAAATGTTATTTTAACGCCTCATATAGGAGGAAGTACAATTGAAGCACAAGAAAGAATAGCCGAATATGTCCCTTCAAAATTAATTGATTTTATTAAACTAGGAACAACTGAAGGAAGTATAAATTTTCCAGAAATTCAAATGCCAATTATTGAAAATGCACATAGGTTAATTCATATTCATAAAAATGTTCCAGGTATATTAAGTAAAATAAATACAATTTTAGCTGAACATAACATAAACGTTATTTCTCAATTTCAAAAAGGTGAAAACAACGTAGCATATGTAATAACTGCAATTAACAAAGATTATGATGAAGATGTAGTTAAAGCTTTGAAAAACATTGAAGAAACAATAAAAATAAGGGTGTTATACTAATGAAATTTTTCACGCCAGGTCCATCAGAACTTATGCCAAGTTATAGAAAATACTTAGATGAAGCTTTAGATAATAATATAGGTTCAACTTCTCATAGAGGAAATGAATTCAGAGAAATTATGAAGAATACAATTTTTTCATTAAAAAAATTAATGAACATTCCTGAAGAATATCACATATTCTTTCTAAGTAGTGCAAATGAAGCTATGGAAAGAGTCATTCAAAGTTTAGTTGAAACTAAAAGTGTACATCTAGTAGAAGGCGAATTTGGAAAAAAATGGTTTAATTTTAGTAAAGGTTATGGGAAGGAAGCAATTGCCTTATCAAACTTAGATAACATGCCTGAAAGTGATTTAATTTGTGTTACACATAACGAAACAAGTAATGGATTATTATTAGATTTAAAAAAAGTTTATGAAAATAAAAACACTTTACTAGCTGTTGATTGTACCTCAAGTGCACCTTATGTTGAAATAGACTTTACATTTGTTGATGCTTGTTTATTCTCAGTTCAAAAGGGGTTTGGTATGCCTGCAGGGTTAAGTGTTTTAATTATCAATGATAAATGTCTTCAAAGAGCTAAAGAATTAGAAGAAAAAAATATAATTACTGGACCATATCATGGTTTTTCAGTAATATATAAAAAATATTTAGATTACCAAACAATAGAAACTCCAAATGTTTTGGCAATATACATTCTAAATAAAATATGTGAAGAATTTCTTGCATATGGGTTAGATAATATTAGAAAAGAAATTGATGAAAATGCAAAAACATTATACAATTACTTTGATAATCAAACTAAATTTCCATTATTATTAAAAGAAAGAAGATCTCCATATTTATTAGTTTTAGAAGCTACTGAAAATGAAAAAATAATTAATTACATGAAAAATAATGGAATTGTTATTGGAACAGGTTATGGAGTAAATAAAAAAGACCAACTTAGAATTCCTAATTTCTTCGCGCATAAAAAAGAAGATGTAGAAAAATTAATCAAATTATTTAGATCGTTTTCTTTTTAATTTCTTTCTATGACTAAGAAAGTAAATTAAAGAAATAAAAACTAATATTAGCCCCAATATACTTAAATTTGATTTTGTTCTTATCTCGAATACAGCACAATCTGAAGGACAACTTGTTTCATCTTCTCCTTGACCACAAACACCATTACCGCAACTACATCCAGTTGGATCATAAATTTCACTTTGATTTAATTTAACACCTATAACAACGTATTTGTCATCAGGAGAACAATCGTTAACATTAAACTCAAAAAATTGAGTATTTCCTAATAAACTGTTATCATCATTTCCTTTTAAAATTTCTTCAGCTACAATCCTTTCAATTAATTTTCTTGAAACAACATTATCAATTAATTCATTATGGGATAACTTTAAACCCCAGAAATCTTTACACTGATTGGTAAGATATCCATCACCAACACGTTGAGCACTTGGAACTGTTACTATACCATCATTGGTTTCATTTATATTCAAAGCTTTTGAAAATCTAAAAGGTTTTTCTCCAGCAATTACATAATAATCAATATGATCTAACCTTGGAGTAATCATTCCTTTTGCAAGTTCTTCAACTACTCCACTTCTAAGATTAAACATTTTATTTTCTGTCTTTAAATTAACTAAAAATTGAAACATTAAACCTAAAGAATCAACTTCAGGGACACCTTCATTTGGCGTTCCTACTAAAACAACTTTCTTAATCTTTTGAACATATTTTTTGTCTCTAGTTAAATTTAAACCCTGTTGAGTAACTAATCCTCCCATTGAATGTGCAACTATGTAAACATTATCAAAGTTTTTAACATGTTCTTCCAATAAACTTGCAAATTTTTCTGCACTTTTCTTTATAGGATGTGAAGTTGGATAAGCAAAAGTTAATACATTAAAAGGTTGTTCAGTTAACCTAATATCTTTTAAAATATCTTCATAAGTTGCAGGAGAAGATGCTAAACCATGAACTAAAACAACAACATCTTTACTTGATTTATCAGGAGAATAAGCCATTTCCATCTCAGCTTCAATACAATTTAAACATAAAATACCCATTACTGCAACTTCAATTTCATTATTAATAAAATATTCTTTTGGAATTGTAGCGGTAATAAAGTTATCTTTTATTTCTCCACCAATATATTGCCATTCTAAGTCATTAGTTTTAACATAAATATTTTGAGAGTTATCTTCAAAACCCATTGCAGTAATGACAGGCAAAGTAATTGAAGTTTCTTCTAAATTTTCTAACCTTATCTTAATAGGCGCACCTAATATTTTCAAATTAGGATTTTGTGGTTGTATTGCTGAAGTTTCTAAAATAAATTCATCTTTATTATCATAAAAATCCATTAATTTCATACTTTCAAAAGCTTGCTTGAATTCATCATAATTTATAGTAACATTAGAAATGTTTATCGGAACAAATCCACCAAACTCTTCTTCTATTACAGTTTCTCTAATAATTTTATTTCCACATTTTAATTCAGTTACAGTTTTCTTTTCTTTAGGAAGGCAACCTTCATCTGTACATTTTAAAATTTTAACATCAGTATATTCTAAAGGAACGCTTACTGTAAAGTCAATATCTTCACCATCACATTTTAAATTAAATGCAGGAATAGCAACTTCATACCCAGGAGTAATTTCTTCATCTTTTACTTCAGCTTTAAGTGATGTAACTGGTCTAGACAAATTACCTTTAGAAATATTAGAACAAGGTAAGTTTTCTCCAGTTACTCTATCTTCGTACTTTCCACTTCCAATTACAATAGTTTCTAATTTAGTTACTTTTCTTTTTACAATGTAAGTAAATTCTTTAGAATCTCCTTTTCTCATGTTATCTACTGTCCATTCAACAATAGGATCATCTTGTAATATTGTTGGTTGCTTTCCAATAAATTTTAATTCAGAAGCTGAGAGAGCTATATTTTTAGGAATAATTTGTATAATAGAAGTGTTTGACATATTATATTCAGCTGAAAAAGCAACACTTATTGCAGATCTATTTACAGTTTCACCTGTGTCTTTATTAATAACTGTATAAGTTGTTAAATGATTTGTTGTGGGTATTGTTGCAATTTGTGCTCTTCTAGTATTTTCTCTTAAACTACCCATTGTATCTTTTGCTTTTTTATCAACAATAAACTTTTCGCTTGCATCTAAAGTGGCTATAGTGGCAATTGTAGTTTCAGATGAATCATCTATTTTTTTTACTTCAACATTAACCCAATCTTCTGGAATAGTATCTTTCATTGACTCTGCTATTCGTTGACTATGTTCATTCGTTAAAGAAACATAATCAGGAGAATTTATGAAGATATTTTTACCTTCCTCTATTGACGCTTCTATATCTGAAGCGTCTGTAGGAATAAAACTAAAAACTCTACTAGCTCCACTTGATGTTGTTATTCCAACAGTAACTCTAGCCAATACACTTATTGAACTAGAAAAATTAATTAATGAACCAGAATTGTTACAAACAACTAGCCAAACGTAAGTTCCAGGATCAGTAAAAGCATAACTTGACTTAAACGCTCCATCAAGACTCATGTTAGTTGCATTTGTCCATCCATCGCTTAAATTAAATTGAATAGTACAAGTTACACCAGAAGTATATGTACTTCTTGATACATTAGTGAAATTATTTTCAAAGAAAATTTCTTCATCTTCACGTCTATCTCCTGCATCTGCATCTGATGATAAACCTATATTATCGCCTCTTGCTCTAAGACCTGAAAATTGAGTTACATTAAATAACAAATTATTATCTGAATAATTTAATACATTACATCTAGAATTATCACAATAATTCCACTCTCCATCTTGTTCAAATTCTAATCCAACGTTAACATAATCAACATCATACAAATTAATTTCTGCTGATGAATTTAATCCTGGATTTGCACTTGTATTTGCAGAAATATTATTACTTCCTAGAATACTACTAAAATCAAATAAACTAGAATAATCAACTGTATTTAAAAAATTAATAATACCAAATTCACTATATAACTTTAATAAACTAGTCACATTTGTATTTGTATCGGAATTAACACTACTCAAATTAAATTCTTTATAATAAGGATTTTGAACATTTATTATTGTATTATTTTCTATAATGTGCGTTTCTGCATTAAACATTTTTATTCCATATGTTGCATTATCAATAGTATTATTTAGAACTTCTAAATTAATAGAATTATTCAAAATTATTGCAGTAGTAGATATATTAAAAATATTTTTGAAGATAGTTTTAGTATCGGAGTCAGTATCAAGCATTTTCAAACCAATTGTTACATTATAAAAACGATTATAAGAAAATCTTCCAACTGGAGATTGTTGAATAGAAACTCCCACTCCAATAAAATTTGTCAAATTATTATAAGTAAAATTTAAAGTAGTCATATTTTCTAAATACACAGCATTAGTTCCATTTATTAAAGTATTATTACTAAAAGCTTCAGTTTTAGAGTGTAATAAGTGAACTAACCTATTACCTAATGGGTTGTAGAACGTATTTTTTATTATTCCACCGTAATGAGTTCGTTCAAAATGAAGCAACTCTGAAGTAGAGTTTCCAAGAAATGTATTTCTACTAAAATTAAAGTTATTAGTTAAGTTGAAAATTAAACTTTTTGATTTATTAAATACATTATCTGTAACAGAAACATTACTACTATTCTTTATATTTATACTATTATTTACATTTGTAAAATTATTCCAATTAATAGTTACATTTGTTGAATTATCTATTCGCAAAGCTAAAGTTGAAATATTTTTAAAAACGCTATAAGTGATTGTCGGAGTTTTTCCTCTATTAATAATTAAACCTTGTGAATGCAAAAAAGTATTATTACCTAAAAGTACATTAGTAACATTGATTCCTCTTATATTATTAATGTTATGGGTAAAGTTACTTCTAACAATAGTAATATTCTTAGTAGAAACCAAATGTATTCCTTCAATTGAAGTGTTGCTTATAGATAAATTAGACATAGTAATATTAACTACATTCCTTGCAAATATACCTTTTTCCCAACCATTTATTCTACAACTGTCAATGGTTAATCTCGAAACATTATGAACAGACCTATTTATCAAGATTGCATAACTTCCATTTCCTTTTATTTCAGTTCCACCATAACAAGAAAAAAGAATATCACCTCTAGATATATTAATACAAGTCTTAACCGTAGTTTCAACATTTGCAGTAAGCAATACATAATCGCCAGGATCTGCAGCTACAATTTGAGAATTACATGTGTCACATGTAGTACATAATAAATTAGCTTGAATTTCAAAATCTGCATTAACAATAAAGATTATAGATAAGAAAAGAAATACTGTGAACAATACCTTTTTCATCATTTCACCTAGTAACTAGGGTAAATTTATCTTTCAAGTTTACACCTCTCTTATATGAATTAAATTAATTATCATATATAAACTTTTTGAATTAATATATATAAGGAATAAATTTATATTTTACTTTTTCTTTGTATATAATGTAATCTTGATCTTGACTAAGATGTCTTTCCTCAGTATATGCCCTTAAATAATATATAAAACTCCAAAAAAACATTCCTATAGCAAACTTCCAAGTCATTACTGGAAGTAAAGTAATCCACCACATCAAATTTTTACTAACATATGCTGGATGTCTTATTATTGAGTAAGGAAATTTTGTAACTATACCCCTATTTGTTAAATTAGATGCCTTTGCACCTAAAGAAAAAGTTGCAGATAAATATATTAAAATTAAAAAAAGAATTAAAACTCTTACAAAGTTAGTATAAACTCCAAAAGTAGCATAATCATTTGCTCCCCACTCTATATGGTCTCCAATTAACCAATTAAAAGGAGGATAACAGATAATTGCTACAAACCACCCTAAAAAAGTTGGTTCTACTGACTTTACAATATTATTTAAAAATTTAAATTCAACAAGGTAAGCAAACCCGAAAATAAAAGTATCTATCATAAAAACTGTTGTTAATGCAAACCCAAACCAATTAAAATGGTTTAATAGAAATTTTACATGATGAAAATTTTGAAAGAAAAAATGTAACATTAACGGTGTAAAGAATAATTTTACCAACAAAAAAAGAATTGCTGTTTTTTCTTCTTTTGTCGTATGAATGTTCCAAGTTAATAATTTTCTTAGATACTGCATAATTAATACTGATTTATTTGTTTCAGTTTTAACAAAATAATAAAATATTGGAGCTAGAATTAAATATGCTAAATAAATATAAAGTAAAGTATTTTGTACTTCTTCTCTTAAATAATCAACATAATAAGGAAAAGTTCTTACAAAAAGTAAAGTTAATCCAAATATGATTATGTTTGAGATATAGTTTTTGAAAGACACAAATTATAGTTTTAGAGTTAGATTTATAATTATTGCTAATTTACTAAGAAAATGCTAAAAGAATTAATTCAAAAATACTTCCGTAAAGATAATAAAAATAAATCTAAAGAAAAACAAGAAAATAATCAGGAGCAAGAAACTAATAAAATATTAATGAATTCTTTTGATTTCCATTTTCAAGTTGAAACACAAAGTTATTATTCATTTTCATATAGCTTTGACATTGGAACAAACGTTGAACAAACTAAAGAATTATTATCTACTTTGGAATCTATTTTAGACGAAAATACCTATAGAAAAATCAAAACTCCAAAAGCTAATATAACAGCAACTAGTAAAACAGTTACTTATCAATACGGAGAAGTATTTGGGACTAGTATGTCTTTCAAATCAAGCTGGATGATTGGACCAAAAAGCTATTCTATTTCTGTAACTACTGGAGATTTAAGTACTGAAAGACATTTAGCAATTTATGATTCCATTTTTTCATTACCTGGATTGTATATAACCAAGGATGTTGAAAACGCTAGAAAAGAATTTGAAAATATTAGAAATAGTAAATTAGAACCTAAAGATTTTTTACCATAACTATCAAAACAAATGCTTATATACTACTAATATATTTTTCAATAGTATGAAAGTTTTAATTGTATATTCACATCCTGGAAGTGAAGGGTATTGTCCATTAATTTTACAGCAAACAGTTTCAAAATTACAAGAAAAAGGAATTGAATTTGAAATTCTTGATTTATATAAAATGAAATATGATCCAATTTTACATGAATCTGAGTTATACACAAAAAAACCTTTTGAAATATCAAAATTAAACTTAGAAATACAAAGAAAAATTAAAGAAAGTGAAAAATTAATATTTATTTATCCTGTATGGTGGGGTACAATGCCTGCTATGTTGAAAGGGTTTTTTGAAAAAGTTTTTACACCAGGGTTTGCGTTTAACTTTAAAGCAGGAGTACCAATTAAATTACTGAAAGGAAAAGCTTCCGTGATTAATACTAGAGGAAGTCCTAGAGTTGCAACATGGTTTTTAGGAGATACAGCAAATAAACATATTACAAAAGATATTCTTGGATTTTTTGGAATAAAAACTAAAACACTTAGCTTATATGGAGCAACTTCTTTAAAAGATTCTAAGATTGAAGAATTGAGTAAATTAGTAGATAAAGCTATTGATTATGTTGTTTGATCTTTTTATTATTTAGATAGAGATAATTATTTGAACTTACAACTTGTTTCTTTGTTTTTTGCTCTAAGCTTTTTCTAGCATTTCCAGATATTTTCCCACCTTCTTTTGCAGCAATTTTATTTTCTTTGAAGCCTTGAAAATCGTTCTCCTTTGCAATTTCAGTTGTTGATGCTTCTCCAAGCATATTAAAAATAAGTTCTAAGTCAGTCATATGATCTCTTAAATTTCTATTTTTAAATTTAGGATCAAGACCTTTGACTTTTTTATGTTCTTTTATATCTAAACCAAATGTTGCCTTAGAAATTTCGTTTGTAAGTATCGAAAATTGATTTTTATGTTCTACGCCTCTATTTTTCCATTCATCTGTTAAGTCTTGACGAACAGCAATTCCACGAAGTCTTTTATCAATCCAACTTTTAGGATATCCTTTTTGTTCATAATATGCTTTAGCTCTATCCTGTGCAAGCTCAGGGTTTTCTATTTCTTGAATTCTTTCATAACCAACTTCAGCTAACCATTGTTTAAAAGGCTCAGCTTTCTTAGAAGGAATAGATTGAATAACCCTAAAAGCTCCTTTTGTTGAAGTACAATTCAACTTTTGTACACCTCCAGATGTTTCAATTGAAAGGGGGGTGACAATTTGTCCCCACCCTTTGTTCAACTCATCATCTCGAATTTTAAGCTTTTTAATATAATCAGAAGCATTAACAGTATCAATAAGTATGGTAACTATATCATTTATACAAAACCACCATTCACCATTATGCCAAATTCTTCTTATTTTCTTATCTTCAAATACAACAAGTGCTTTATCTGATTCCATTCCCTCACCTAATATATAGAATATAGTAACTCATTTATATATCTCACGCGTACCTGTCCAGTGTGTCCAGTGATATATTTATAAAATTAAGATGGCGGTGGCGATACATTCAAGCTGACGCTTTCATTACTTGTCTTCGTCAACTATTTGAAATCGCGACTTTCGTGCCTAGATTCACTGAACCTAAGTTCCACGTGACCCAGTTAAAGTTTGAGTTCTTCATCTCCCGAAGGATCATAGCTCAAATCTTATGAGCCTTGCCCCCAATATAAAATTGAAAGTGGCACTCTAACCAGGCTGAGTTACACCGCCGTTAAGTTTAGAACATAGCATTAACTTTTAAAGGTTTTCTTTTTTATTCACAATATCCTTTCTTTATCAAGAAACTCTCTAAACTCATCAAAATCCTTATACCAGAAAGTTTTAAATCCGAAGTCATTAGCTTTATCTACAGTTTTATCATCACAATATAAAATTTCTTCCTTGTTACAATTACTGATATCTAAAAGAACTTGGAACAACTCATCCTTTAAAACTCCATAATCATATGAAGCTATTACATTATCAAATATTTTTAATTCGTCATAAGATTCAATACGTGTTTTAACATTATTTGTTGCAAGTATACATTTAATATTTTTTTCCTTAAACTTAAATATTAATTTTATAACTTCTTTATCAAAATATCCAAAGTCATTCCATAATTTAATGAAATCATCAACACTCATATTCCATTTTTCAACATATTTTGTTAACACTTCTTTAGTATCTAATTTTCCTATCCTACATTCAATATATTCGTTATTAAAGAAATCTAAAACATTAATTCCGTGCTTCTCAGCCATTGAAACACTAAATAATTCATTTACTCTATGAACCATTCCATCAAGGTCAAATATAATAGATTTAATCATTTTTTTTGATGATTCTTTGTCATATTTAAATATATAGTCAAAGAAGAATTTCTACAATAATAATCTTTAAATAACAAATACCTTTCCCAGAATTATGCAACCTGACGTTTTAGATGACATTGCCCAAAAACAAGAAGATTCTGAATACTTTTCTTCAATTCCTGAAGGATATGTTAAAGGAAAAACTAAATTCATAATTACATTAGGAACTGTAATGTCTGGTTTAGGAAAAGGTATTTTTTCTTCATCATTAGCTAAATTAATGAAATTTAAAGGTTTAAATGTTAGCCCAATTAAATTTGAAGGTTATATTAATATAGACTCAGGAACATTAAATCCATACAGACATGGTGAAGTTTTTGTTTTAAACGATGGAATGGAAACTGACATGGACTTAGGAACATATGAACGTTACTTAGAGCAAGATTTAAATTCACTTAATTTCACTACAAATGGACAATTATTTACAAAAATTCTAAAAAAAGAAAGAGAAGGAAAGTATTTAGGAAGAGATATTCAATTCATTCCGCATGTAACAGGTGAAATTAAATTTCTTTTAAGAGAATTGGCAATGAAAAGTTCAGCAGATGTTGTGTTTGTTGAAATTGGTGGAACAGTTGGTGATATTGAAAATTCTCATTACATTGAAGCAATGAGAGAACTAGCATATGAAGAAGGTAAAGAAAACGTAGCATTTCTTTGTTTAACATATGTTTTAGAACCTGCTTTTTTAGGTGAACAAAAAAGTAAAGCTGCACAATTAGGAATAAAAACTTTAATGGAAAAAGGAATTCAACCTGATATTGTTGCATGTAGAGCTGTAAATGAAGTAACTGAAAAAGTTAAACAAAAAATAAGCATTACTGCAAACGTTAAAACAAACATGGTGTTTAGTGCCCATGATGTTAAAAATTTATATAGAATTCCCTTAGCATTAAAAGATGCTAAAATCGACGAAGCAGTTGTTGAATTGTTAGATTTAAAAGACAGAATTAAACCAGAAGAAGAAGAAATTAATATTAAAAAATGGAGTAATTTTATTGAACAAACTAGAAATTTAGAAAAAAATATAACAATAGGAATTACTGGGAAATATACAGGGTTAAGAGATTCTTATGCTTCTATCATTCATGCGCTTGATCATGCAGGATATGCAAATAGTGTAAAAATTAACATTAAATGGATAGATACTACTAATGAAAATAATATTAATGAACAACTAAAAGATGTAAATGGTATAATTGTTCCTGGTGGTTTTGGAACAAGGGGTATTGAAGGAAAAATTTCTTGCATAAAATACGCAAGAGAAAATAATTTACCTTATTTAGGGTTATGTTATGGATTTCAAATGGCTTTAGTTGAATTCGCAAGAAATGTAATGAACTTAGATGCAGATTCTACTGAAGTAAACCAAGATACAAAAAACCCGGTTATTTGTTTACTACCTGAACAAATGAAAATTGAAGGTTTAGGCGGAAATATGAGATTAGGTGAATTTGACATAGATGTAAAAGAAAATACAATCGCCCATAAATTATATGGAAGTATTAATATTAGAGAAAGGTTTAGACATAGATTTGAATGTAACCCTGAATATGTAACTAGATTTGAAGAAAACGGAATGATATTTTCTGGAAAAAAACATGACATTATGAAGATTTTAGAGTTGCCAGAACATAAATTTTTCGTTGGAACTCAAGCTCACCCTGAATTTAAATCAAAACCAAGTAAACCAAGTCCTTTTTATTTAGGATTTGTTAAAGCTTGTATGGAATAAAAATTTATAAAGTTACTATAATTCTTTGTATTTATGACAATTAATGTTTTAATGTTAGATGGTTCACCTGGTGGACGTAATAATGCCCATATTTATAAAAATACTGAGCCAGTATTAGGAATGAAATTTGAACCCGTAGCATCTATAGCGCAAGCAAAAGATTGTTTTGAAACTAAACAATACGATGTGTTGGTTACTGAACCTTTTATGGTTACTAGAAATAGTAAACGTTTAAATCAATACTTGCAATTTCTTGAAGAAACTAATAAAAAAACACCTGTCATACTTTATTCTAGTGAAAATATTAACTATTCAATAAATTTAGGACTTAAAGAAGGTAAACATTATATTGCGCATATTTGTATGGACGCACAACAACCTACTATAGAGTTAAAAAGAACAATTGATGATGTTTTAAAACAATAAGTTTATATAAATAAAATTTATAATAGTAATAATGAGATTAGCCGTTATTTCTGACACTAACACTGCAGAGTCATTTGAAAAAATATATTCTTATTTTAAATCGTTCTCTATAAAATATAAAGTAGACGGGGTTGTTGTTAACGGAGATATTCTTGGAATTTTTAACGCTAAAGATGAAAAAAATAAACCACTTGAAGATTTTTCAAAAGTGTTTCAAAATGCTGCCCCATATACATCAGGTAAATTAATTGAAGCAATTCAGAAAATTAAACAAGGGCAAGAATTAGATCAAAAAAGTTTAATTGAACTTAGTGAAAGTTTAAAAGACTATATTGATGAAAGATATATGTTCGTAATACATAGTTTAAGAAAATTATCTCAAATATGTAAAGTTTATTTTAATCTAGGAAACCACGAAAGTCCTTTACATGATTATATGTTACATGAATTATCTTTAGTATTTGGTTTAGAAAAAGAAATGCTAAATAAAATATTATATCAAAGCAAAGAAAGAAACCATTTTGAAATATTTAAAAACAAATTAAAAGAAATTAACAATTTTAAACTTATAAGCCAAAAAGCAATATTGGAAAAAGATATTTTAATCGCAGGAATTCCTGGATTATATGATGATGACTTAGACCAAGAAAAAAGTATAGCTCAAGAAAATATAACAAAATCTACACTAAATGAAGTTTCTAAAAAAATGGTAAAAGCAAGAGCAATCTTAATATTTAATCATATTGAGAATAAAACTAATAGCAAGCCATTTTTACTTGAACCTAAATCAAATTTAATGAAAGAATTTCTTAAGAAAAAATCAAATATACCTAAACTTTTTTGTCAAAGTAATGATACATTTAAAACAACTCATTTTTATATACATAATGAGTGGTATTATTTATTAAATAATGCAGGAATTAATAATGGTTTATTCAATGTAATAGACATAACTAATGAAATAATTTGTTATGATATAGATCCAACTCTTGATCAAATTACAAGACTAAAAACTTATACATTAGAAAAAGTTGTTTATAACGATCCTATTTCCAGGCTAAAACTAAATTACCTTAATGCTGAATTAATAGTGCATCAAAGGAAATTAGATAATAGTATGCATAACTTATGATTTTTTTAATTTATTACTTATTCTTTTAAGCAAACTGTCCTTTGGTTTAGATTCTTTTTTCTCTACTACTTTTTTTGTAACTTTTTTAGGAGTTTCTTCTTTTACTGAAGGTTTCTGAACAGTTTCTTTCTTTGCATTGCTTGAAGTTTTTTGAGTTACAGACTTCTTCTCATCATCACCAAAAACATCTTCAATATTTGGTTCATCAGTATAAACTTTTTTTTCTACCTTCTTAAATACTGGTGGTGATTGTTGTTTTACTACTTCCTTTTTTGGTTGATAAGTTTTTTTCTCATAAGTTTTATTTTCTTTATAATTAATTAAATACTTACTTTTATCTTTCTCTAAATCAACAAATTGATCTGCTTCCTGTTTAATAAAAATACTTGCAGTTTTACTAAAAGCTAAAACTTCAGTTCTAAGTCCATGTTGTTTTAAGTAAGTTAACAAATCTTTAAAATCTCCATCCCCTGAAACTAAAACCAAAGTATCTATTTTGTTACTTAACCTTACTGCATCCATTGCTATTCCAATATCCCAGTCTCCTTTTTTACTTCCACCATGGAAGACAAGTAAATCTTTAGCTTTAACTTCAATTCCAACTTTATTCAAAGCATCATGAAAAACATTTTCATCTTTAACATCAGCTTTAATTGCATAACCTATAGCTCTAACTAATCTTCTCCCTGAAACAGCAGTTCTCATAATTTCTTTAAAATTAACTTTAGTATTGTATAAATGTTTAGCACTATAATACATATTTTGAATATCAATAAGTACTGCTACTCTTTGTTCCGTATGTTGTAATTCTTTCATAATTTCACCTTATTTTGCAAGAATACAGTTGATATATAAAGGTATTGTTAATTAATAGTTTCAATTACTGGTCCATTATGAAATTGTTCAATATGATTTTTAAAAATCAACAATTCATTCATATATTCAGGTTCTCTTCCATTTTTTTGTTCGTAGTCTAATGCTCTCATTACTACAAATGCAGATTTAAAAAAAGAAAGTAAATTAGAATCACCCATACCAAAATTGTTTTCTACTTTACTACAACCATAATTAAATAAACTTTTCAAAGAATTAAGTTCTGAAGTGCCAATATTATTAATTTCTTGTATACTAAAACCCTCCTTTTGAAATATCCCAAAACTTGCTACTGCAAAATAAGTGAGAGATTCATCTAAACCTTGAGAATCATCACTTTCAACAACTAAATCAACTTCAGATAACCGTTTTTCTAATTTGCTTAAATCAGTAACTCTTATTTTAATAGTATTATTATCAAAAAGATGATAAGCTTTAAATTCACTGTACATATATTTGCGTAAATTACGATTACTTATAAATCTCCCGAAAGTTATTTAAATAAACTTAAATTTGTTAACAATAGTTAACATGGAAAAAAAGGCATTTGAAATTGAAAGAGAACGTTATGATCATTTTAATGCTGAAAAATTAAATTATAAAGCAAAAGAAGGCGTAACTGAAGAAGTTGTTAGAGAAATTTCTAAACAAAAAAAAGAACCTAAATGGATGTTAGATATAAGATTAAAAGGATTAAGAATATTTCAAGAAAAAAGTATGCCTAACTGGGGTCCAAATTTAAGTAAATTAGATTTATCACAAATACATTATTTTATGAGACCTGATGCCAAACAAAATTCTACAAAATGGGAAGATGTTCCTGAAGATATTAAAAAAACATTTGATAAATTGGGAATTCCTGAAGCTGAAAAAAAATCGTTAGGTGGAGTTGGTGCTCAATATGAATCAGAAGTTGTTTATCATAGCTTAAAAAAAGAATGGGAAGAACAAGGAATAGTTTTTCTTGATATGGATGTAGCAGTTAAAGAATTTCCTGAATTAGTAAAAAAATATTTTATGACTTCATGTGTTCCAATTGATTTACATAAATTTAGTGCATTACATGCAGCAGTTTGGAGTGGGGGGACTTTTATTTACATTCCAAAAAATGTAAAATTAACTGAACCATTACAAGCATATTTTAGAATGAATGCAGCCAAAGGAGGACAATTTGAACATACTTTAATAATTGTAGATGAGGGAGCAGAAATGCAATATATCGAAGGATGTAGTGCTCCTCAATATACACAAAATTCATTACATGCCGGATGTGTAGAAGTTCACGTCTTAAAAGGAGCAAGAGCAAGATATTCAAGTATTGAAAATTGGAGTAAAAATACTTATAATTTAAACACAAAAAGGGCAGTTGTTTATGAAGATGGAATAATGGAGTGGGTTAATGGAAATCTTGGCTCAGGAGTAACAATGCTTTATCCAGCCTCAATGTTAATAGGAGATAGAAGTAAAGCCGATTTTATAGGTATTGCATTAGCAAATAAAGATCAAAATCAAGATACTGGCGGAAAAGTAATTCATATTGGGAAAGATACTACTTCCATAACTAAATCAAAGTCAATTAGTATTAATGGAGGAATTAGTAGCTATAGAGGACAATTAAGCGTAGTTAAAGGTGCAAAAAATGCATCTGCATTAGTTGAATGTGATGCTTTAATGATAGACAATAAATCTAAATCAAATACTTATCCTTTTATGGACATTAAAGAAAAAGATTCAAACATATCTCATGAAGCAAGAGTTGGAAAAATAAACGAAGAACAAATTTTTTATTTAATGTCTAGAGGGTTAAATGAAGAACAAGCTAAACAAATGATAATTTCTGGATTTGTTGACCCAATTGTAAAAGAACTTCCTTTAGAATATGCTGTTGAATTAAACAGATTAATTGAATTAGAAATGGAAGGGTCTTTAGGATGAAAGAACCAAAATGGTTAACAGAACATAGAAATAAAGCAAAACAAAACAATGCTCCTTTGCCTAGTTTTAGACACGGAACTTCAATAATGATTAAACCTAAATTTAACTTTGAAAATATATCTTCTTCAGAAATTAACCCAAAGGTTGAAATTACTAATGCTAAATTAAAAGAAATTACTGAAAAAGAATTTATGGAATTTCAAAAAATTAATGTAGAAAAGGATAAATTTTATTATTTACATCAAGAAAAAATAAATAAATTTATTTACTTAAACATTCCAAAAAAAATAAATGAACCAATCATTGTTAACATTGATTGTGATGAAAATGTTTTTCTTAGCTTTTACATTCAAGTTGAAAAAAATAGTAAAGCAACAATTATATTTAATAAAAAAGGAAGTTTTTTCAGTGAAGATATTAGAATAATTACTAAAGAGAATTCTTTACTAGATTTTATTTTAATTGATTCTTTGAAAAAAGAAAACATACAAAAAATCATTACATCAAGTAAAAAGAATTCAAATATAAATATAGTAAGTACATGTTTAAGCGGAGAATATAAAAAAATAGATATAATTAATTCATTATTTGAAGAAGAAAGTAATATTAATACAACTGTTTTATACCATTCAAACAAAAACCAAATTTTTGATATTTATACTGCAGCTATTCATGAAGCACCAAATACAACTTCAAATATTTTAACTAAAGGTGTTGTATTAGATAAATCAAAAGCTCTAAGTAGAGGTTTAATTAAAATTAAACAACATGCTCCTAACTCTAAGGGATATGAAAAACAAGAAGTTCTTATTTTAAGCGATAATGCTGAAGCTGATGCTATTCCTAACCTTGAAATTGACAACAATGAAGTCATTTGTAGTCACGGTAGTTCTGTTACTAACATTGACAAAGAATTATTATTTTACATGACATCAAGAGGAATTAATGAAGATGATGCAAAGAAATTGTTAATCAATGGGTTTTTTTCACCGTTAATTGATAAATTTAAAGAGTTCAAGGAAATAGTAGAAACTCCAATAAAAAAAGCAATTGAGATGTGAAAATGGACAAAAAAAAAGATTTTCCAATATTTAAACAAAAAATAATTTATTTAGATAGCGGAGCAAGTACTCAAAAACCTAAACATGTTATAGACGCAATAAGTAATTTTTATTCAAATAGTTATGCCAATATACACAGGGGAGTTTATGAATTAAGTCAAAAAGCTACCGAATTATATGATAATGCAAGATCAATAGTTGCCAAATTTATTAATGCTGAATTTGAAGAAATAGTTTTCACAAGAGGTGCAACTGAAGCTTTGAATTTGTTAAGTTTTTCATTGGAAGTAAATAAAACAGAAATAGTTCTAACAGAAATGGAACATCATGCTAATTTAGTTCCTTGGCAACAATTTGCTAAACGAAATAATTTTAAATTAAAGTTCATTAAAATGAAAGATGATTTTACTTTAGATTATGATGATGCTAAGAAAAAAATAACTAATAAAACTGCAATAGTAAGTTTTACTGCAACAAGTAATGTGTTTGGTACAAATAATGACATTAAAAAATTAGTTAATTTAGCTAAAAAAGTAGAAGCATATTCTATTATAGATGCAGCTCAATTAGTTCCACATTCTAAAGTTAATGTTAAAAAAATAGATTGTGATTTTCTTGTTTTTTCCGGACATAAAATGTTAGGACCTACTGGAATTGGAGTTTTATACGGAAAAAAAGAGTTATTGGAAAAACTTCAACCGTTTAATACTGGCGGAGATATGATAGGGGAAGTTAAATATGAAGACTCAACATGGAACGAAATACCTACTAAATTTGAAGCTGGCACACCAAATATTGCAGGAGCTATTGGTTTAGGTGAAGCTATAGATTATCTTGAAAACATTGGCATGGAAAATGTTGAAAAATGGGAAAAAGAATTAACTCAATATGCAATGGATAAATTAAAAAAAATTGAAGATGTTATTATATATAGTCCAGGTGTAGAAAAGAGTGCAGGTATTATTTCATTTAACATAAATGGATTACACCCTCATGATGTTGCTTCTTTATTATCAGATGATAATATTTGTATAAGAGGAGGTCATCATTGTGCAATGCCACTTATGGAGAAGTTGAATATTACTGGAACATGTAGAGTTAGTTTTTATGTATACAATACACATGATGATGTTGATAAATTCATTAAATCATTAGAAAAAACAATAGGAATATTAAAATGAATTCAAGAGAAATGTATAAAGAACATATTTTAGATTTATACAAAAATCCATTAAATTTTGGGTCACTAAAAAAAGTTACACAGAAAGAAAGAAAACTTAACCCATTATGTGGAGATGATATTACAATTGAAATTTTAGTTGACAATAATGTTATATCTGATGTAAAATTTTCAGGGAAAGGTTGTGCTTTATGTATCGCCTCAGCTTCATTGTTAACTGAAACAATTAAAGAAATGAAATTAAATGAAGTAATTAAACTAAATAAAGATGATTTATTAGAACTATTAGAAATTCCAGTTGGACCAGTAAGACTTAAATGTGTCTTACTTTCACTTGAAGTTTTACATAAGGCGGTGAAAAAATGTTAGAAATTAAAAATTTACATGTATCAATTGAAGGAAAAGAAATTATTAAAGGATTAAACCTTAAACTAGAAAAAGGTAAAGTTCATGCTTTAATGGGTCCAAATGGAAGCGGAAAAAGTACTTTATCATATGTATTAATGGGACATCCAAGTTATAAAATAACTAAAGGTCAAATTATATATAACAATGAAATTATTAATGATATGCCTTCAAACGAAAGAGCTAAAAAAGGTATTTTTTTATCATTTCAATATCCTAAAGAAATTTCTGGAGTTACAATTAGTAATTTTTTAAGAACAGCATTAAATAATATTAGAGAAAAAAAATTAAACGTTTTGCAATTTAGAAAAATATTAGCTGAAAAAATGACTTTATTAAAAATGGATCAAAAATTTCTTGAACGTTACTTAAATGAAGGTTTTTCAGGCGGAGAAAAAAAGAAAGCTGAAATTTTACAAATGGCTGTTCTTGACCCTAAATTCGCAATACTTGATGAAACAGATTCAGGGTTAGATATTGATGCATTAAAACAAGTTTCTGAAGGAATACAAAATGTTATGAATAAAGATAAAATGATTCTAATTATAACTCACTATAAAAGAATCCTTGAATATGTTAAACCAGATACATTACATATAATGATTGATGGAAAAATAGCATTGGAAGGAAAAGGTAAATTATTAGATGAATTAGAAGAAAAAGGATATGGTTGGATTAAAGAGGATTAATAATGGAAGTAATTATTAAATCTAATTCTGCAAAAAAAACTAAATAAATTAACAATTGCAATTAAAGATTTTCCTGAAAATGAAAACGCAAATATTGAATTAATAAAATTTATGA
>CAZPRK010000009.1:0-37172 GCA_964589485.1 uncultured Methanosarcinales archaeon | reverse complement strand
TGTTTACTTTTATCAACTTTAGGAGAAAGATGTCTGACAACATAGGGAACTAACATTTCATCAGGTCTGCCTTTGACATCTTTTTCTGGTAAGATAATCTTCCACATATATCGAATATCTTTAATAAAGTCAGATTTTGATTTCGGACTCTTGTAGACCTGGTGCATTCCAGCTAAAACCTTGTCAATATCTTCACGATCCAAAACAGATAATCTCTTGTCAGTATGATGAAGCACAATCATAAAGGATTTGCACAATCTCATCCTACGAACAAAAGAAAGATCTTTACTATCAAAGCGAATGAACAGCTTTTCAAAATATTTCAAATTATCAGCACATTTGCACCAATATTTAGCCCTTGATCCCCTTGTAGCAGGATCAGTAGCCATCTCGCTCAAACCAGATTTAAATCTGTTATACTTGCCTTCCGAATCATATATGTCGTTTTCTGCCATCTTTACAACCTCGTAAAGCACGGACATATTTAAAGCGGTGTCAGACAACGCATCAGAATGTAATAAAAATGCGCCGGCCGGGATTTGAATTTCCGAATGCATAGTTTCCCATAACATTTCCCGGATAAGCGGCTTGGAAGGCCGCTGTCATAGCCATTAGACCACCAGCGCGACGCATTTCTTAGAATTAAGTTTTTATTTATAAATATATTGTTTGATTATTATAAAAATATATAAACTAACATAATCTCAAAACACTATGGCATACAATTTAATCAAAAAAGAATATGATGCATTTTATAATTTTCTTTTAAAAAACGGAAATCTTCTTTGGAAAGATACAAAACTAGGTTTTTGGGGAAAAGTAATTTTAGATGAAGTACATGAAATTTTCAAAGAAATCAAACTAGAAAAATATAATCATTTTTTAGATTTGGGAAGTGGAGATGGAAGTGTCACATTAATTGCATCTTTATTTACTAATGCAAAAGGAATCGAAATAGACGATGATTTATTAAAAGCCGGAGTTAACATTAAAAATAAATTAAAACTAAATGCAAATTTTATTCATGGAAACTTTGAAGAACATGACATTAATCAATACGATATAATATTCATTAATCCAGATAAACCATTCCATAGAGGATTAGATCAATTATTATCAAATTACAAAGGAACTATAATAGTATATAGTGAACATTTTCTTCCAAATAATATGAAACAAATTAAAGATTTAAGAAAAAAAAACTTATACGCTATTCTTTACAAAAATTAATTACTGCCATATTTTTATTTCTAAGAGTATTTTTATTAATACTTATACCATTTTTATCTACAATTTCAACAGTTTTTGAGTTATACAATAAATTATACAAATCATTTTTTTGGTTTGCTAGAATCTTAACAGGTTTAATAACATGTTTATCAATTTCCCCATACAATATATAAACTCCAAGAGGCGTGTAAATAGCAATACTTTTTAACATTTTAATATAATTATTAGCTATATCTTCTGAATGTTTTTTTATAATTTCAAAATTTCTTTTTGCAAGTTTAATACTTTCTTCACAATCAAAACTATGTGGAAAATGACTAATTAAAGCATGGTCAAAGTAAGTAGTAAAAACATTAGTATAAATTGAATTATCTATTTCTTTTGTATTATTGGTAATTGCTAAGATAAAATCATTATTTTTTTCTTCTTCTTTCTCTGAATTAGTTTCAAAAAAAGAAGAACAACATTCAGGATATCCTAAAATTAATCCTAATTCGTAATGTTTCTTATTACTTTCTAATTGTTTTGCTTGATCAGCTTTTATTATATCTTTTGAAATATACAAAACTTTGTAACCTTCTTTATATTTATCTAGAATTATACCTTTATTACTATATTGTTTATCTTCATCAAGCATTTTTACTTTAAAATCTGCTTCTTGTACGGATAAATTATTCTTTGCACAAAATGCAAGAATATCTCTGTCATCTAAAGTCATAATTCTAGCAACAGGTTTTACTTCTTCTAAAACAAAAAGTACTTCTAAAGCTTTAATCTTTGTTTGAAATATTTCTAATAACTCAGTTAACATAAAGAATAAATATATTAAACTAATTTTTAAAATTTTATATACTGGCGTATCTATTCTCCTCCTTCTCCTCCATCTTCTGTTCCTGCATCATAACCTACTTCTTCTCCTGATTCATAATCTCCACCAATCATTCCATCTTCATATTTTGGTGTTTCTAAATACTCAGATAAAGACAAAGAATTATCATAAGGAATGTCAATTTCTTTTTCTTTAACTCCAAATTCATAAAAAGGTTTATCAGTTCCATATAAACTCTCATTAATCTCATTTTCTAATTTAGATTTACTTTTAGTTTCTTTGATTAAATCATCTAAAACATATATACTATCGGGCACATCTAATTGTTCATAAGTAAGTGAATCGTTATATTGATCATAACCATTTAATTCCACAGTATAAGGAGAAACTAAATCGTCAATACTTTTATCTTGAATAGGAGATGTAGCAAACCTATTACTATAGTTATCACTTATAGAATCAATAGCAATCTCAGGAAAATATACATTATTTGTATCTCCATAAGTAATGTTATCAATTGAAGAAGCATCACCATAGTTTATATTAGATAAAGGATTTAAAGCACCTCCGTATTTCACATCAGATAATGAACTATACGTACTTTCTCCTGAATATTTTTGAGCATCTTTTATATTACTACTTACTTTATCAAACATTTCATGAGCATAATTATCATCAAGTTTATTTTTTCCTTTTACTAGACTAGTATAAAATCCATCTCTTTTTCTCATAGGTGCAGGAGGCAATGAGAAGTTAGCTAAATTTTCAAATAATTTAAATTTCTTCATACGTCTAACATATTCATCTAATTCATTCCAATGGTTCTTTTGTCCCATAGACTATAATAAGTGCTAGAACTTTATAAAAAAAGTCAAAGTTATAGACAACAAAATGTGATTTATTTGTCAACTCTAAATTCTTTCTGCGCAATACTTTTAAACAATTCTAAGGGATTATTTCCTTTCGCGACCAATTCAGCAACATGATTAAAAGCAATATCATGCACACCGTTAGTTGCGGGATTAAAATCCAAATTTATACTACTTGCAAGGTTAGCAATATTATTTTTATGCAACGTTCTCATAAATGCGATTTGGAAAGCAAATGCCTTTGCTTCTTCATCTAAGTCACTCATTAATGGCATCGTTACAGCATGTCCTAATTCATGGCCAACAGTTAACATCACTCTATCTAATTCATCTTCCTTAACAAATATTTGAGTTATTAATCCATGATGTCTCCTATTAAAAGTAACTCCACGTATACCTTTATTATCTATCTTTAAATTTTTCTTAAAATCATCTTCAGAACATATAACAAGATCTATATCTGTGGGTATAGAATTCCCTGTAGTTTTTTCAAAAGCTTCCTCTATAAATCCTCTTATATCTTCAGCTTTTCCAATAAACCTTTGTCTTTCTCTATTTGGATTTAAGAAAGGATTTGGATTAAAATAATATTTAGAATCTTGCTTATTAATTTTATAATCACTTAAATTCTCATCAGTAGAATATAATTTATTAGTTAAACTAAATTCTTCTGTTAGTTTTACTTGAGTTAAATTTTCCAAAGGTGATGAATGAGAATACTCTACAGTTCCATCAGTTCCACATTGTACACTATAACTAACTTTTGCTGAATATATAACAGTATCTAAAGTTTGATAATTCATGCAGCTAAGTCCTCTAATTTACTATCTGTTTTTCTATGTAAAATTTTGTTAACTATGTCACTTACATTTTGGTTTTTAATTCTTCTATCAACTGTTTTTGGACTTATACCTAAATCTTCTGCAACTTTATTTTTATCACCATAAAATCTTTGTAACGCAAACCCTGTATAAAGTGCCTTAAATTCATCCATTGCTTCTTTATGTGTAAGCGTACTTAATTCATTTGCTATAGCATTAATAACTTCTTCAGTTGTAGAAGCTACATCTAAAGGGTTTAACTCATATGAGGATTTTCTAGCAATTTCTTCTATAGAATCTTTTAGTCCATTATACATTGATTCAGGTAACACATCTTTACTACTAAAAATTGCATTTTCTAATGCCCCTTGAATCGTTTTACTTGAATCAGTTTTATTAACAATTTCATCTGATATATTATAATCAGATATTTTCCTAGATAGAGTTGATCTATCGATTCCAATATATTCTGCAGCTTTATTTACAACTCCATCTAACACTTCATTTGAAGCTTTTTGTAATGCATTTGATAAATATGATTTTTCAAATAACTTTAATGCAGAATCAAAACCAATTTTTTCCTTTGGTTGCGATACTACTTTATCCAAACTTTCATATACATTATTAATGACACTATCATAATTTTGTTTTAACTGACTTTTACCAATTTCTCCAATGTATCCGTCAATTAAATTTTTTATAGGTTCATACTTTACAATACTAACTACTTCTGACCCATCTGTTAAATTTGGGGATGGCATTGCAGTCATTGGCCTAATTTCAGTAGCCTGTTTTATATTTTTATGGTTGTAAAGTCCGTCCATTGTAATTATCCATTGATCTTTCCTGTACAGGAGAACTTAAATAATTGTTAACTTTCATTTCTATAGCACCCATTACTGCTCCTGATAAGTTACCCACATAATTAATTGGATCTGCTTTAATACCGAGATCAGAATTTTTATATCCAGCAACTACCGATGCAAATGCAATTTTATCAGTTCCATTTAATTTACTTAACTTCATTTGAACTCCTGTTTCGATTTGTTCAACACTTTGATTAATAACTGCTTTTTTTATAGTTTCTAAAGCATCTACATCTCCATATTGCATTAAAGCTTCAAACTTTTGTGCAGGATCTTTTGTATACCTTGGAAATATAGCTCCTATTTCCTTAATAATTTGTTCCTTAGCTGAATCTGAATCTTGTTTTAATGCTTCTGTGTAAAAATTATTTCCGAAAGATTGATGCAAATCTGCAAAATATTTTACAACTGCATCTTCTCCTCTTACATCTTCAAAACTTACATTCGACTTTTTTATTTTTTGTTGTAATTTAATATGTTCAGTAACTGCAAAAGACATTGTTTTTTCAAATATTTCGTTAACCGTATCACTAATATTTATATCTTGATCACCAAATTTATATTCCGAAAGCCTATGTCCTTTGATTTCTTCTTGAATATCATCCCTAAAACGAACATACATTTCCTTTTCTTCTTTAATTTTTTTTTCTAAATCTTCCATTTTTAATCACCTTGTGATATTAATTTGCTATAATACCTTCAAGGTGTTTAAGATTAATAAAAAAAATCAAAGTCAACAACAAGAGTTTGTGATTTTTTTGTCCATGGTACATAATGTCAATTATGTAACAACTACTAACTAAGGACAAAATAGATTATTTTTGTTTATAAAAGTTTAGCAAATACAAAGACCAAAAGTGAGACAATTTTGTCACATTTGCCTAGGACTTTCTATTCCTAATAACAATAAACCATTATCTATAACTTGTCTTACAGAATCTACTAAAAGAATTCTAGCATCAGTTAATTTTTCATCTTCAGAAATAACTTTACTATTATGATAAAAGGTATTAAAACTTTGACATAAAGCTAATAAATAATGACATAAAGTACTAGGTTTATGATTCATAGCTGCTTCCTTTACTTTTTCAGGAAATATTTTCAATAATTTAACCAAATTAATTTCATTTTGACTTTTTAATAAACTAAAATCAATATTTGATTTTAATGTTCCTTTTTTATCAATAATGCTACAACATCTAGCATGTGTATATTGAACATAAGGACCTGTTTCTCCTTCAAAACTAATACTTTCTTTGGGATTATAAACCATATCTTTTATTGGATCATTTTTTAATAAATAAAACCTAATTGCACCCATTGCTACCTTCATTGATCTTTCATCTAAAATTTTTTTACCTAAATGATGTCTCTTTTTTATTTCATCTTTAGCTAAAGTAATAACTTCATCGATTAAATTGTCAGCATCTACAACAGTTCCTTCTCTACTTTTCATTTTTCCGTCAGGAAGTAAAACCATGCCATAACTCAAATGATAACATTTCTTTGCCCAACTGTTACCAAGTAATTCTAATATACTAAACAATTGTTTAAAATGAAAATTTTGTTCACTTGCAACTACATAGATTGAAGAACTAGCTTTAAAGTCTTTAATTTTTTGTTCTGCTAAATATAAATCTTGAGTCATATATACAGTAGTTCCATCACTTCTCAATAAAACTTTATCTTGTAGATCTGTTAATGGTGCAAATACTGCTCCTTCTTTTTCATATAACAATCCTTTTTTTAACGCTTTTTTTACAACTTCTCTTCCTTCATAATAAATCTCAGACTCAAAATAAACTTTATTAAAATCAAGATTAAATTTTGCATATGTTTCATCCATTCCCTTTAAAGCCCAATTTCGCATTTTTTTCCATAACTTAATAACTTCCTTATCTCCCTGTTCCCAAGCATTTAACATATCTTGAGCTTCAGTTTCTAATTGTGCATTTTTTTTTACTTCTTCATCAAATTTAACATAATATTGACCAACAAAATGATCAGTTTTTATGTCTGGTTTTTTATTTTTTCCATATTTTTGATATGCTAACATTGACTTACAAATATGTACACCTTTATCATTTACTAAATTCACATGATAAATTTTATTTCCAATTGCTTTTAATAAATTACTAACACCTGTCCCTAGAACCATATTTCTAACATGACCAAGGTGTAAAGGTTTATTTGTATTCGGAGAAGGAAATTCTATGACAATTTTTTCATTACTTAACTTTTGTATTCCATATAATTCTTGTTTTTTATTTATTTCCTTAAGTGTATTTTCTACAATTATATTGTTATTCACAAAAAAATTCAAAAAAGGCCCTACTGCTTGCACTCTTGTTATATATTTATTTTTAAATTTTTTTTCTAACTTTTTAGCTTCTTCTACAGGATTTTTTCCAATATTAAAGCAAGGAAAAGCGAAATCTCCATGTTCTACATTTTTGGGAATAGTTAAAGAAATATCAACTTTTACTAATTTTTTCAATTCTTTTATTATTTCTTTTTTGAAATCCATTTTAACTCCTATAAAAAATAAGATAGAAAATATATAAAATTAATAAAAACAATGCAACTTTCATAACTATCCCACCAAAAAAAAGTAAGAAAACCAATAAAGCTAAAGCAAAAAAAAGTCTATTCTTATCATGCATAATATCATTTTTGAAACTCATTTAATAAATTAAGTTATTACTAATATTTAAACATAACTATATAAATAAACATCCTTAATACCAAAAAATGCAAGATATCAATTTCCCAAGACCAAAAGTACACGTATTTGTATGCATTAATGAAAGAGAAGGATCATGTTGTAATAAACATATTAAACCTGAAGATATTAAAGAGATAAAACAATGGATTCTTCACAATGGCTTGGTAGGGCAAGTTTATTGCACTAAAGCTCAATGTTTAGGTTTTTGTAACCCTGATTCTGCTGTAGCTGTTGCTTACCCAAAGGGAAGGTTTGTAAAATTAAATTCTAAGGAAGAAATTAAAGAACTAATAATGGAAGAGTTAGAGTAATCCCTTACAGTAACCTTTATAAATACAATGATTTTTCTTTCATTCAATGGTTAAAAAGAAAGAATCTACTAAGGTAAAAAAAAAATCTTGGGTACAAATATTAGCTCCTAAGACTTATCAAAACCAAAATATTGGAGAATCTTATGTATCAACTGCAACAAATTTACTTAGTAGACATATTGCTGTTAATTTAATGACTTTAACTAGAGATATTAAAAAACAAAACATAAATGCTTCTTTTGAAGTTAGTGAAGTTAAAGAAAATAAAGCTTTCACTAAAATGATAGGATATAAATTAATGCCAGCTGCAATTAGAAGATTAGTAAGAAGAAGAAAAAATAAAATTGCAGATTCTGTTATTCTTAAATCAAAAGATGGAGTATTATTTAGAATTAAACTTATTATAATCACACAATTTAGGGTAAGTAGAGCAATTTCTTCTGCAATCAGAACTCAAATTAATGATCATTTTAAAGAATTTGCAAGTAAAAATGAATTTGAAAGATTTTTAAGTGAAATGTTAACAAACAGATTTCAAAGATCACTTAAAGATGAAGTTAAAAAAATTGCACCAGTAAAAATTATCGATGTTACTTATATTAAAGAAACTAAGTTAAAAAAGCAATAAGTTTATAAATTCTAAAATCAGTTTTTTAACATATGATATATCTAGGGAGTGATCATGCTGGATTTAAAAAAAAAGAGAAAATCAAAAAATATTTAGAAAGAATAAAACTTCCTTTCGAAGATATGGGTACTTTTTCTGAAACAAGTGTAGATTATCCTGACTATGCTAAAAAAGTTGCAAAAGCAGTCATAAAAAATAAAGCAAAAGGAATTCTTATTTGTGGCACTGGAACAGGAATGGTTATTGTAGCAAATAAAGTAAAAGGAATAAGAGCTGTAGTTGCATATGATAATTATAGCGCGAAAATGTCAAGGTATGACAACGATGCAAATGTTTTATGTTTAAGGTCTAGGTTTTTTAGTTTTGAAAAAGAAAAACAAATAATTAAAACTTGGTTAAATACTAAATTTAGCAAAATAGCAAGGCATAAAAGAAGAATAAAAAAAATAGAATGAAAAAAATAATTCCAAGTATAATTGCAAGAAACCAAAAAGAATTAGATAAAATAATTAAAAAAGTTTCATTTGCGCCATTAATGCAAATAGATATTATGGATGGAAAATTTGTAAAGAATAAAAGTTTTAATTTCAATTTTATTTTACCCAAAAAAAAATATGAAGCTCATTTGATGGTAAAAGATCCTATTAATTGGATTAAGTTACATGGAAAGAAAGTAAATACTATTTATTTCCATTATGAAGCTGTTAAAAATCATATTGAAGTAATTAAAGAAATTAGAAAAATTAAAAAAAAAGTTGGAATTGCAATAAACCCAAGAACTAAAGTAGATAAAATTAAAAAATTAATAAAATATGTAGACAATGTGTTAATAATGACAGTATATCCAGGTAAATATGGTGCAAAATTTTTACCTTTTACAACTAAAAAAATCCAAGAACTTAAGAAATATAAAGTGGTTATAGAAGTTGATGGAGGCATTAGTGATAAAACAATAATACAAGCAAAAGATGCTAATTTATTCATAAGTGGAAGTTATTTATTAAAATCTCCTAAATTAAATCATGAAAAGTTAAAGAGGCTATTAAAATGAAAAACATGGAAATTATGAAAACATTTACTACAAAAAATATTCCTAATTTAGATGTATGTGTATTGGCGGCATTAGAATTATTTTCTCAAACTAAACTACCTAAATTAAATATACCTTTCAAACGTCCTTTAGTTGTTGGGAGCGGAAATGCTGCAGCAACGGGAAAAATTATATTTGAAAATAAAGATGCAATTTTTGCAGATGAGTCTACATTTGAAAATAAGTTAAAAAGCATTAAATCAATAGATGGAGTTGTTTTAATATCAGCTTCCGGTGGAAAACACGCTCCAATAATTGCTAAACAAGCAAAAAAATCAAGTAAAAGAGTAATTCTTATTACAAATAATGTAAATGCTGAAGCTAAAAAATTTGTAGATAAAACTTATACTTTCCCAAAAAACAAAGAACCTTACACATACAATACATCTACATATATGGGACCCATAATAGGAATGACTAAAGAAAACCCAAAAAAAATATTAGAATTCATAAATAACTTGCCAAAATTTAAAAATTTTAAAAAGTATAAAAAATATTATTTTTTAATTCCTGAAGAATTTACTGGCGTAATTAGGCTATTAAATGTAAAGTTTATTGAACTTTTTGGTAGAGAATTTTCTAGAGATATAGAAACCTTTGAATATATTAAACATGCAACAACTGTAGTTCCTTCAAAAAACCAATTATTTGTTTCATTTGGTAAAAAAATGGATTCAATTTATGGAAAACCACAATTACATATCCCCTTACCAAAAAATGTAAATTATGCATCAATGATGGCTATTAGTTATTACATTGTAGGCCAAATACAAAAAGCACATACGCCTTACTTTAAAAAAAATATAGTAAAGTATATGAAAAAAGCTTCAAAAGTATTTGATAAAAAAATGAGTGCAATAGTTAAATAAAACAAACTACATTTTGAACATTAAGACATAGTTTATTAAAACTAAAATAAAATTTAAACTAAATGAAATACGACATTATTGTTATAGGTGCTGGATCAGGTGGATTAAATATTGCTAGTTTCATGAATAAAGCTGGATTTAATGTGTTATTAGTTGATAAAAGTGACAGAGATATTGGAGGAGACTGTTTAAATTATGGTTGCGTTCCTAGTAAAGCATTAATACACATTTCAAGATTAATTTATAATGCGAAAGAGTCAACTAAATTTGGATTTAAAATTTCAGGAGAAATTGATATTAAAAGAGTGGTAGAGTACATTACTTCTAAAAAAGAATTTATACGTACACATGAAAACGCAGATTATTTTAGAAAACAAGGCATGGATGTAGTGTTAGGTTTTGCTAAATTCATTTCTAAAGATTCAATTGAAGTTGAAGGAAAAAAGTTTTCAGCAAAGAAAATAGTAATTGCTACAGGTTCAATGGCAAGAAAATTAGACATCCCAGGAGTTGAAAAATTAGAATTATATAATAATGAAAGTATATTTAATTTAAACCATCTACCTAAAAAATTCTTATTCATTGGTGGTGGGCCAATAGGAATAGAATTAGGTCAAGCTTTAAACAGATTAGGAAGTGAAGTAACTATTGTGCAAAACATTAATCAATTTCTACAAAAAGAAGATAAAGAAATTGCAGATGTTTTACTTCAGCAATTAAAAAAAGAAGGAATAAAGTTTAAATTTAATTCAGTTCCAATAAAAGCCATATCAAAAAATGAAGTATTAATTAGAAATAAAGATGGAAAAGAAGAAATAGTTAAGTGTGATTCAGTTTTTGTTGGGATAGGAAGGCAACTTAATTTAGAAGGCCTTGATTTAAATAAAGCCGGCATTAAACATTCTGAAAGAAAAATTGAAGTGAATGAATATTTACAAACTACTAATAGCAACATATATTTATGTGGAGATATTGTGGGATCGTATCAATTTACACATGCTGCTGAAATGCATGCAGGAGTTTTAATTAATAACTTTTTTTCACCGTTAAAGAAAAAAATTAATTATGATAATATTGCTTGGGTTACATACACATATCCAGAAATTGCAACCTTTGGCTTAAAAACAGATGAATTAAAAAAAAGAAATATTGAATTTGAAGTTATAAATACTAATTTTGAACATGACGATAGAGCAATTGTAGATAATTTTACCAATGGAAAAGTAAAACTATATATTTCAAATAATAAAATATTAGGTGGAACAATGGTTGCACCTAACGCAGGGGAATTAATTCAAGAATTAATTTTAGCAAATAGCGCTAAACTTAGCATTACAGAATTATTTAAAAAAGTTTATCCATACCCTACTGCTTCTAGAATTAATAAAAAAGCAATCTCATCCATTTTTTCAAGAAAATTAAACCCTTTTTCTAAGAAGTTAATGAGGTGGCTTTATTGAATACACTTATATGTATTGATAGAGACGGAGTTTTAATATATGATAAAAAATATCATTTAGGTAAAAGTAACAATTGGAAAAAAAAAGTTAAAATCTTACCTAAAGTAATTGAGGGAATTAAACTTCTAAAAAAAATACCTAGTGTTAAAATATATATGATAACAAATCAACCTGGGGTTGCAATTAAAGAATTTAAACTTCTTGATGATAAAAGAGTTGCTCAAGTTTGTGAATACGTTTTAAATAAATTAGAAAAAAAAGGAGCAAAATTAGATGGTTATTTTGCATGCGGACATGCAACTCCTGATTATGTGAAAAAAAGAAAAAAATATAAGTTCCATAAATCAAAAGTTTGTAATTGTTTTTGTATTAAACCTAACTTAGGAATGGTTATTAGTTCACTTGAAAAAGAAGGATTAAATTTTAAAAAAACTAAAATATATGTAATTGGAGATAGAGCCAGTGATGTTCAAACTGCAATTAATGTTAAAGGAACAGGGATATTAGTTCCTTTTATTAATGAACCTGAGCAAATTAAAAAAATGAATAAAAAAGGATATATTGCAAAAAACTTTTTGGAGGCTTCTAAAATTGTCTATAAAAAAAATAAAAAATAAAAAAGAAGCATATAAATTAGTTGCATCTATTATAGAAAAAAAGAAAATAAAAGTATTAGCTATCCCTGGCGGAAGAAGTATGAAAGGAATTTATTCTGAATTAAAGAAGAAAAAAATGAATTGGTCTAAAATTCATATCTTCATGATAGATGAAAGAATGGTTAGTATAAATCATAAAGATAGTAACTTTAAGCTAGCAAAAGATAATCTCCTTAATTACATAAATATACCTAAAGAAAACGTTCACCCTTATATAAAAAACAATAAAAAATATGAATTTGAATTAAAAAAAGTAGGAGGAAAATTTGATGTTGTTTTATTAAGTTCAGGGGAAGATGGGCATGTTGCCGGGTTATACCCTAACCATCATTCTGCTAAAAACAAAGCAAAATATTTCTTTTCAATGAATGACTCCCCTAAATTACCCAAAAAAAGAATGAGTAGTTCAAAAACATTAATTAGTAAAAGTAAATTTGCAATATTATTATTTCTTGGGAAAGAAAAAAGAGATGCTTTAAATAGATTTAAAGATAATAATGTTAGTTATATTGATTGTCCAGCCAAAATAGTAAAAAGTATTAAAAGTAATGTAATCATTACAAATTTATGAATAAAATATTTAAGGGAATATTGTGAATAGTAAGAATTAGTGTTTTATTTATTATACTAAACAAAATAATTAACTTTTCTCTTATTGATAATATTCATTCTTTGGAGAAAATTTATTCATTTCAAATAAACTAAGTATTATTTTTTCAATTAGTTTAATTTTTATAATTCCTGAATTATACAATAAAAAGAAAAATACTATACAATAAAGCTCCAAGCATAAAGAATAAAGGTTCGCCTTCTTTTTCTTTAGGTAAAGAATGACGAGTTACTGTAAATATTAATGCTCCTAGAACAAACCCTAAAACTACATTAAAAAAGTCAGCATGAAAATAACTAAAAGTAGATATTGCTACGATTACTCCAATTAATGTTGATAAAGCAGTTAAATATTGAATATTTTTAAGTTTAGAAATATCAAAAGGATGCCTTGAAACACCAGTATGTAAAAATATTGGAATAGTAAATAAAATTCCTTCTAAAAAATTTATATTAAAAAAATTAACTAACAATATCCCTGTAAAAAAATGATATAAAGCAGAAATAATAGAATCTTCTATTGCTAATTTATACTTAGCATTTTTAGTATTTTTATATATATATTTTTCAACTAAATGAAATGTTGCAAAACCCAATAAAACTAATATAAAAAACAATCTATTCCCACTTACAGATTTAGTAAATTGCGGAAACAAATGTAAAAAAATATATGATATAGAAATCCCTGAAGAAAAAGAAACTAAACGCATATCTTTCAATTTAGAAAAATAACTTTGGTTTAGGTAATGCATTATTGAAACTGCAATTCCTGCAAATATTGGGTAGTACATATCTTGTTTTTAAATTTCTATTATTTATTAATGTTTTGATTAAATAACAATAAAGTAAATTTTAGTTAAAAAAACATAAATTTATATATCTTAATTTCTTAATTTCATTAAAGAGGTGTTATTTTTGAAAATTTTTATTGATTCAGCAGATATAGATGAAATTAAAGATGCTTATACTATGGGAATAGTAGATGGAGTAACAACTAACCCTAGTTTAATTAAAAAAGCAGGATTAAAACATAAAACAAAAGATATGAAGAATTATATTAAAAAAATTCTAATTCTTGCCAAAGGCACACCTGTATCTTTAGAAGTTACTGAACTAAGTTATGAAGGAATGGTTAAACAAGGACTTAAATTATTTAAGATGTTTAACCCTATTGCAAAAAATGTTTATATTAAAATTCCAGTAAATACTAATAATAGTTATGATGGAATTAGAGCTATTAAATATTTATCAAAAAAAAATATTCCTATTAATTGTACTCTTATTTTCACTCCAGAACAAGCTTTATTAGCAGCAAAAGCTGGAGCAAAATTTATAAGTCCATTTGCAGGGAGAATGGATGATTATATTAGAACAAAACATAAACTAAAATTCAACAAAACAGAATATTTTCCAGAAGAAGGAATGAGAAAGTTAGAGGATAATGGTATTGTTTCGGGAGTTGACTTAGTAGAACAAATAAAAATAATTTTCAAAAAATATAATATTAAATGTGAAGTTTTAGCTGCATCCTTAAGAAATTCAAGACAAGTAAGAGAATGTGCAGTTAATGGAGCAGACATATCTACTCTGCCATATAATGTAATCAAAGAATTACTTGAACATAAAAAAACAGATGAAGGTATAAAATCATTCACAAAAGATATTATTCCCGAATATGCTAAATTATTAAAATGACTACATTTGTAATTTTAGGTGCTAGCGGAGATTTAACCAAAAAGAAATTAATTCCAGCAATCTATAAGCTAGTTAAAAAAGAAAAATTAAATAAATTTGCAATAATTGGAGTTTCCAGAAGTAAAATCAACATAATTTTAGAATCAAAAAAATATATTAAAAAACCTGATGATAATGTTTTAAAAAAACTTAATTCAAAAACATATCATTTTGAGAGTGATTTTTATTCTGATAAATTTAATAATTTAGATTCTTTCATTAAAAATGTTGAAAAAAAACATAAATTAAAAAGTGAAAAAATATTCTATTTAGCTACTCTTCCTCAACATTTTAAATCAATAATAAATAATTTCAGTAAAAATAAACTTAAAGGTAAAATTGTTTTTGAAAAACCTTTTGGTAATGATTTAAAATCAGCCAAAGATATTAATAAAACAATAAAAAAACATTTTAAAGAAAAAGAGATCTACAGAATAGACCATTACCTTGGAAAAGATACTGTTCAAAATTTGGCAATATTAAGGTTTACAAATAAAATATTTGAACCCATTTGGAACAATAAACATATTAAAAAAATAAACATTTTAGTACAAGAGGATTTTGGAGTTGAAACCAGAGCAAAATTTTATGATAAGTACGGAGCAATTAAAGATGTACTTCAAAACCATTTATTACAATTATTAGCATTAGTTGCTATGGAAAAACCTAAAAAATTAGAATCAAAATTTATAAGGAATGAAAAGGTAAAAGTCTTAAAAAAAGCAAAAATAAATAAAACAATCCTTGGCCAATATAAAGAATATGTTAAAGAAGTTGGTCATAAATCTAATACTGAAACTTTTGCTTCAGTTGAAATGTCAATTAACAATTCTCGTTGGAAAGGCGTTCCTTTCTTTTTAACAACTGGAAAAAATTTATCTGAAAGAAGTTCAAATATTACAATTGAATTTAAAGAAGCACCTTGCGTATTGTTTAATTGTGAATTAGAAAGTAATAAATTAATCTTAGACATACAACCTCAACAAGGGTTTAAAATGGCTTTAAACGCTAAATCTCCTTTTAGTTCAAAAATAATTCCAATTAACATGGATTTTTGTTACAATTGTCACTTTCCAAATTCACCAGAAGCTTATGAAAAACTTTTAGAAGATGTAATCAAAGGAGACCATTCTGTGTTTATGAGAAATGATGAAATAGAATATCAATGGAAAATTGTAGATAAAATTAAAAAAAAGAAATTAATTAAATATAACAAAAAAAGTAAACTTGGTGATATAATATGAAAATTGGCTTTATTGGGTTAGGTAGAATGGGATACAATATGGTTCAAAGACTTCTAAAAAAACATTCAGTAGTTGCATATAACAGAAGCCCAGATAAAGTTAAATCTATTGCTAAAAAAGGCGCAATTCCAGCTTATAACTTAAAAGAATTTGTCCAAAAATTAGGAAAGAAAAAAATAGTTTGGTTAATGCTACCTACAGGGAATGTCACAGATTCAAACATGAAACAAATTTTAGCTTTATTAAATAAAGGTGATATTATAATCAATGGAGCTAATTCATTTTATAAAAATGCAGAAAAACATGATAAATGGTGTAAAGAAAAAGGAATTTATTTTTTTGACGTTGGAGTTTCAGGAGGAATATGGGGTTTAAAAAACGGATATCCTTTAATGATCGGTGGCCCAAAAAGCCAATACAAATATATAGAGCCTTTTATGAAAACACTTTCTACAAAAAAAGGATATAAATATTTTGGACCTGCTGGATCTGGACATTTTGTTAAAAGTGTACACAATATAGTTGAATATACTTACCTTCAAGGCTTAGCTGAAGGAATTGAATTATTAAATAAATTTAAGCATAACATTAAGTTAGATGAAGCAACAGAAGGATGGCAAGATTCATCAGTAATCAGAAGTTGGTTAGTTGACTTAACCACTATCGCTTTAAGAAGACCTGATTTTAATAATATTAGCAAAGAAATAGGTAGTGTAACAATAGATGAACTACAAAATACAGTTAAATCAGTTAGAGGATATACCCCTGCTTTTAAAGAATCAGTTAAAATTAGAAAAGACAAAAGTAATAAATTTAATTTAGGTAAAAAAGTAATTTCAGCCGTAAGGAATGAATTTGGCGGACATAAGGTTGTTAAGAAAAAATAAGTTTATCTTTATATTTTTCCAAGTATATCCCCATTTGGCTATGTAAGGGTTGAGGCAAATTATCTAATTTAAACCAACCTATTTCATCAAATTTATGAGGTTCGTTGTTTTTTACTTTAATTCTATCAACACGAACTTTAAAATCTAATGCAATCCAATGAGTTTTTTCTCTATGAACATCTCTATAACCTAAAAATTCTAAATCAATTACTGAAGTACCATATTCTTCAAATATTTCCTTTCTTAAAGTTTCTTCTACAGAATATCCTACTTCTAATGCCCCTCCGCCAGGGTCCCATCTTCCATGTTCATCCCTACAAGAAGTACTTCTTTTTGCTAAAAGAAAATTTCCCTGCCCATCATGACAAAAAAATACTACAGTTATTCCAGTATAATCTATTCCTTTTTTCATATAATTAAAAATATAATTAATATTTATAAAAGTTTAGAAACAAAAAATATATAAATCATTAATACTGAAAATCAAATATGGTTAATTATGTAATGAAACATTTTCACGTTGCAATATTTGGAAGTGCAAGAATTAAAAGAAACGATCCTACATATAAGAGGATCTATAAATTAGCTAAATTAATAGGAAAAGAAGGTTATGATGTTGTAACTGGCGGTGGTCCAGGTATAATGAATGCAGCTAATGCAGGACATCAATCAGGCAAAAAAAATCATAACAATTCTCATTCAATAGGACTTAATATTAAATTACCATTTGAACAAAGTTCAAATAAACATTTGGACATTGAAATGGACTTTAATAAATTTTCAAATAGGCTTGATAAATTCATGTACTTGTCAAATGCAGTAGTAGTAGCTCCAGGTGGAATTGGAACAATGTTAGAATTATTTTACACATGGCAATTAACCCAAGTTAATAAAATAAATCACATCCCAATTATACTTTATGGAAACATGTGGACAGATTTAATTACTTGGATTAAAAAAACAGCATTAAGAAATAAATTAATGAGTAAAAAAGATTTAGACAACATTCATTTTGCAAAAAATCCTGAACAAGTAATTAAAATAATCAATAAAGCACATAATGAATCTATATGTAAAAACTTAGATACTTGTAAAATTATTAACGTAATAAAATCATAAAGTTATAACTTCTGGTTGTCTTAATTTATCAACCATCGTAGTTAATTTTGTAATTAAACCTGAATCAAAAACATCATATGTAAATAAAGTTAAAATTCCGTTTCTTCTTAGACCATGTCTATTAAGAAAAACTGATACATATTCTTTAGGATTTTTTGCTTTCTCAATATATTCAAATAATTTTAAAGAAAATTCATGAACTGAAACATGATCAGCATTATATGTAACTTTAGAAACATGTTCTTCAAGTTCTGTTCCTTTAACTTCTAATTCTAAAGACTTCAAAGAGTTTTCATTAAATCGAAGAAATTTTCTTTTTTCTCTAACTCTATATTCTAGACCTAAGTTTAAAACAATCTGTCTAGCTGATCTTAAAGCGGAATATGCAGCTGAATAAATTTCTTGAATTCCTTCATCATCTAAAGTTTTATCTATGTAAGTTGCATTTCTAAATTCTGTTGTTGCAAATTCAAAAGGAATAATCAAATTTTCTCTTAATTCTTTAGCTTTTCCTAAATTAACTCTAGAAACATCTCCTGAATACATAAAATACCTATGTGCTAAATTTAAAACTTGTCTACTTAATTCCATGAATTATTTGTACTAGTACAATTATTTATAAACCTATCTTAAAAATACTTTTTTTAAAAATTCTTCTCCAGTAATTATTACTTTCTGAACATATTCACTTTGTAAAGCATATTCATTTAAACTAAACAAGAAATCAAAATAAATCAATATACCTAATATAATTAAAATCAAACCAGAAATCAAGTAAGTAGAATGCATTCCATATATTTCTCTTCCTTTAAGATACTCCCAATACTTAGTTTTCTTAAACTTATCAAAAAATGGAGATATTAAAATTAAAGGTAAACATAACCCTAATGCATAAATAAATAACAATAAAGTTCCTTTAAAGATAGTTCCACTTGTACTTGCTAATAAAAGGAAAGAAGCTAATATTGGACCAATACAAGCACTCCAACCAATTCCAAAGGTTAAACCTAATAAAAAGCTATTTTCAATTTTTTTATTTATCTTAAACCCAGAAAACCCTTTACCTTTTAATTCTAAAATTCCAAATAATATAATCAATAAACCAGCTATTTTTGTTACTATGCTTCTATAATCTTTCAAATAACTTCCAACAAATCCAGCACCCATTCCAAATAAACTAAAAATTAAGGCTACACCTATAACAAACAATAAAGTATCTTTTATAGATTTTTTTGAATTAATATTAACTGCAAAATATACAGGAAGAATAGGTAAAGTACAAGGAGATAAAAAACTTAGCAAGCCAACTAAAAAAGAAACTAATATTAAAATAACAGTACTAACATCAGCAAATTCTGGTTTTAACAATGGAGCATCATCTAAAGAAATAGTATTACTTTTTACATCCAATAAATCATTTAACCAAAAATTATCTCTGCTAAAAGTTTTATGTTTATTAATTAAATTATTTTCATTAACTAACTCTAAAGATTTAATAACGTAATAACTTTCATCACTAAATTGAAAATTTTGAACTAAGTAACCTAAAGTTTTCAAAGACGGATCTAAATATTTATCATCATTAGTAGATAAATATAACTTAATCAAACCATAAACAAAAACTGCGTTTTCTTCATAATTCCTATTTAAACTAATTCTTTCATTTAATGCATAAAAATTAATGTTTTTACTATTCCTTTCAAAAAATCCTGCACTGTTCCAATCATACAAATTATCTAAAGAATAATCTGCTATTTGTTTAGATTCATCTAAATATTCACCATATTTTTCATATGCAGAAATAAAAGCCAATAATCCATATGAATTGGATAAACTTTGTCCATCAAGAAATGGTTTTTTTAATTCATGATCATAGTAATAAAATAAACCATCGCTCAACATGTTATTCTTAATAAAATCTAAACTTTTTTTTGCTTCTTCATTATAACCTAACTCAATTAAAGTAATTATCATTAACGCATTATCATTTATTTTTCTTGTTTTATCTATAAATGGTTGCTCTAATTCAGATCTATTTTTTTCACCAAAGTATTCACTTTCCAAATGCGCATCTTGACTAGAATAAAATCCTCCATCAGAATCATAAAATTTAGAAAAAATAAAATCAAGACTTTTGTTTACAACTAATTCAGCAACATCTAATTTAGAATAAACACTAATCAATTTAGCTTGATCATATAACATTTTTTCATAATGTGGAATTGTCCAATCCCTTTTTGTAGAATATCTATGAAACCCACCTTCTACAGGATCATAAAGTTTATAATTTTCTAAATCACTAGTAAATTGATTTTCAAATGTTTTTAATACCATGTCATAATAAATTTCATCACCTGATTTTTCATATTCTTCCATAAAAAGTTTCAAAGTTAATGGTCTTGGAAATTTTTGTCCTTCCCTCCATTTAGGAGCATTACCTAAACCAAAACCACCATAAAAAGTATCATAATTTTTTTTAACTAAGTCAAGATATTTTTTTCTTAAATCATTATTTTCCGAAGGTAAAACAACATCAATTTTACTATATTCAATTGAATTTTCAAATAAAGAAAAGTCTTTATCAACTAAATAAATAATTAGGCTTTCAAGATATTCTTGTAAACCTTTTGGATCTCTTGGACCAGTAAATCCGTTTATTCTTTGCATATTTGGAGCTAATATAGTTGTAGACGGCCATCCCCCTTCTAAATACTTCCTAGTTAAATCAGGTCTTTTATCAGAATCAACTAAAACGGGAATAAAATTTTCATTTATGTATGGATATAAAACAGAATTATACAAATAATCTTCACTTTCATAAACGTGACACCAATAACACCATGAAGGAGCAGACACCACTAAATAAATTGGTTTTTTTTCAGATAAGGCTTTTTGAAAAGTTTTAGGAGTATATTCCTGCCAATTAATTAAATGTTCTAACTCTTCAGAAGTTTCTTTTGTATACTCACCAGATACAAATGTAACTAGAAAAAGAGAAAATATTATAAATAAAGTTATCCTTTTCATTTTTAAAATATAGTAGACTGACAATTTGATAATATACAACGGGGACGTATATTTTTCAAATTGCCAGCTACGATCGTGATTTGTACCAATAAAATAATATACCTAATAAAATAAAAGCTGCTATTCCTATATAATTTGCATAACCCGAATTAATCAAAACATCTTGTATTGAGTAAAAGTAATCTTTAGTTCCTAAAAAATCCCACGTATTAAAAACTCTTGTTCCATTAAAAATTACAACAGTTATTCCTAATATAATAAACAATAATCCAGATATTAAATTAGTACTATGTATATGATAAGTATCTTCTAAAAAATTAAAACTTAACATTTTTCCTTTAATTAATTTTGTTTCAGATAATTTAAATTTATCATAAAAAATACTTAAAATAAATAATGGAATTAAATTTCCAAGAGAGTAGAAAAATAAAAGTAATGCACTTTTCCAAATATTACCCATTATAGCTCCTATTCCTAATATCCCTCCTAAAATTGGACCAAGGCATGCAGTCCATCCAAGAGCAAAAAATAATCCAAATAAAAAAGTTCCAATTGTATCATCGCCATATTTATTTAAAGTTTTTATATTAACATAATTACACATTTTTTGACCTTTTAATACAATAATTCCCATTAAAACCATAAATACACCGGCTATACTAACTAACCAACCAGTTTGTAAAACCGATAATGTATGCTCTCCGATAAAACCTGCAACAACACCCATAAATACAAAAGTAAAAGAAAATCCTAAAAAGAATATAAATGTCATTTTAGTCACATTTTTTTTCTCTTTAAATGTTAAAGAAAAGTAAGCTGGAAGAAATGGAAGAATACACGGGGAGAGTATTCCCAACATTCCAGCTACAAATGCAATTAAAAAAGATATTTTTAAAGCAAAATCTGCAGTTTGTTCATTATTATAATCAATAATTTTCTGCAAACCAATAGGTAAATTTTCTGATGCTTCCACATAAGTTACACTAATCAAAAGCATTCCTAACAATGTTAATATAATTGTTTTGTTCATTTTCAACATATCGAATAATAAATGGAAAAACCAATAAATTCCATTGTTTCTTTTCCGTAATCTCCTTTATTTAAATTTTCTAAAGCTTTATTTGTAGCTGATATCAATTCGCTATACTTAGGAAAATATTGAGGAAATTTATTATATTTCCTTTCAGTTGAAGCATACCAATCTTTTTGATATTTTGTAGCAATCCTAATTTGTTTTTCAGCTAACTCAATTGCATCATGTTCTAAATAAATTTGAATATGTTCTAATTCATGAGGTAAACAAAAAACATCTTCTGCTTTTTTTACGTATTCACCTAAATAATATAATGAATGACCAACATGTTCGTGTTCATCATTTGATGAAAGCCAAACAGCTTCATCAATCAGACTTTTAGCAATTTCATCTTTAGCACTTAATTCAGATAATTTTTTCAAATCAGCAGGAGTTACACTATCATAAGAAACTACCTTATAAGGTAAGTTACTAACCCTTTCAATTTCTGCAAGTATTTCTTTATCACCAACAACATTTGATGAACTTGTAATAAAAAAAGCTATTAAACTTAACAAAATTCCACTTCCAAATAAAATTAAAAGTAGTTTTTTCATTTCAATTCTTTTACTCCCAATATTAAATTAACCAATGCAATAATTCCAAATATTTGTGTAATATGTAACAATGCATCTTCAGGAACATAAAATAACCTAAAAACATCAATAAGTATTTTCAACAAAAAAATTAATCCAAAAGATAAAGCAGTAATTCCTAAATAACTACTTTTCTTAAATGCATAAAACGCTGCAAATATTGCCAAAATAAATACTAAATAAAGTTCTATATCAATTAAACTAAAGTAACCACCTTCACTTCCATGAGCAGTTACAAAATTTGATAACATTAAAATAAAAAAAGAAAAGATAAACAACCTTTTCATTGTTGACCACCTTCAATAACTTTATTTTGTTTTAGATCAAAGTAAGTTTGTCTTGTAATTTCTTTTACTTTTCTAAAAACAAAAGTTTTATCTGGCTCAATAGTTCCAACATTTGCCCATATTTGAGGTAAATGAGAATAAGAGTCAGTATCTCCGTTAAGTAAAATTGTTGGTATTTCAACAACGTTATACTTACTAACTAACTCTTTTCCTTCTGCTGAATTCACATCTACTTTTTTAACATCAGACAATGCTATACCTAACCTTGCTATAATCGGACCATGAAATGATTCTGCATCATAACAGTTAGTACAACTTGAACTTTTCAAAATAGTTAAATCAACTAAACCTCTTACACTATTTGTAGCCAAATCATAATAAGGTGGATTTGCTTCTCTTGTAACAAAAGATCCATCATTAGCAAAGACACCAATCTCTGGAAGTGCTTGAGTTACTTCATTATTATAAGCTCTAATATCACTAGACAAAACAAGAGTTGGTAATTTACTTATTCCATATTTTGTAATTAAACTTCTAGCTTCTTTTGAATCAGAGTCTATAACTCTTTCAGAAATGATATTAATGTGAGATTGTTTCATTGCAGCTAAAATTTGTGATACATCTGAACATTTTTCACATGATTCTTCTCTAATTGTAATTGCAGTAACTCTTCCTACTACACTCCCTGTTTTTACATTTACAAAAGGAGGAAGTTGTTGACTAAATAATAATACATCTTCACTTTCATCAAAATTACTTAATTGAACTTTTTCAAGTTCACCTTTAACAATTAATGAAGGCAATTTCTCTATGTTATATTTAGTAATTAAATCTTGAGCTTCTACTGCACTTAAACTAAGTTCATTTGTAATATTTACATTTCCACTTTTAACTTGATCTACGATACTAGAAATATCAAAACAATCATTACAATTTGAATTAATGATAGTTAATTCCAATTCAGCTGGTCTACTTAATTCCTTCATTTCAGCTAACTTATCAACTAACTTCCCTTGTAAACTACTACTTTGAATTAAGTTTATTGCCGTAAATGCAACCAAAACTACAATCATAATAGTATACAATTTAGTATATTCTTTTTTCCCATAATGTTTCATCTAAAAAACCTCCACTAAAAAATTAACATCCACCGACCATTGTTGGTAAGTCTTTAATACTTGCTGGAACTGCAGATGGAGCTTTTCTCTCACCGCTTGATGCTACAGATGATGAAGAATGACTAGACTTAACTGTTAAATCTTCATCCTCTAATTTATCTTGTAATGCATTTAATTGAAATGCTTGTACTGCTGACAATACTATTAATACACCTAATACTAGTGCAATAACTGTTGGTTTTTCCATTTTAATTTCCTCCTAATATTTACAACCGGTTAAAGCCGATAATCTTTGAAATGATTGTACTGTTTCGTAACTTTCTCCATCTACTTCCCAAGTTGGTCTTAATTTAAGATCTGATTTAACAACATAGTTAATATGTTTGAAAGACTTACCAAACATTCCTTTTTGAGCGTTTGTATAAGGACACCAATCCTCTCCATACATAACTACTCCTTTTTCTGTAAGACACTTAGCAAACCCATCATATTTACCAGGTGATAAGTTAACATAAGCAAACCCAGATAAGATTAACAAAAAAATCCCAACACAAACTCCAATTATTTTTTGATTTTTTTTCTTTTTTTCAAGTTTATGTTGTTCAAATCTTTGCTCTCTTTCAATGTGACTTGAGTAATTCAACCTCCACACCCTCCGCCAATTGGTCCAGATGGTGGCGGACTTCCTGCTTGAGTGCTACACCCAACTAAAAAAAGTCCTACAACAATAATACTAACTAACAACAAATACCTTTTTGCTAAAAATAAAGTTTTTAACATTTCATACATATTCTAGCACCCCCCTACCATTCCTGGTAAATCTTTTAATGCAGAAGTATCTCCTCCTGCTAAGCTAGCTCCTAGCTCAATCATATTTTTTGGAAACCATAATGTTTTCCATCTCATTGCTTCTCTTAAAATTTCTCCATCTGTATAATCCGTATAAGCAGATAAATATAATGCTACCGATAATACTCCTGGATTATGTGCACATCCACACCTTGAATTTCCTTGTTTGTCTGAACCAATAGGTCCTATTCCGCAACAATATTCACAAGAAACTCCATAAGGATTTGAAGCCAAATTAATAAATCTAGCAAACGCATCAGGATCTTTCTTTTCAACTTCAGCTTTTAATCCTCTATACATGTCATTTAAAGTTTGTAATGAATTTACTGGATCATCAAAAGTTACACCTAAAGCATCACCATAATCAGGTTTTCCTGTAGGAAACATTATCGCCATTGCATCTTCTGCATTTTTTATATCCTCAATTGGATAAACTGCAGCAAGAGTATGCCCTGTTGATTTTAATTGAGATAAATCAATATTACTCAAATCACTTTGCCTATGACCTGAAGAACCTAAATTCCCAGATAAAGAATCAGATAAAGCATTTATTTGCATTTGATTTAATAAAATAAACACAGCTGCTAACACCATCATAATTGAAAGTTGATTATTTAAATAAGTTGGTTTCGCATGTATATTTTTTGTTTTAAAGCTACTTCCTTCATGTTTCTTTTCAGAAACTTCAACTTCAGGCTTTTTAACTTCTTCATGAGTAAGTTTTTCTTCTACATTTTCTTTATGCTCATGTTTCTTTTCAGAAATTTCAACCTTATTATCAAATTCTTTATGATTATTAGTTTCTTCTATTACTTCATTAGAAATATTTTCTTCTTTATTAATTCCAGAATGACTTTCCCCTTTTTTTTCAATATCATTTGTATCGTTCATTTAAACTTCCCCCGTTTTTTGAGTATACACCAAATAAATCCGCCTAGTATTTAAATAAATCGAAAAAATAGGGAAAAAATAGGGAAAATTTTATAAAATCACCAAATAAAAATAAAATATGAAGGATAAAATTGGAAATCATAAAGTCTTAATTTACGCATTAATTTTTCTTTTAAGCATAGCAATTATAATATTTTTCAACATTCTTTCTTTTTCACAAGTACAAATTACCATATATGATCAAGTTGAAAAAAGCCAACTAACTGAAACCGAATTTGCAGCAAAACAATTCGAAAACCATGTAACTCAAGTTAAAAATGGATTAATAACTTTAACTAAATTCCCATTAACCGAAGATTTGAAAGGTTGTGATGGAAACTTAAAACAAATACATGAAAAAACAAAAACAAAAAGTCAAGCAATCCTTAGAGTAAATGATAAAGGAGACATTACAGAATGTAGTTCACAAGAATATTCTAATTTTTTACAACTAAATATAAAAAATAAAAATTACTTTATTAATCCTAAAGAATCAAATGAACCTTTTATTAGCGAAGTAATAATACAAGGCGATAAAAAACAAATATTTGTTTCTGTTCCATTATATGAAACAACAGAATATACACCATATCCTAACTTTAAGGGTGAATTTAAAGGAGTTTTATTAAGTATAATAGAATTAGATTTATTAAAAAATTTATATTTTCATAAATTCTTTGACACTTCTAATAATAAATTTATTTTAATTAATTCAGAAACAAAAGAAACAATACTAAAAAGTAATAATTTTCCTGAATTTGATGATATCAAAACAAAAATATCAAATAAAAATTTACATACTTCTAGTTTCCTAGATTATGGACAAACAATACAAACTTCGTCAGATTTATTTTTAAGTGGAGATAAATGGACTTTATATGTCTTTTCTCCGTTAAAAAATCATTCAAATGAAATTAAGAAACTTAAAAAAAGGCATTTCTATAGTTTAGGCTTTGTATTAATAGGCATAATTTCAATATTTATAATATTAGTAAAAGTCCATAAATCCAAGGAAGAAGTACAAGAGAAGCTTAATAAATTAGGAATTAAGATAGGATTAGAAAAAAATAAATTTACTACTTCTGACATCAAATTAGAAAACCAAAAAATGTATTTAATTAAAGAAGAAGATGATAATAATTGTTTTGATATTTTCATAAGTGCATTAAATAAAGGATATGCAGGATTAGGAATAATAAGAGAAGATCCAAATAAAGTTAAAGAAAAATATAATCTTAAAGAAACTAGTTTTATTTGGTTAAGTAAAAATAATACAGATACTCCTTCAGAAACAAATATAAATACTTTAATTGAATTAATTAAAGAGTTTATCCTAAAAAGTGAAAAAAGTGTAATTTTAATTGAAAATTTAAACTATCTTTTTACACAAAATACTTTTGATGACATGAAAAGTACAATTCATTCACTTAAAGATTTAATTTCACAAAATAATTGTATCATAATATTATCCATCAATACTTCAATTACAAAAGATGAAGAGTTTTCATTAATTAACTCAGAGGCAATAGACCTTTATGGAAAACATTTATCTAATAACGTAAATTTAAGTGAAATGGAACTTGAAATTCTTAATCTTGTTAATATTAATAATAACATGAATAAAATAATTTCATTTAAAGATATTACTAATAAATTTAATATAACAAAACCAACAACTAGAACTAAAGTTAAAAGGTTACAAGCATTAGGATTAATTAATATTGAATTAAAAGGAAGAGTTAAATGTATAAAAATTACTTCAATTGGTAGAAAAATAATAAAATAAAAAAAGTTAAAAATATTCTTTTCCAGTTAGAGTTTTTTCCAAACTCCACTTTCCTGCACCTCTATCCCATAGAACTAAAAGTCCTACAAAGAATAATAAAGCCAATTCTCCTCCATTAGCCAAAGGGTTTAATCCTTTTGGAAAATGAGCAAGAATCATTGCAACTAACATTACTACTGATAATAATGCAGAAGATAACCTTGTCCAAAGTCCTAGTAAAATAAATAATCCACCTAATAATTCTACTAAGCCAACAAAGCTAGCTAATCCAGTTGAAAATCCGAAAGCACTTGCAAAACCTGCAATATTACCTTCTCCAATCAAACCAAATTTTTGTGCTCCGTGCAAGAAAAACAATAATCCTACAACTAATCTAAATAAAAAATAGAAATAGTCGTTTTTAAAATGTAGTTTTTCCATTTTAACATTAATCCATTTCTATTATTTAAAGTTTTCTGTATAAATTATATTCTCAAAACAAACTTTGAATTAGAAAGCAAAACAGTTATAAAGGTTCAAAGGAATATTCACAAAATGAAAAAAATAACCATATTATTAATATTTATAGCGCTTGCTTTTGTGATAGGAAATAATATAGATATATCTCAAGAGTCTATTAGAAATATTATAGAAAGTGCAGGAATATATGGTCCTTTATTATTTATAACAATATATGCTTTATGTACTGTTTTTTTTATTCCTGGAACACCATTAACTATAGCATCTGGTTTATTTTTTGGTGGTTTTAGTGGAACTATATATACAGTTATTGGAGCAACTATCGGTGCACATTTAGCATTTCTTTTTGCAAGATACTTTGGTCAAGATTATATTACAAAATTATTGCACAAAGTTAAAGGTATTGAAAAATACAATGATAAATTAGAAAGTAATGGTTTTATGACAACAATGTTTTTTAGACTTGTTCCTATTTTTCCATTCAATGCATTAAACTTCGCATTAGGTTTAACTAAAGTAAACCAAAAAGATTATTTAATTGCTACTTTTATTGGAATTATTCCAGGAAGTTTTGTTTTAGCAAATATTGGAGGAGCTCCATTAGGAGGAGTTCAGTTTTTCTTATACATTGGATTATTTGTAATAATGAGTTTTATACCTTACTTCTATAATAAATTTAAAAGCAGATTAACAATCAAACAACCTACGCCAGTAGAAGATAAGTAAAGTTTAAATAATATAACTAAGATAATATTGATATGTATATCAATAATAAAATTAAAAATAAACATGTTATTCTAAGAGCAGATTTAGATGTACCATTAAGTAAAAATAAAATAAGTGATAATTCTAGAATCTTAGCTATGTTACCAACTATAGAATTATTAAGAAAAAATAAATGTAAAATAATAATTATTGGTCATTTAGGAAGACCAAAAGGAATAGATAACAAACTAAAAATGAATGTTGTCGCTAAAGAAATATCTTCATTATTAAAAATCCCAATATTTAAACTAGATAAATGTATAGGTAAGGATGTAAATAAGTTTGTTAAAGATATGGAATCTGGTGAAATTGCAGTATTAGAAAATTTAAGATTTTACAAAGAAGAAATAAATAATTCTAAAACTTTTGCAAAAAAATTATCTTCATTAGCTGAAATATACGTAAATGATTGTTTCAGTACAATGCATAGAAAGCATGCAAGTATTGTTGGTATTAAAAAAATCATCCCAAGTTACTTTGGATTAAATGTAAAAAATGAAATTGAAAATTTAAATAAATTAAACAAACCAAAAAAACCATATATTGCTATTTTAGGAGCAGCTAAAATATCAGATAAAATAGAATTAATAGATAAATTATGTAAAAAAGTAGATAAATTATTATTAGGAGGAGCAATAATATTTACATTTTACAAAGCATTACATCTTGAGGTAGGCAAAAGTTTAGTTGATGAGAGTAAAATAAATGAATGTAGAAAATTATTAAAAAAATATAATAATAAAATTATTCTTCCAATTGACGTTGTTGTTGGAAATTCAATAAATTCTAAGAAAGGAAAAGTTATTCATGCAACTAATATCCCTAAAAGTAAAATAGGGTTAGACATTGGCCCAGAATCAATAGATTTATTTAAATCACATTTAAAGAAAGCAAAGTCAATTTTTTGGAACGGACCTTTAGGTGTTTTTGAAAATAAAGCTTTTGAAAACGGAACAAAAAAAATTGCGAAATGCTTACATAATTTAAATAAGTTAATAATTATAGGCGGAGGAGACACTTCAGCTGCATTAAAAAAATTTAAATTAAATAATTATACTCACATTTCAACTGCAGGTGGAGCTTCAATTGAATATATTGAAGGAAAAAAATTACCAGGTTTTACTCACACCTAAGATAATGTCCTCTATCTAGAATGTTCTTAACAACAACTTCATCTTTTCGTTTTATATCTAAAATAAATTTACCATATCCTAAATTTTCATCTTTTTTATTCTGAACAAAAACTAATCCATTAGTTACATTTGCTTTAGTTATAGCTTTTCCAAGAATATCTTTTCCATTTAAAAAAATCCATTCAGATTTATCATTAATAAAAATTTTTTTATTTGACATTTTAGAAAGTATTTCAATTAATTCAATACTAGGATGAAACTTATTTTCAATCTCTTCCCCAAGAAAAACACCGATATGCCTAGGGGTTTCACTATACTCTAATCCTTTAGAAAGGTAATGTCTGTTTGCAATTTGGATAACATTTCCCAAATCTTTATCCGTAAATTGTTTTATAAATTTTAACATACTTCATACTCACTTACATTCTCAACATTATCTATTATTAATTGTTTATCTGGCTTTATATTTCTTTCTATTTGTTTAAAGTCAACAATATCAGTATTAAGCTTATCTAACTTCTTTTTTAAATCACTAATAATTTCTTCTAATTCATCTTTATCTTTAATAAAAGTATTGGCTTTCAACGATTCTTTAACAGCTAACATTTTATTATTCAAAGCTTCATGTTCAGAAATGAATTTATAAAACTTATCTCTTGTAAAATAATTTATTGCTTCAATAGTTTTTTCCTGTTTTTTATCTTTAAGATCTAATTTATCAATTTTAGATTTCATTCCACTTAAAACTTCTAACACTTTTAAATCTTGATCTTCAATCAAAGTATTTATAGGATTTTTTACATAATCAAGAATTATCACTTGATTTAAGGCCAATTTATAATATTTTTTTAAAGCATGCTCTAATACTGAAAATTCACTATTAAAACTTAATTTCAATGAATTCATTTGAGTTTGTAACTCTTCACTATTTTTTGTTAATAATGAAAAATCTTTAGCAATTTCTGAAATTAATAATTTACTTAATTCTTCTTCCATTTCTTCTAATTTAACTTTAATTTTAGCAAATAATGTTTCTTTTTCTTTTATTTCATCAGATAATTTAAGTTTTTTATCAACATCTTTGACATAGTTTTCAAGGTCAGTACGCATTTTATAAAACCCATCTAAATTCAATTTAATTATTTTTGAATCTAAAAAATCAAACAAATCTGAAATTTTCTTAAATTCATTTAAAATACTTTCAGTTTGATCGAAATATAAGTGTTTCATTGTATGAAGTAACTTATTGGAACTTTCCATTAATTTTTCAAGTTTATCTCTAATTTCATTACTGTCAGAATCAAGAAATTTCCGTGTTTTTTCAATAAAAATAGCTCTATTTTGGTTTATAACACTCATAGTTTTAGGTTCAACTGGCTTTTCATAAGTAGCATTAGCCAATAAAGTTAATTTTTCAGGTATATTTGCAAGTATACCTTGAACCTCAGTGTTGGCATCCTCAATTAAAGCTGTTTGTTTTTCTTCTTTTACTATAATCTGTTCATTTATCCAATTATCTATATCTTCAAATTTAATAATTTCTCTATTTTGAAACAAATTTTTAATCCAATTTAACATCTGCAAAAAACGAAAATTAGAAATATATAAAAATATTGCCTCTCTAGGATATAATATGAAGCGAAAACACAAGAAAAAACCCGATAATCAGGTTAAAATCGCTAAAGAAAGAATAAAAGGATTGTTTGATTTAGCTAAAACTATCAAAAATCAAGAATTAGCTAACAGGTATATTGAAATAGCAAGAAAAATAGCAATGAAATTTAAAATTAAAATAAGTGAATATAAAAGAAATTTTTGTAAACATTGTTACGCTTTGTTAATACCTGGTAAAAATAGTAGAGTAAGATTATATAGAAAAAAATTAATTTACACTTGTTTTGAATGTAAAAAGTATACAAGGTATATATTTAAATAAGTTCTTTAATAACAACAATTATGAAAGTCGAAGAATTAATTAAATCTGAAAATTTTATAATAATTGATACTAGAACTCCTGCTGAATTTAAAGAAGCGCATATCCCTAAAGCTATAAACATTCCTCTATTTACAAATGAAGAAAGAGCAATAGTAGGAACTTTGTATAAACAAGAAGGTAAAAATATTGCAATTAAAGAAGGTATTAATATTTTTTCTAAAAAAATGCCAACAATGATGGAAGATTATTTTAAATTTAAAAATAAAAAACTTTTAATTTATTGTTGGCGTGGTGGAATGAGAAGTAAAGTTATTGTTAATTTTTTAGATGCACTAGGGTTTTATGTAAAACAACTAGAAGGTGGGCATAAAGCATATAGAAATTATGTTCTAAACTACTTTAAGAGTATTAATTTTAAGCCAAAATTAACAGTATTATATGGCCTTACAGGTGCAGGAAAAACTGAACTGTTACATGAATTAGAAGATACAATAGACCTTGAAGACATTGCACAACATAGAAGCTCTCTTTTAGGTAAAATTGGTCTTAAACCAAGAAGTCAAAAAATGTTTGATGCAATATTATTCGATAAATTAAAAGAATTAGAAAATAAAAAAAATATATTTATTGAAGGTGAATCAAGAAAAATCGGAAAAGTTGAAATGCCTGAATTTTTATGGCAAAAAATGAAAAAAAGTAAAAAAATTAAAATAACTTGTCCATTAAAAGATAGAGCAAAAAGAATCATAAAAGAATATTTTTCTAATATAACAAAAAAAGATTTAGATTACATTATAGAAATTTTACCTAAACTTAAACAAAAATTATCTAATAAAGTAATTGAAGAATTAAGAAGTAATATTAACAATAAAGAATATGAACAATTTACAATTACAATGCTTGAAAAATATTATGATCCTTTATATGAACATACCATAAATGAAATTAAATATGATTTAGAAACCCCTTTCAATAAAGCTTTAATTGTTCTTAAAGAAAATAATAGCAAATAATAATAAAATTGCAACCAATCCAATTAAAACATAATTATTAGACTCTTCAACAATTTCTTCTTTTTCTTCTTCTACACTTTCTTGATCTATTGGAGTAACTTCTGCTACTTCAACCTCACAACTATTACAAACTCCGCCACAATCTATCTCTTCTTCGTTCTGATTTTTAACTCCATCTGAACAGCTAGGTTTAGGTAATAATTTTATGTTTAAATCAATCTCACTAAAAGATTTTTTCTTAACACCTACTTGAATATCAAACACATTATCTTTATCAAGATCTATATTTTTTGTTTCTCCATCATTAAAAGAAACATCAAATGGAGTTGATGCAAACTGTAATACTATTTTATTTCCTGAAGTTGATTTTAACTTAATAGTGTGATTTTCGTTTTCAATTTTAAACTGAATTAAATCTCCAGCCTTCATACTATATGTCTTCAAAGCAGATGAAACAGTAACTTCTGTAGCTTTCTTTCCACCACCACCTGAAACGCCGCCACCGCCGCCTCCTCCGCCTCCACCTGAAGACGAAGACGATGAAGAAGATGAAGATCCTGACTGAGGTTGACCTCCAGCCCAAGCTGAAAAGTCACAGAAAGGAATTTGCCATATACAATAATCAGAACCAGTTTGATTCAAAATTGCTTCTGATGTTCTGTCAACACAAGTTGTCAAGTCACTTTTACAATGCCATAACTCAGTACATGACCCAGTTCCCGGTATTTTAATGTAACATTGTTCAGGGAATAAGTTATTAACTACTTTATCTCTTGTACTAGTTAACATTCCTGCATATCCAACTGTATTTCCTCCCACATCAGTCGTAGTTCCTGTTGGTAAATCAGTGTCATCACTTATAGAGCTCATTCTACTGCTCATTCCTGTTTTAGTTATTCTTACATTATGAAATTCAAACCAAGTACTATTATCATTTTTATAAAGTTTAATGTTTGCACTTCTTCCATCAGTATAGTTGGTTTTCATTCCTGCACTTTTCCCACAAACTTCACCTTGAACATGTTCATAAGTTAAATCACTGTCTAAATCATAACTTACATTCCAACCAGCTGGGGCATTTAACTTTGTTACAAAGTCACAATAAGCACAACTACTTTGAGATTCAGTCACAAAAGATGAACATTTACTTATTCCACATTTATTGCCATCATCACAAACTTTTATTTTAAAATAGTATTTGGTATTTGACTTCAAATCATAATTTAACGAAGTTACACCATTATCATTAAATATTTCTGCAAAATGTAATAAACTATAATTTCTTCTTTCTAAGCTACTTAATGCTTCATCATTTACAGTATAGTTAAGAGTTGAACAAGTACTATCATTATGATAAAACAATAAACTTCCGTTTGCTGGCTTGTCTGTAAAATAACTTATTAAAGAACTATTTGGATACATTTCTTTTGATATTGCAATTACTTTAGGTGTTCTCGTGTCTTCAAAACCAGAAGCGTGAACTCCATATGAATTTGAAACACAATATGGATGATTATAACATGAATAATCTGAACATCCTGAAGCAGTCCAACAATCTGCTGAATATGACACATACCCTTTATTAGCATTATCTAAACTTTTAGCCTGAACATTAGAACTACTTAACTTGAAAAAGTCAAGTGAATCTAAATCAAAATCTACAGCTCCTGGAGTTGCAAATCCTGAACTTGCAGTATCTGTAGGACTTGTAATATTTCCTACTGCATTGGCTGTAGCTACTGTGACTCTCATGTCTGTCCCTACAGTATAAAGTGTAGGGAATCTTTCAAAATCATTTTTCTCAATTGCAATCATACCGCCACCAATCTCTGAACAAGATTTTTGAGGAAATCCGCTAGCTTTAATATCTACAACTGACCAGTTTCCACTAGTACATCTGTAAACAGTATATTGTTCACTAAGACTATTTGCAGTTGTACTCCATTTATATACAGCAGTAGCATAAAATTCAAACCCTTTTGCAGATGAATTATGAGATAAAGCACAATTTCCTGTCCTAGTTCCATCTGTATCAAAATACCAGAAGAACTTAGTAGTATTTTTACCTGTTCCCGATTGAGCATTAGTACCAAATCCAATCTTTTTTCCATTACATAAAGATGCATTTGTTAAATCCTTTACACCTATTCCAAATCCAAATGCATCGCCCATATCTTTCATTCCAAAACCTAATATATCTATTTCATTTGGAGATGCATCTCCTTCAGCATCACGTCCTAATTCAATTGGTGCTCCTCCTTCCATATCATCGAAAAACTCACTAACAGTTCCGGAACTACACCAACCGCTAACCCAATTACATCCACTTCCACATTCTCCTTCTGTTTGAGATGCAAAACAAGTAGGTTCACAACCTTCCCAACCTTCATTACTAATTGTCCAATTACAATGGGAATTTGCATTACATAAAGTTTGATTATTTGTTAAAGTTACATTATTCCAACATTGTTCTTTAATACTTGAACACCATGCGTTTCCACTTTCGTTACTAAAGAAACATCCATTAGTTGTATTACATCCAGCTGCTACGCTGTTATATTGATTACAATTATTATTTTTTTCAACATTACAAAATGGTTTATTCTCTGTAAAAAATGAACACCCACTTTGATTATTACAACCAGTTAAATTTCCATCAAATTTCCAACAACTATTACCTGTACCTGAAAAACTACCATTTCCACTATATCCACCAAACGTGTGACCACCAAACCCAGGAGGATCACATAATCCAGTTATCCAATTACATCCTGCAGTTACACAAGAAGCATTATTACTTTGACTCCAACAAGATGTTGACCCTGATGTTTTTGATTCACACCAACTTCCCCATTCGTCACTTCTCCATTGACACCAATCAGTATTACTTGAATTAGTACATGCAGTTTGATTATGGCTATATTGCCAACATGTGAACTTTTTATGATCACACCATCCTGCATTACTACCTTGTGTGCTACACCAAGAATCTTGTTGCCATTGACATAATTGTTCTCCATTTAAATCAGTTGCTGCATTACATGTAGATTCACCATTATCATCATACTGCCAACAATTCTGAAATTCACTTCCTGAGTATCCAGTTTTACCTTCACACCATCCTCCAGATTCTTGACACCAATTATCTACAACCCATGTACAATTTCCACCACATGTTGTAATATTTGAACTAAAGCAACTACTAAAGTCATTAGCTTCCCAGTCTTCTTCACAAAATCCACCAAAGTTAGAATGCCATGAACATCCTTTTGATTCACAAAAAGTTTCATTAGTTCCATCATGATTCCAACAATCACTTCCAGGAATATCACACCAACTTCCCCAAGATTCATTAACCCAAGTACAATTATTTGAATCAGTAGTTAATGTATTTTTACATACTACTTCTGTATCTGCAGTAAAACAAGCAGCTCCTGTTCCAGTAGTTCCTCCACAAAAAGGATCTGAAAAACACATAGAATCTGCACAATCCATTTTACCATCATTATTATTATCTTGTCCATCCCAACAAATCTCTAATTCATCTGCACCATTCTTTGGTTGACATTTTACAATTGCTGTTGAATCCCAATTACATTGTTTCTCTAAACTAGTATTTCCTTTCTTTTGACCATATTGACTACATTGAGTTTCTGTATCACACTTATCACATCTATCTGAACAAGTTTTTTCAGAATTTGAAGCACATCTTCCTCTCGCTTCATCATTAGGATTATCTAAATCAGGAATCCATTTACATCCTGCATCACTATTTCTACAAAAATAAGAAGGTTTATTGTTATCATCTGAAGCAGTAGGATCTCCTTTATGACTACATGAACCACAATCAGCATCACAATTTCCTGCAATTCCTGTAATAAATTCATCCTTTACATTACAATTACCATAACCATTAAATGAATCTGAATTTGCAACAAATTCACAATATCCTAATTTAGATTCAATACATGCTTCTTTAGCATCTGCAGAACTACTCCAGTTAGTTCCATCTGATTTATATTCACATGCATAACATGCTTTATTACAATTTCTTTCTTCATCAAATTTAGCTTCACATCTTCCTGTTGGAACTGAAATTGCACCTTCACAATAATTTTCAGTAATCCATTTTCCACCTGCATATTCACAACTTTTTTGATTATCTATAGTGATTAAATTCTCTTTTCCATCTTCGAATATTCTATCAAGTCTTGGACCACAACGTTCAGTTGCATTAATCCATTCACAAGGCAT
>CAZPRK010000008.1:0-38299 GCA_964589485.1 uncultured Methanosarcinales archaeon | reverse complement strand
TTATTAATAGGCCATGGCTTAGATCCTACAACTGATATTATTTTTTAATTAAATCATTTCTTGAATATTTTATGCTTTTACATGCTTTAGAATTCGCATAGAGTATCTTTAGACTTTTAGCGTTTATAATATAAATACTTTCAGTAGAATGTTCTAGTAGTTGCTTGATAAAATCAAGATTATCTTCTGAAATTTTAGCTGTAATCATAATCCCCTTTTTTTTTGATGTGTAAACTTATTTTATTGAATTTCTCATATTTTTGATAGCTATTTTAATTTGACTTTCATTTTTTTTTAAAAAATCTTCATTCACTTTACCTTTCATTTTGATATTTTCTTTTGTGGTTAACAAAGCTTTAATGATTTTAAAATTAGATTTATAATTTTCTTTTGCGCACCCACTTATTGCCATATTGTTTGTACATCTATAATTTCTATTATATAGGTCAGCGATAATAATGCTTTCAATGATGTCACAATAATTTTCAATTTTAATTTCAAATGGCGCTTTATTATTAAGCCAATATTTTATTTTTTTGTCTATGGTTTTTATCATAGTTTCCAATTGTTTATTGTTTTTTTGAATAGTTACAATTAGCCCATGGTCAAGGCATCTCGCAAAATTTAATTGATACATTTTTACAGTTCCTCTTGTTTTTTTATCATTTCTATTGCAAATTTGTTTGCAAAACTTAATCTTTTTTTTGTAGTAAACTCTCTCATGGTAGCATAAATAAAGCCAGCATTCCAGTAATCTCCTGCATTATGAACATTTCCTTTATATTTAACAGATTTAGCTTTAATTAATTTTCCTTTTTCAAATAACGCGCTTCCTTCACTTCCCATGTGAATTCCTAATTTGCATGTAGAAGATACTTTTTTTAGAGCTTGTTGAAAAGATTCACTTTTACTAAAAAGTGTTAATTCTTCTTTATCTGCTAAGAAATAGTCTGCGTATTTCAAAGTAGAATGTAATCTTTTAAAGTTAGGTTTATCGTTATATCCTGGGTCTATGAAAATAGTCGCATTTAAATCTTTAAAACATTTTGTAACATCAAAGTTGGGGATGTGCCATAATCCGCCAAGAAATACATAATCTGTTTTTATTTTATTTTTAAATTTAAGGTTAGCATTTGCTCCGCTGTTAAAATACTTATTTTTTTTATGATTTTGTAGAATGAAAGAAATTGCATTTTCTTTACTTTTTTGTAACTTCAAGTTAACTTTTTTTAATTTTTTCAAAATCTTATCATTAAGAGAATCTTTACCTATGCAAGTAATAAAAGTAACTTTAACACCTAGTTCAGCTAAAGCATAGGCGCAATTGGCAGCTTGCCCTCCTAAAGTCATATTAAAATTAGTAGGATTAATGTTTTTATTAGATAAACTTTTATTTTCTTTAACTACAAAATTTAAAAAAGTATCACCTATTACAGTAATTTCCATTTTTCACCCCTTATTATATATATTATATTTTATTAAATATAAACTTTTTGTTTTTGAAAATACTAACCTTTTTATATTATAATCTTATAAATTAATTAAAGAGGTGTATCATGCGTAAAATTACTGATGTTAAGAAGTTAGAAATCCTTGCAGATAAAGTTAGAGAAGATATTATCAAAAGTTTAACTTTGGCTGGCTCTGGTCATAGTGCTGGTCCATTAGGAATGGCCGATGTTTTTACTGCATTGTATTTCAATGTAATGAAACACAATCCAAAAAAACCTTTATGGAAAGATAGAGATAGGTTAATTTTATCTAATGGACATATTTGTCCTTTATTATATACGGTTTTAGCTCATTCAAAATACTTTCCAATATCTAAATTAAAAACTTTAAGAAAATTAGGATCTTCTTTACAAGGACATCCTCATAGAAATCCTAAACTTGGAATTGAAGCTTCTGGTGGACCATTGGGGCAAGGAACTTCAATTGCTGCTGGAATTGCATACGCTGCAAAGATGGATAAAAAAAAGTATAAAGTTTTTCTTTCAATGGGTGATGGAGAGTTAAATGAGGGTCAATGTTGGGAAGCTTTTATGTTTGCTGCAAAGAATAAATTGAATAATTTAATAGGTTTTGTAGACAGAAATCATATACAAATAGATGGTAGGACAGATGATGTAATGCCATTAGAAAATTTAGAAAATAAGTTTAAAGCTTTCAATTGGAATGTAATAAGCATTGATGGAAATAATATGAAACAAGTTCTGAAAGCTTTTGTTAAACAACATAAATCAAAACCAACTGTAATTATTTCTAATACTATCCCTGGGAAGGGAGTTAAGTTTATGGAAAAAAAATATGAATGGCATGGCAAACCACCTAATAAAGATGAAGCTAATATTGCGTTACATCAAATTTGTCAGCATGAATCAAATTTACTTGGTTTAAATCAAGAAAAATCAAAAGAGTTTATGGAAAAATGTTTGGAATAGATAATCCAAAAAAAGCTGCATCCAGGGATGGATATGGAAAAGGTTTGCTTAAGTTAGGCAAGAATAAAAATGTTGTTGCATTATGTTGTGATTTAACAGATTCAACTAGAGTTGGATGGTTTAAAGAAAAATACCCTGAAAGATTTATTGAATGTGGAATTCAAGAACAAAATATGGCTGGGTTGGCTGCAGGCTTAGCAATAGCTGGAAAAATTCCTTTTATAAGTTCCTATGCTGTTTTTTCTCCAGGAAGAAATTGGGATCAGATTCGTGTAAGCATTTGTTATAATAATTTGAATGTGAAAATTCAAGGAGCCCATGCTGGATTAAGCGTAGGTCCAGATGGTGCAACGCATCAAGCATTGGAAGATATTGCTATTACAAGAGTTTTGCCAAATATGACAGTTGTTGTTCCTTGTGATAGTGAACAAAGTGAAAAAGCTACTATGGCGAGTACAAAAATTAAAGGTCCAGTATATTTAAGATTTGGAAGAGAAAAAACTCCTGTTGTTACAGATAAAAAAACTCCTTTCAAGATAGGTAAAGCTGATGTATACAAACAAGGAAAGGATGTTTGTATTATAGCATGTGGAAGTATGGTGTATGAAGCTTTAGTTGCTGCTGAAAAATTAAAGAAGAAAGGAGTAAGTGCAATGGTAATTAATAATCATACAATAAAACCAATGGATGTTAAAACTATAGTTAGTGCGGCAAAAAAAGTAAAAGCAATAGTAACAGTTGAAGAACATCAAGTTAATGGAGGCCTTGGAAGTGCAGTTGCTGAAGTTTTATCTAAACACTATCCAATTAAAATTGAAATGGTTGGAGTTAAAGATACTTTTGGTGAATCTGGAAGTGGCGATGAGTTAATGAAAAAATATGGGTTAACATCTAATGATATTATTAATTCTGTTAAAAAAGTTTTAAAAAGGGATTAGTTATGTCTTGGATTCAAAAATTAAAAAAAGAATTTAGTGGAGATGTTTCTACTAACCAAAAAATATTACAAGAAAATAGCAGAGATGCATCTATTTTTGAAGTTAAGCCAAGTGTTGTTGTATTTCCAAAAACTTATGATCAAGTAAAATCATTAGTTACTTTTGTCAACAGAAAAGACATATCTGCAACCTTAACTGGGAGGGCTGCAGGAACTGATATGACTGGTGGGCCATTAACTGAGTCAATTGTTGTTAATTTTAAACATCTTAATAAGATTAAAAAATTAAATATAAAAAATGCAGTAGTCCAGCCAGGATTATATTATCGAGATTTAGAAAAACAAATGAATAAGATTAAAGTTTTCTTTCCGAGTTATCCAGCAAGTAAAAGCATTTGTGCTTTAGGTGGAATGATTGCCAATAATGCAGGTAGTGAAAAAACTTTAAATTATGGACAAACTGTTGATCATGTAAATAAGTTAAAAGTAGTTTTAGCTGATGGAAAGTTATATGAATTTGGCAGACTAAATAAGACTCAACTTAAAGCTAAAATGAAGTTAAAAAATTTTGAAGGAAAAGTATATAGAGATATGTATAAATTATGTGAAGATAATTATAATTTGATAAAAAAAGCTAAGCCAAATGTACATAAAAATTCTTGTGGTTACTTATTATGGCGTGTTTGGGATAGAGAATATTTTGATTTAAGTAAAATTTTTGTAGGTAGTCAAGGAACTTTGGGATTATGGGTTGAAGGTAATGTTAATGTTGTTAAGAAACATAAGTATACTAGATTAGTTACAGTATATCTGAAAGATTTAAAAAAAATGACTGAAGTTGTAAATATTGTATTAAAGTACAAGCCAGAATCTTTAGAAAGTTTTGATAAAAATACTTTAATGTTGGGGCTAAGATTTATGCCAGAGATTGCAAAAAAGGTTAAGAAAAATTCATTTTCATTTCTCTGGGGATTTAGAAGAGAGGGAATTTTAACATTAACTAAAGGTTTGCCTGTTTTTATAGTATTGGTTGAATTAACTGGAGATACTAAAAAAGAAGTAACTGAAAAAGCAGAAGAATTAAGTAAAGAATTAAACAAAAAAAATATTTCTAATTTAGTTATGAGAAGTGAAGAAGAAGGAGAAAAATATTGGATAATGAGAAGGGAGTCTTTTGCATTACTTAGAAGTAAAGTAAAAGATAAACAAGCTACACCTTTTGTAGATGATTTTTGTGTTAAACCAGAGTATTTAGGAAAGTTTCTTCCAAAACTTTATGCCTTACTCAAAAGATATGATATTAAACCAACTTTAGCTGGACATGCAGGAGATGGAAATTTTCATATAATTCCTTTAATGGATTTAAAAGATGAAAATGTAAGAAAGAAAATTCCAATAGTTTTGGATAAGTTTACTGATTTAGTTATAAAATATAATGGAACAATAACGGCTGAACATAACGATGGAATGATACGAACACCTTTTGTTGAAAAGCAATATGGAAGAAAAGTTGTGAAATTATTTGAAAAAGTTAAGGATATCTTTGATCCTAATGATATATTCAATCCAGGAAAAAAAGTTCATGGAGATTTAGAATACGCCATGTCTCATATTAAAAATGATAATTAAAAATTATAAACAACTAGCAATTTCAAAACAAAGAAAAGATGCTTTAAACATTCTTAATTCTGGAATTGAAGCTGTATTAATTGAAAAGTCTATGCAAAATCAAGTTAAATTAGAAAAAGACATTTTAACAATACAAGGTAAAAAGTGGGATTTAAGTAAATATAATAACATATTTGTTGTTGGTGCAGGCAAAGCTTCTATAGATTTAGCTTCTTCATTGGAAAAAATATTAGGTAATAGGATTACAAAAGGCTTAGTTGTAGATACAAGAACAAAAAAATTAAAAAAAATAATAGTAAGGAAAGGAACTCATCCTTTACCAAGTCAAGATAATATTAAAGCTACAAAAGAGATTGTTTCAATATTAAATAATGCAAAAAAAGATGATTTGGTAATAGCTTTAATTAGTGGTGGTGGTTCTGCTTTATTGGCTTATCCTAGGATTAAATTAAGTGAATTAAAAGAACTAAACAAAAATCTATTATCTTCAGGAGCTACAATACATGAAATTAATATTGTAAGAAAACATTTATCTTTTATTAAGGGGGGGCAATTAGCTAAATTAGCAAATCCAGCAGAAGTAATAACTTTAATAGTAAGTGATGTCATGGGAAATAATTTAGATGTTATTGCATCAGGACCTACAGTGTTGGATAAAACAACAATCAATAAAGCAAATAAAATATTAAAAAAATATAATATACCTAAACAAAATTTTGTAGAAACCCCTAAAAATAAACTAACTAATGTAACAAATATTTTATTAATTACGAATACTTTAGCTGCAAATGCAATGAAACAGAAGGCAATTAAGCTAGGATATAGAGCTAAGGTATTGAGAACTAATTTAACAGGTGAAGCTAAAACAATTGGAAAAATGTTATCTAAAAAAGCTAAGAAAGGAATTTGTTACATTGCAACTGGTGAAACTACAGTTAAAGTTAAAGGAAATGGCAAAGGTGGGAGAAATCAAGAATTAGCTTTATCTTCTATGTTAAGCAATAAAGAAAGTTTAGTTTTAAGTTGTGGTAGTGATGGTGTTGATTTCATTGAAGAAGCAGCTGGAGGGGTGGTTGATAATGAAACTAATAAACTAGCAGATAAAAAAAATTTAAATTATAAAGAATATCTTAAAAACAACGACGCTTATACTTTTTTAACAAAAACTAATAGTATTATCAAGACAGGAAAAACAGGAACTAATGTTGGAGATTTGATGTTGGTTTTAAAATAATTGTTTTTTCCTTTCGATCAACTTTATTTTTTTATTATTATCTTGTTTATATAAAAAAGCATTAAATTAACTATTTTTACACTTTTTTTATAAAAAAAGCTAATTTAAGAGTGTTTCGTGAAGTGGAAATGAATTTAAATTATTCTTTTAGATATATTTTCAATATTGGAAATAATGAAATTAGCTTTAAGTAATAAATTAACACTTAAAAACTTATATGTATCTTACTTTTATGAATCAAATTAAACTTATAAGGTGAGATAACATGGCACAATTAGAAACGATTACTGATAATTTACTTAATGGTTTTAGAAGGCTTAAACCGAGAACATTTAAGGATTCTGCTCAGATTACAAAAGAAAGAAACTAGAGAAGAAGTAGCTAATCAAATAGCAAAAGAATTTAAAAAATAAAACTACCATCTACTAAGAATATAATCGCATAATTTAAATATTAAAACAACTATTTAAAGATTTAAGAGGTGTTTACATTGGTTAAGAAAGATAAAAAATTGATTAATAATATAATACTTATCTCAATATTTTTTGGATTGTTATCTGGAGCATTAGGAGCTTATTTTGTAATTGAATATAAACAACCAACAACAAATAACCTTATTAAAGAATTCTATGATGTAGAAACAGCTACTCATGTAAGTCCCCATGGATTAAGAAAACATCTTGGAGAAGATCCTAATACTATAATTGTTGATTTAAGAAGTCAAGAAGAGTATGAAGAAGAACATATTATTACCGCTGTAAATGTTCCTGCATATAAAGATAGAGATCATTCTGATTATGGCGCAGTAGATAGAATAGTTTCTCAGTTTAAGGAAATGAAAGAACAAAACCAAAATGCAGAATTTATTGTTTATTGTTATAGTATTCCGTGTATGACTGGGAGAAAAGTTGGGAAAATGCTTGCAGATAATGGAATATATGTAAAGCATTTAGGCGTAGGATGGAATGAGTGGAGATACTTTTGGACTTTATGGAATCATCCACATGAATGGAACAACACAAAAGTAGAAGATTATATTTCAAGTGGACCTAACCCTGGAGAAATTAAAAAAGATTTTACTGGTGAAGGATGTCCAATTGAAGGAAGTTTGGGTTGTTAAATGAAAATAAACATATTGATAATAAGTACATTAACGTTATTAATCCTTTTAAGTGGATGTTCACAAAAAGAAGTAACAGAGCTAGATTCTTTTGCGCAATGTTTGAAAGATGAAGGTTTGAAAATGTATGGTTCTATGACTTGTTCAATATGCGCAAAACAAAAAACATTATTTGGAGAATCTTTTCAGTATATTGGTGAAGTTGAGTGTCATCCAAGGGGAAAAAATCCTCAAACAGATCTTTGTTTACAAAAAGATATTCAAAAGACGCCAACATGGATTTTAGAAAAAGATGGGATTGAAACTAAAAGGTTAATAGGATATCAAACTTTAGAAATTTTATCAGAATTATCTGGATGTTCAATGGAGAAAGTATAATGGTAAAGAAAAAAGTTGTAAAAAAGAAGATAACTAAAGTTAAAAAAGTTGTTAAAAAAAAAAAACCAAAGAATGTTTGTGAATTTTGTTAGGGATAAATATGGCTGAACAATTAACAATAGGGATATTGGTAACTGCTGCGTTACTTGATAGTATAAACCCTTGTGTTTTTGGAGTTTTAATATTCTTGATGGCTTATATGACTAAAGTTTTTAAGAATAAAACTAAAATGTTGATTGCAGGTTTGATCTATATAGCTGCTGTGTATATAACATACTTTTTGATAGGGATGGGTATATTTGCAGCAACTTATACGGCTGGACTTTCTACACCTTTTTACTGGTTTGCTGCCATTGTAGCGATAGTAGCTGGAATTATAGAAATAAAAGATTTTTTTTGGTATGGGAAAGGATTTACATTACAAATGTTTTCAGGTGGAGCGCAACGAATAAAAAAATATTTGAAAGCGATGAAAAAGATGGAAACAAAACATCCAATTCTTAGTTTAGCTATTGCAGCTTTACTTGGGGTGTTTGTAGTTTTTGTAGAATTGCCATGCACGGGTGCACCATATTTAGCAGTAATAGGGTTACTTACATCAGGACAATATGCTTCCGGAGTTCCATTATTGTTATTATATAATTTAATATTTATTTTACCTTTATTTGTTTTAGTTGGGTTAGTATATTTTGGCAAAACATCAAAATCACTTGAAAAATGGAGAAAGGAACATCGTGGATTAATGAGGTTAGGGATTGGTTTGTTTTTACTAGCATTAGGTTCGTATATGATTTGGTCAATTATATAATTTTAGAATAACTGCTTTTTTCTTTCGATTAATTCAATTTTTTTTCTTTTAACAGACCATTCGCTTAATAATATTGCAGCATTGATTAATGCAATGTGGGTGTAAGCTTGAGGAAAATTCCCAGTTAATTCTTTTGTTTTAATATCTATATCTTCGGAGAATAAACCTAAATGGTTTGCATTTTTAGTTAATTTACGAAACATATTTTGAGCTTTTTTTTCTTTACCAATATAATGCAGTGCTTCTATTAGCCAAAAAGCGCAAATAGTAAAAGTACTTTTACTTTTTCCGAAGTCATCTTGAATTTTATATCTTTGAACAAAATTTCCAGTTCTAAGTTCTTTGTCAATTGTTTTAACGGTATTAACTATCATAGGATTATCTTTTTCTAAAAATTCATGATATGTCATATGCAATAATGCAGCGTCTAATTCTTTCCCCCCATAATACATTGTAAATGATTTTATTTTTTTATTATATCCATTTTGAATTATATTTTGTTTAATTTCTTCAGCTAATTTAGTCCATTCTTCCACGAATTGATCTTTTTTATAATGCTTAGCAATTTTAATAGCTCTGTCTAAACCAGTATAACACATGAATTTGGAGTGAGTATAATGTTTGTATTCTCCTCTAAATTCCCAAATTCCTGAGTCAGGTCGTTCCCAGCAAAATTTAATTTGGTTTACAATAAATCTAATAAATCTCCAATATTTTCTACTTATTTTTTTTTCATATTCATAATATACAAAATACAGATACATGATATCTAGAATTTCTCCATAAATGTCATGTTGTAATTGTTTGTATGCTGCATTACCAATTCTGACTGGTTTTGAATTTTTATATCCAGATAAATGCTTTAAAGTAATCTCAGTTAATTTTGTTTCTCCATTGATTCCATAAAGTATAGGAACATAATCATCTTCCATAACTCTATTAATGATAAAAGAAATTAACTTTTTAGCTTCATGATCTCTTCCTAATTTTTTTAGAGCATCAACGCATAATGCCGAGTCTCTAACCCAACAATATCTATAATCCCATGTTCTATTTGTTTTAATTTCTTCAGGAATAGATGTTGTTGGTGCTGCTATTATAGCTCCAGTTGGGCTATAAGTTAAAAGCTTTAAAGTGATTGCTGACCTAATGATAACTTCTTTATGTGTATTTGGAACAGTTAAAGTCCCTGTCCACTCTTTCCAATAAGCTATAGTTCTTTTCATAATGTCATTAGCTCTTTTTATTGACATTTTGTCAATAGATTTACCTACTGAAATGTATTTAGTTTTATGTAAAATAAATTCTTCAGAATTTGTGATTAAGTGGTGGTCAATATTAGAATGAAGATTAAAACTTTCTAATGAACAAGTTACTATATCTGTATGGCTAATAATATTACACTTAGATAATGCATAATTAGGCTTCGGATCATATTTAATTTTGATCTTAGGTTCACCACTTAATGGTTTAATAATTCTAATTAAAGTATTTTGTTTCAGTAATCTGGCATGTTTTTTATATAATAATGATTTATATCTAGGGAAAAAGTCTATAACTATAAAAGCATTATTTTTGTTTGAAAAAGTAGTTTCTAAAACAGCTGTATTAGGAATATATTTCTGATTTATATTATATTTTCCAATAGGAATAACTTCCATAGACCCTCCTTTCTTTTTATCAAGCAATTTACCAAAAATACTAGGAGAAGAAAAAGTAGGGAAACACATCCAACCTATTGAAGCGTTTTTTTTAACTAACGCTGAAGTGTTACAGTTCCCAATAAGTCCATAGTCTAACATTTTATAATTTATGTATGTTTTTTTTTAACATTTTTATTGTAAATTTATTTGCAAATTCTAATTTTTTCTTATCAGGCCATTTTTTCATAGTTCCATAAATAAATCCAGCGTTCCAATAATCTCCTGCTCCTGTAGTTTCTCCTGAGTATTTTGACGTAATTTTAGAAACTTCTAATTTTCCATGGTCATATACTGCACTTCCTCGTTTTCCCATGTGAATTCCTAATACACAATCTACTTTTTGAAACACATGTTCTAGACTTTGAGCATTATGATATAACATTAATTCTTTTTCATCTGCAAAGAAATAATCAACATATTTCAAAGTTTTTTTTAATTTAGATACATTTGCTTTTTCATTATATCCTACATCCATGAATACAATAGGGTTTTTTGCATCCTTTAAACATTTTTCAACATTAAATTTAGGAATATGCCAGAACCCACCTATAAAAACATATTTAGTTTTAATTTTATCTTTGTAAACTAATTCTTCATTAGCTCCTCTTTGATTAATAATTGTTCTTTTACTAGGTGTTGGTATAATTACAGATATAGCTGATTTTTTTTCTTTTTGTAATTTTAACTTACATTTATTTAATTTTTTTATAATTTTTTCATTACCTTCAGCAATACATGTAATAAAAGTAACTTTAACACCTAGTTCAGCTAAAGCTAATGCACAATGCGCAGCCTGGCCACCTAACTTTGGTGTAAAAGTAGTTAATAATTCAGTATCTTCTTTTGGAAGCTTAGAAACTTGTTCTGCAACTAAATCTAAAGTTGTATCTCCAATAACAGTAATTTCCATAGTGAAACCTCTTTTATTAAATATATGAATCTTAGAATTATAAAGGTTTGCTTTTTATTCCTTTAACTTTTGAATTACTTCCTTAACTCCAGAAGATGCTGGCAGAGAAGTTACTTGGTTAGCTAAAACTTTTAATTTTTCACTAGAATTTGAAACAGCAATTTTAAACCCAGGATTTTGGAATAAGTCAATATCATTTTCACCATCGCCTATTACGATTGTTTTCTCTATGTCAATATTTAAATATTGCATAGTTATTCTTGTAGCAAGGCCTTTTTCAACACCTTCAGGGATTAACATCATTTCATCAACATTTTTCACACAGTTAACTTGATGAAATAGGTCACCTAATTTTTCATGTATCAATTCTTTATCTTCCCATCTGTTGCTTGTTATAACTCTCCCTATGGTTGTATTGGGTAAGTTTAATTCTTTAACTTTTTCCTTAACTTCTTTCATATAATCTGTGTTTATAAGTAAAGTTTTCTTAGTTTTAGGAAAATATATTATAGCTCCATTCTCTGCAATAACTGCTCTCCAGATTGGAAAAGTTTCGCATAACTTTTTAACAAATTCAATGTTTCTTCCGGTGCTTAGGAAAAGATCAATTCCTAGTGATTCAAGTTCTTTAAACGGAGCTGTTTTAAAATCTTCAGGGTCAAACTTTCTTTTTGCTGGAACATCTATTAAAGTTCTATCTAAGTCACATATAATTCCTTTTATTTCTTTAGTTTTAAGATATTCAATCTTATGAAATTCATCTTTTACTCCTATTAGATAATTATACATTGAAAGATGATTTTTAATTCCAATTTCTTTTTTGAAATTATTTTCAACTATATTAATAGAGTTATCTTTCATTTTATTTTTCAATTCTTTATCTGTAAGAATTTTGATGATTTTAGCGGCTGTATCGGCAATGTCATTTACTTCAACCAAGAAACCGTTTATTCCATCTTGAACTTGTAAAGGTAAACCACCAACTCTTGTAGCTACTATTGGATTTCCGCAAGCCATCCCTTCTGTAACAGAAAGTCCAAATCCTTCATTTTTAGAACATAGAGCAACTACATCGATACAGTTATACAATTCCGGAAGTATATGATATTCGATATTACCTGTGAAAATAACTTTATCTTCAATGTTTAATTCTTTAATTAAATTTTTTAGATCTTCTAGCATTAATTTTCTTTCTTCAGAAAGTTGATTGCTTAATGATTCTCCTCCAACAAAAACTAATTTAGCATTTGGAACTTTTTCTAATATTCTTGGTAATGCTCTTACTAATTGTTCATGCCCTGACTTTGGATCAACTCTTTGAACTGATAAGATATTGTTATCGTTCTTATTTAAGTTATATTTAGTTAATACATTTTCTTTATCATATTCAATTATTTTAAACAAATCCGTGTTCGCAATAGGGTATATAAGTTCAGTTTTTTCTCTTGGAAATCCTAGTTCAACTATTGCGTCAATATATTCTTGGCTTGAGAATACTACTTTATCGTACTGTTTCAAATGTTTTATTAAAAAATTAGAAAGGTGTTTAGAAATATTTTTAATTATTGGAATATGCCAAGTAAGAATTAATGGAGTTCCTCTGGGTACATATTTATATGCGAAAAGTAATTGAAAGTCATGAATATGTACAATGTCTGGGCTTTCTTTTTCAAACAAATCTTTGATTTGTTCTCCAAAGTATTCATTTACTTGATTAAATTCAAAGAATCCTGGCATTTTATCTGCAGTATTAACAAAGATATTTTTATTTTCATGACATTCCTTATAAACAGATTCCTTGAATTTACTATACATCTTCATGATGTCGAAGTTAATTGGTTCCCTTGGAACTCTATGTACTTTGACACCCTTTATTTCATCATCAGCGTCAGCATGAGAACTTCTTAGATGTACTTCTACGACTTCATTTCCAAGGTTGACCATTTCTTTTGCTAAGTTGAGCAAGTATGTAGGTACTCCGCCTATAAAAGGGTAGAATGACTGGCTTGCATAGTATATCCTCATTTTGACATAAGTAATCGATACTCTTATATTAAGCATTATTCTTCTACAGTATATATTATTTTGATTATCAAAATGGTATTTTTACTATAAGTAGGTTCAAATAGTCTTTTCTTATTTTATTCGTTATTTCAAGCCTTAGAAAATGTAACAAAAATTGTAACACTTTTAAAATAAAAGGAAGTGCATATAATCTTTTATCTAGGATCAAAGAGCAATAATATTCTGGTTAATCTTTAATCTTTTAAGCAACAAAACAAACCAATTTTGTATCTTACGATGTTTTTCTAGACGCAATCGTCTAGTTTGCACTTCCTTTTGTCTAAGTTATGAAACAAAGACTGTGCTAATGTTTGAGTTTTGAACTTCTGAATCCATTTTTTATTTTTTTTCTTTTTAATATAATTAATTTTATAACTATCCATTCTATTACATTGTTTGTATGGAATCTATTGATAAGATCGTAAATGAACTTCAAATTAGTTTAGAAGAAGGATGGGAAGAATTTAAAGAAAGTACTCTTTTTAACAAATATTCTAAATTTTACAACATGTTATCTTTTTTTTATAATAGTAATTTGCGTAAAAGTATTCCTCACCCAGCATATCAACTTGCAGCTCAACATATTGGTAAACAATTTATGATTAAATCAAGAAAATTTGGACTTTGTTATGAACAAATTTTTCCTGGAAATTTTGAAAATAGCATAGAGTTAGAAGAAAAATATCACCAAATAAGAGTTTTCACAATGTCAGTTTATAATGAAAATAAACATCTAGGTTATTTTCATTTATCATTCTCACATAAACATACTGAATTTGATTTTCCAGATCCACCTAAATTAAAATTTAAAGAAGATTAATTAAATATCTTTAAATACATCCTAATTCTAATTTATTAAATGAAAATATATGCTAATGCTGACTTACATGGTGCTGTAGGTGAAATAGATAAAATTAAAAATAAAGAATTTGATGTAGCTATTTTCGCAGGAGATATGACTATCTTTGGCAATGGAATAGATAAAGTGTTTTCTAAAATTGAAAAATTAAAAAAAACAACATTAGTCATCCCAGGAAATCATGAAGAAGATAAACAAGTAAAACAAGCTTCTAGCAAATATAAACATATCTTTGACATACACAAAAATCATATCGTAATAGACAACATATTATTCCTAGGACATGGAGGAGAAGGATTTACAACAAGAAGTGAAGAATTTGATAGTATAGCTAAAAGGTTTGAACAATTAGCAGAACAATATGAAAAAGTTGTTTTAGTGATACATCAACCACCATATAAAACTACAGTAGACATTATTCACGGACAAAGAGCAGGAAATAAAAGTTACAGAGATTTTATTAAAAGAGTTCAACCAAATTTAGTTATTTGCGGACATTTACATGAAAATGCAAACAAACAAGATAAAATAGGGAAAAGTTTAATTATTAACCCAAGTTATAAAGGAAAGTTCTTAGAAGTTTGAGTTACATAAAAAAATAAAATTCTAACTAATGAACCATACGTAGTGGTTAACTATTTAAAAAAAGAATAGAAAGGATGGAATATATAGGGAAGTTTTAAATATATGTAGTGGTTAACTAAGTTAATGGTTTCAATAGTAACTAAAAAAATCAAAGGAAAAGAATATTTATATTTAGTAACTTCGATTAGAAATGGAAAAAAAGTGATTCAGAAAACAGTTAAATACATCGGACCAAAAAAACCAGTATTAAAAGAAGATTTTGAATGTATGAAAATTTCTGCAAATAATAAAGATTGGGTCTTAAATGAATTTAAAGATGAATTATCTTACAAAGATCATCAAAAACTAAACAATGTATCTACCAAATACAGAAAATATCTTGAAAATTTAGATAATATGTCTAGAGAAAAAGAGAATGAAAAATTTTTAAGCGCATTTATAGCCAGTAGCAATGCAATAGAAGGTTCCACAATGAATCCTAAAGAAACTTATGATTTTTTATTTAATGATATAGTTCCAAAAAACCATAGCAAAAAAGAATTATTTATGGCGTCTAATTTATTAGATGCCTGGAAATACCTCGAAAAACAAGTTAAAGAATTACCTACTAAAAAAGATTTATTTGAATTACATCATCGAATTAACAAAAATATTGAATCAGATGAGACATTAGGTAAATTTAAAAAAGTACAAAACTACATAGGAGATGTTCACACTACATCATATTTATTTTCAGAAGAAAGAATAGTTAAATTACTGCATTGGATAAAAAAAGCGTTTACAAAAATAGATGACTTCGAAGTAACATTCCAATCTCACGCACAATTTGAAATCATACACCCTTTTATTGATGGAAATGGAAGAGTTGGTAGATTATTAATCAATTGGCTATTAATTATGAAAGGAAAAATGCCATTAGCAATAAAACCAAATAAAAGAAACGAATATATCTCGGCATTAGAAAACAGTAGAAGAGGCAAAATAGAAGCAATATGTAGATTTTGTCTAGATGAATATTTAAAACAATATGAATTTGTAATATAAAACAAACAAGATAAAATAGAGAAAAGTCTTATTATTAACCCAAGCTATAAAGGAAAATTCTTAGAAATTTAATCTAATATTTGTTTATCTTCGAATTCATTCATAAAAATATCTTCACCAGAAGGACATTCTTTAGTTAATTCATCTACGACAAATTTAAGGTCAGATTCATCAAACCCTTTCCTCTCAAACTCAATAAATGCGTTTGCGTTTTTAAGCTGATAAACCATTGCTTGATAATTTCTATGTGGACCCACTATATCTACAAATATCGAATGTTTGCTTTTTTGGAAATTATAAACTGCATGAGGATATTGGAAATCTTTATCTTTTGACTCAAAAAGTCCTACTTGAATAATGCTCTTTGCATTTTCTAAATCAGGTATAAACTGTTTATGATTTAATTTAACATATTCTTGTGAAAGTAAACTTCTTAACTCACATACACCCTTTTTTGATGGAATAGACCGATATTCTTGAGTTCTAAAAGTTAATTCTGGTTTATGAACATAACTTAAACTATTTCCAATTGATACTACTCCCATTACGCCATACATTAATTTATTTACTAAATTACTCATATTTTGCTTTAAACTCTTAAACATTAATAAATATAACCCACAATAGTAATTTATTTAAACGCAATAAAAAAACTTGAAAGTATGGAATATAAAGAAGCATACGATAAATTAATTGAAGATTTTAAATTTAAACAATATCTAAAAGAAAATCCTAATGCTAAATTAAGCCATTTCTTTACTATGGCCGAGAATAATATTAAACTAGACTGGCAAATTGGGTTTTACAATGAAAGTACTAACTTAGTTGCCCAATTTACGGTTAATTCTAAAGAAATAATTCCTGAGCCTCTTCAAGAACCATTTAAAAAACCAGAAGATAAAGTTGGAATTCTTGATTTAGAAAAAGTTAGAGTAACATACGAAGAAGCTATAGAAAAAGCAAAAGAAACATTACAAGAATATCCTAAAGCTAGCACAAATAAAGCATTAATTTTACTGCAAAGTATTAATAATGTAAATATGTGGAACATCACATATTTAACAATGGACGTTAGCACAATCAATATTAAAATAAACGCTATTAACGGAGAAGTTATTTCACATCAAAAACAAAGTTTAATTCAGGAGGAAATATAAAAATGGAAGTTAGAATTAAAAAATTAGATCAAGATTTAGATACACCAATATATGCAGCAGAAAACGATGCAGCATTTGATTTAAGGAGTAAAATTGACACTGAGATGCAACCAGGTGAAAAAGTTATTGTTCCAACTGGGTTAGCAATTGAAATTCCACCAGGATTTGTTGGAAATATTAGAGGAAGAAGTGGCTTAGCTGCTAAAAATTCAATTAACACTATGGCAGGAATTATAGATGCAGGATATAGAGGGGAAATTGGTGTAGTAATGATTAACCATAGTAATGAAATTTTCAAAATCGAAAGAAATATGAGAATTGCGCAAATGTTAATTATGCCAGTTGTTCAAGCAAAGTTAACTGTTGTAGATGAATTAAATGATACTTCCAGAGGAGAAGGTGGATTTGGTAGCACAGGGCATCAATAATGCAAGCATATATTGCTGAATTTTCAGGTAATACTATTTACTTTTCAGGATGTGATTTTAATTGTGGATTTTGCAACACTCCAGAAATGTTAAGTTTTAAAGAAGAATTCTTAATAGACATAAGAGAAATTAAACAAGAAATTAAAAATAATAATTTTAAAGAAATTCTTTTTACAGGAGGTGAACCATGTTTACAAAGACCAGCATTGTTAGAATTAGCAAAATATGCTAAGAAACTTGGAAAAAGAATTATTCTTCATACAAATGGAAGTAAACCAAATACTTTACTAAGTTTGTTCAAATTAAATTTAGTAGATAAAATAATATTTGACATAAAAGCTCCCTTTAACGAAACTTTTGAAAAAGTTACAAAATCGCAAACATTCTTTAAACCAAGCCACAGTATTATGAATGACATCACAGAATCTTTAAAACTAATCAAAGAAAATAACATATATGCTGAATTTAGAACCTTGGTTGTTCCTTCATTAATGTATAGAAAAGAAGATTTACTTGAGATAGCTAAATTTGTAAGTGAATATGATGTAACTTGGAAATTAAATAAATTCAATAATGAAGTTTGTCTTGATAAAAAATATTATGCAATTAATCCACCTACAGAGATATTCTTAGAAAACATAAAAGAAATAATATTACAAAAATATCCTAAATTAAAGGTTGAAGTTTAGATAACAATTCTTCATTAATATCTTCAATTGTTCTTAATTCATCATTTGGTGCACAATCAATCTTAATCCAATTTTTTTCTTTACCAACTTCTAAAAATGCATTGTAAGCGTTTTTCAAATGACTGAAATCAGCTTCATGAATATCTCTTCCTTCAGTATAATCCCTATGACCTTTCTTATCAACTAACTTCTGACCCATTGCAGGAGGCATATTTAATAAAATAGTTACATCAGGTTTAGGAAGGTTAAAAATATTATACTCTAAACCTTCAAGCCATTCAATAAATTTTTGTCTTTCTTCTTTATCCTTAATTTTTCCAGCTTGATGACCCATACTAGCAGAAACATATCTATTACATAATACAATTTTACCTTGAGCTAACCATTCTTTTATTTTAAAACTTGCATCAAATCTATCAACGGCATAAAAAACTGAACTTTGATAAGCAGTTACTTCTTCAGCAGAACCAAACTTACCAGTTAGGTAATCTTCAACTAACATAGCACTTCTTTCACCATAACGTGGAAATTCAATCATTTCAACATTATGATCTTTACTTAACTTTTCAAACAATAACTTAGTTTGAGTTCCTTTCCCACTTCCATCAGTTCCTTCTATAACTATTAACTTACCTTGCATAAAAATGTGAAAAATTAAGAGTTATTTAAACCTTATCAAAAATAATGTTAGCTGTTAAAAAATTAAGAGACAATATACTTTTGTTTATTTTCAAAGACTTAGCTAAACTTGTATGTATTCTAGATATTTTTTTAATTTCATTCAATAAATTAGATTTTATATCTTTACTTACTTCTGCTAACAGATAATTATCAAATAAAGCGTAACATTCTAGTTTATTATTCCTTATAAAAAAATTAAGATTATTAAATTTAGCAGATTTATTTTTTTTAAGTTCAATCATAAGTTGACTAACATCAACCTTAGAAGTTTCATTTTTAGAGTTAGAGATTGTAATACTTAAGTTTCGACATTCCATTTCTTTAATTTTCTTTGTTTCCTTAACACAATAACCATGGTCAAACATATAAGAAATCATTTGATCTAAAGCTTCTTTTTCAGTTTCAGAATATAATGAAAAACCAATAGAAGGATCTAAAGAATATTTAATATCCAAAAATTTCATACTACCCTTACTTAAATCTACAACATAAGGTTCTTTAAATCTTGCACCATCATCATATAACTTAGTTAAATTTAATTTTGAATAAAATTCAGCATATTTTGGAATGTTAACCGCATTTTTTGGTTCTTGATAACAAGCTCTAATAGTATTTTCTACTTTATTTTTTTCAGCATTAGTTAAAATTACTAAATCCATTTGTTTAGTAGCTCTTTGTAAAGCTTCAACTGGAACTTGTTCAAACTTAGGATTTGATGCTTTACTTTTTTTAATCACACCTTTTTTATCAGTTCCATGTTTCCATAGACATCTTAAAGAATCTAATAAATAATGACTATTATCTTCATCAAAACAAACAGCAACTAATTTATTAATATTAGGATTGGCTAATAAGTTTGCAAAAGCATACTTTCCTCCATTAGTAGTTCGCCAAAAACCAGTAATTGCCGCATAATTAGAAACTTTTTGAAAAAATTCTTTAATTTCCTTTGAAGGGATATTACTTTTCCAAGAATAAATAAAAATAACAGCAATATTAGAAAGTTGATTACCAATAATTACATCATTAGAACCAAATAATTGAGTTTTAGGAAGATCTTTTTTGGTGTAGATTAATTTAAGTACATCTTTATTCTGTATATTATCGTGATCTATTACTTCTATGTTCATATATAGCTTTTGAAAGATATATGTTTATAAAGGTTGTGTAGGAACCAAAGTTAATGAAACAATGGCTTTACTCTCTTAAACCAATGGCTGACAAATTAAATCTAGATGCCATGAAAGAAATTTGTGAAAAACTAGATAACCCTCAAAATAAACTTAATTTCATACACATCGCAGGAACTAATGGAAAAGGTTCAACTTCTTTAATGATACAAACAATATTAACTCAAACTGGCTATAAAGTTGGAAGATATAATTCACCCCATATAATAGATTTTAATGAAAGAATCACTATTAACGATAAATGGATTTCCAATAAAGATGTCGATAGATTAATTAATTTAATTAAAGAAAAGAACGTTAATTTATCGTTCTTTGAATTTACAACTGCAATGGCTTTACAATATTTCTATGAAAATAATGTTGATTATGTTGTATGGGAAACTGGACTAGGCGGAAGGTTAGATGCTACCAATATAGTTAATGCAGATTATTGCGTAATAACAAACATTTCATTAGAACATACTGAATTTTTGGGAAATACTATCGAAGAAATAGCAAAAGAAAAAGCCGGAATTATTAAACCAAAGTCTATTGTTATATATGGAGGAGATAACAAATTAAAAGATATTTTCAATATTGGAAATATATTAGTTTGCGTTAATGATGACACAAACCTTAATATTAAATTAAATTTAGAAGGCGAACATCAAATAAAAAATGCAAAAATAGCAATTACAACAGTGAAAGAAATCTTACCTGAAATAAAAAAACAAGATATAGACTTTCCTTTAAAACATTTAAAATTTCCAGGAAGACAAGAAAAAATTGGTAATTTTATCCTAGATTGCGCGCATAATGAAGCAGCCATCAAAACCTTAAAAAATGTTAAAGCAAATACTATAATTTTTGGATGTATGAAAGATAAAAATTACAAAGAAATGATTAAGCATTTACCAAAAGTCGAAAACATAATAATAACAAAAGCTAACAATTCAAGATCTTTAAATCCCGAAATAATTGCCAAAGAATTTGATAAATGCATTGTTTTCAATAATGTAAATAAAGCAATTAAATATGCCAATGATTTAAATCAACAATGTTTAATAACGGGAAGTTGTTTTATTGTAAGTGATTCACGGAAAGAAATATATACTAAATATATTAAGTACTTGAAACTATAATTTCTAAAATCAACAAATTTAAAAAGGAAAAATTCCTAAAATTTATATTGTGTTTTATTTCAAGAAAATCACAATATGTTGTGTTTTCATTTTAAAGTAGGTGATATTATGGAAAATATGTATGAAGAAAAAATAAAGTCAATGTTTGAACACGATAGTAAAATAAGTAAAGTTGCTCCAAAAGAAATGATTAATAATTATAAAGAATTATTAACTTTTTTGATTGAAAAACAAAAATCAAAGGAAATTCCCACTCATGAAGATTATCTTGATAGCAATGAACTTGCTACCAATATTTATCAGAAAAAATATTTTCTAAAAGACCTAGATATTAAGTTAATTGAAACTAAGCCAGAACAAACTTTTGCTAGAGTTGCTGCATTTGTAGCTGCTGCAGAAACTTCTAAAGAAAAAAGAGAGGAATTTGCAATTAAATTCTACAACGGACTATTTGAAGGGTTATTTATACCTGGAGGAAGAGTTATTGCAGGGGCAGGGGATTTATTCAGAGTAAAAACCTTATCTAATTGTTTTGTAAGTTTAATTGAAGATGATAGCATTGAAAGTATTTTTAATGCTGCAAAAGAATGTGCAAGAACTTATTCATATGGTGGCGGGATCGGAGTTGATATTTCAAACCTAAGACCTCAGGGAAGCGTTGTGCATAATGCAGCAGATGCCAGCACAGGAGCAGTATCATTTATGGAACTATATTCTATGACTACTGGATTAATTGGGCAAAGCGGAAGAAGAGGAGCTTTAATGCTTACATTAGACATTAAACATCCAGATGTATTTAAATTCACAAATGTTAAAAGAGAAGATAATTGGGTAACAAAACATATTGCAGATCAATGTAAATGGAGCGGAAATTTTGATGAACTTCAAGTTAACCAAATAAGACAAAAAGTTAGAGAAAATACACAAGTAAGGTTTGCAAACATATCATTAAAAGTAAATGATGAATTTATGCAAGCAGTAGATGAAACAAGGCAATTTGGAAAAGAAAAAATATTGGTTTATGATAAAACTGACTTTGAAGAAAATAACTTAGGGCATTATTCTTTTGAAATTCCATCTAAAAAAATTGAAAATTATAAACTGGCACATAATTTTGAATCTATTGAAGAATTGAATTCAGTCTTAAATGTTAATTTAACTAAAGAAGATTTAAATGATGTAAATAAAAGAGATAAATACGGTGACTTTCTTATAGAAAAAGATAACAGAAAAATAGCAATTAAATTCAGCGGAGATTTTATGTTATATTTTGCATCCGAACAAGCCGGTGAAATTAAAAATTTAGTTAAAGCAGACAAAATTTGGCATAGATTCATTCAAAGTAATTATGAAACTGCCGAGCCAGGGTTAATTTTTTGGAGTACAATGGCAAAATATAGTCCATCTAATTATGTTGGAAGACCTATTGCTTCAACTAACCCATGCGGAGAAGTTCCATTAGAAGATGGAGGAGCTTGTAATTTAACATCTTTAAACCTATCAAGAGTTGTTAAAAAAGGATATGAAGAAAACGCTGAAATAGATTATAGCGAAATTGATAGAGTTACTAGATTAATAACTAGATTTTTAGATAATGTTATTACGTGGAATACGTACTTAAACCCTTTAGAAAAACAAAGAAATTCTGCAAAAACAACAAGAAGAATAGGCTTAGGATACATCGGAATTGCAGACATGCTTAACCAATTAGGGCTAGGGTACGATAGTGATAAGGGTATTGAAATTATGGAAAAAGTTGCTAAACAAATTTCAGATAGTGCTTACGATGAAAGTGCAAATTTAGCAAGTGAAAAAGGTACACCTGAAGCATGGAACACTGAAGATTACATTAAAGGAGCTTATTTCAAAGAAATGTTATCTCCTGACGTACAAGAAAAAATTAAAGCAAATGGTATAAGAAATGTAGCAATTTTATCTATTGCGCCTACTGGAAGCATATCTAATGTCGTACTTGGATTTAAGAAAGATAATAAGCATTACATAGGAGTAAGTTCTGGAATAGAACCAATATTTGCATTATTTTACACTAGAAGAACCGAAACTGTTGGTGAACATTTTTTTAAAGTATTCCATGGAACAATCCAAGCTTACATTGATGTAAAAAACATTAAAGATGAAATTGCAACAGTAAGTGAAGAAGAAGATTTAAGAGGAATTTTACCCGATTATTTCTTTAGAACTGCACATCACGTTACACCTGAAATGAGAGTTAAAATACAAGGAATTTGTCAACAATATATAGATCATAGTATTTCAAGTACTTGTAATTTACCCGAAGACATTCATCCTGAAATAATTTCAGACATTTATTTTTTAGCATGGAAAAATAAACTTAAAGGAGTTACTATATATAGAGACGGATCAAGGTATGCTATATTAAGTGTTTCAGGAAAAGAATCAGAATTTCAAAGAATGCAAGGACAAACTTTTAACATTAAATTAGAAAATGATCAAATACATAGTTTAAATGGATCAAGTATTGTAGAAAAACCAGATGGAAAATTATCTACAGTTTACCATTCACTTAAAGAAAACATTGCGCTTGAAACATTAAGCTATAATGGTACACCAATAAAAGAAATCCTTAGCGAAATAAAGCAAGAAAAAGAACCAGAAAAACAAGAAGAAGAAGCTATTGATGAAAACTTAAGAAAATGTCCATCATGTGAAAAACCAACACTAAAAGTTGACAATGGATGTTTTGCTTGCGTTAATGTTGAATGCGGATTCAGTAAATGTGAATACTAATGACCAAAAAACTAGGACTTATTCAAGTTTACACAGGTCATGGTAAAGGTAAAACTTCAGCTGCAATGGGGCTTGCTATGAGAGCAGTTGGTCAAGGTTTTAAAGTTTATATTATCCAATTCATGAAAGGTGGATCTTATACTGGAGAATTAATTAGCATAAAACAATTTCTTCCAAATGCAGACATAGTACAATTTGGAAAAGGATGTATTAAAGATAACACTCAATTAAAATTAATGGATTTCAGTAAATTTGAAGAAAAACCCGAAACATGGCATAGAGAAAATATTGAATGCGGTGAATGTCGACATTGCTTTGCCAACGATGAAGAACATAAAGTTTTTGTTCAAGATGCAGTTGCCCATGCCAAGAAAGTAGTTTCTAGCGGAGATTATGACATGGTTGTTCTAGATGAATTAAATTGTGCAGTTAGTTTCAAAATGTTAGAAATACAGCAAGCATTAGAAGTAGTTAAAGCAAAAAACCCAGCAACTGAATTAATAATAACAGGTAGAAATGCTCATATTGAAATGATCAAACTAGCTGATTTAGTTACAGAAATGAAACAAATTAAACATTATTTTGATGATGGGGTAATGGCAAGAAGAGGAATTGAGTATTAGATAACATTTAAATAAGACTAAATTAAACTATTCTAATGGTTATTTGTTATATTTCATTTGGATCAAATAGAGGAGATAGATCTAGAAATATAGCGAAAGTGTTAACTCTAATAAAAAATAATTTTACAATTATAGATATTTCTTCATTTTACGATTGTGAACCTGTTTACAATAATCAAACAAATAATTTTCTTAATGGAGTAGTAAAAGTAGAAACAGATATGACTGCAAAAGAAACTTTTGAAACTGTAAAAAAAATAGAATATCAAGGTGGAAGAATTAACTTTGAAAGAGATGACGATAAAATAATTGATTTAGATTTATTATATTATGGAGATAAAACAATAGAACAACCTCCCGTAATAATCCCACATTTTGTTGCACATCAAAGAAAATATATTCTTACTGCAATGACAGAAATTGATTCTGAATTTATACACCCAGTAACTAAAAAAACTCAACAACAAATGTTAAATGATATTGAAAGTAATAAAAAAGTAATAAAATTATAACTCAGAGTAAAGTGGAAATTTTTCACATAATTCTAAGACTTCTTTTTGTATATTAGTAATAACATCTACATTATCAAAATTCTTTAATACATCTGAAATCCATGTTCCAATTAACCTCATTTCTTCTTCTTTCATTCCCCTTGTTGTTAATGCTGGCGTTCCTAACCTAATCCCGGAAGGATTAAAAGGAGTAGCAGGATCAAAAGGAATCATGTTTTTATTAGTGTATATGTTAGCATTATCTAAAGCAAGTTCAGCTTCCTTTCCAGTACATGCTAAATTTGTAAGATCAATTAATATTAAATGATTATCAGTTCCATCGCTTACAACTCTAATATTATTGTCTTGCAATGTTTCAGCCAATACTTGAGCATTTTTTACTACTTGTTTTTGGTATTCAACAAATTCAGGTTGTAATGCCTCCTTAAAAGCAACAGCTTTAGCTGCAATAATATGATCTAATGGTCCACCTTGCATCCCAGGAAAAACTGCGCTATCAATTTTTCTAGCTAAATTTTTTTTATCATCTGGATTTAATCTATCTTCTTCCTTACACATGATTATTGCTCCTCTTGGTCCTCGTAAAGTTTTATGAGTTGTTGTTGTAACAATATCACAATAAGGAACTGGATCAGGATATATTTTTGCCGCAATTAAACCCGCAACATGTGCAATATCAGCCATTAAGTAAGCTCCAACTTTATCTGCAATTTCTCTAAATCTTTTAAAATCTAATTTTCTTGGATATGCGCTAAAGCCCGCCAGAATTAATTTTGGTTTATGTTCTAAAGCAATTTTTTCAACTTCATCCATATCAATAATCCCACTATCTTTTTCAACACCATACGGAACAATGTTATACAATTTACCTGAAAAATTTACTGGACTTCCATGAGTTAAATGTCCACCATGCGCTAAATTCATTCCTAATATTGTATCACCTGGATTAAGAATTGCAAAGTATGCGGCCATATTAGCTTGACTTCCTGCATGACTTTGTACATTAACATGTTCTGCTCCAAATAACTTTTTAGCTCTTTCAATTGCTAAATTTTCAGTTACATCTACAAATTCATTCCCACCATAATAACGTTTACTAGGATAACCTTCACTATATTTATTAGTTAATACTGTTCCTGCAGTTTGTAATACAGCCAAAGAAACAAAGTTTTCACTTGCAATTAATTCTATCCCTTGCCTTGCCCTTTTCAATTCACCTTCAATTGCATTATAAACTTCTGGATCTTGATTTTTTAATTGTTCTATTTTAATCACCTTTCATATTCTATAAATTCAAATTGTTCATAATCTTCTTTTCTAACAATATTCCAATTATTTTGATTAAATTCTGGGAAGTAAGCATCTCCATCATAAGTTTGTTTAACCCAAGATAAATATAATTTATTAGATCTATCTAAAAACTGAGAATAAATATTTCCACCACCAATTACGAAAATATCTTTTCCATAAGATTTAGCTTTTTCTAAAGATTCTTCAACTGAATGACACACATCTGCATCTTCTAAATTTAAATCACTTTTAGTTAAAACAATATTATTTCTATTTGGCAAAGCCTTCCCCATAGAATCATAAGTTTTTCTTCCCATAATAACAGTATTATTTTGAGTATAATTTTTAAAAAGTTTCATATCTTCAGGAATATGCCAAATTAAAGTATTATTCTTACCAATAACTCTATCTTTTGTTAGTGCAGCTATCATTATTATTTCCATTTTAAATCGCAATCTCAAATTTAATTCTTGGATGATGTTCATATTCTAATACTTCAGTATCTTCATATTTCCAATCAAATATTGAAGTAAAGTTACTTGTCACAATAGCAGATAATTTCATAGGTTCCCTAGATAATTGTTCATTTAAACCTTCAACATGATTTACAAAAATATGAACACTTGATAAAAACCCGATTAACTTTCCTTCCTTTAACCCAGTTTCCTTTGCCATTAAGTGAAGAAGTAATGCATAACTTGCAATATTAAATGGAAGACCCAATGCAACATCAACACTCCTTTGATTCCACATTAAATTTAACTTTCCATCAACTACATTAAATTGAACACAATAATGACAAGGCGGCAATGCCATTCTTGGAAGATCAACAGGATTCCATGCCAATAAAATCATTCTTCTACTTTGAGGATCTTCTTTTATTAGTCTAATTATTTCTTTTAATTGGTCAACACCTTTTCCAATAGGTGGTTTATCATATTCAGTATATTTTGCTCCATAATTTCTCCATTGCCAACCATATATTGGACCTAATTCTCTTTCTTCTGCCATTTTTTTATATGTTTCTTCATCATGAGCATAAGGAACCTTATCTGGGCTACACCATTCATCCCAAATATGATTATTTCTATCTTTAAGCCATTCTTTATCTGTAATTCCTTTCATAAAAAATTCAAGTTCTGAAGCAACTAACCTCAAAGGAACACTTTTTGTAGTTAATAAAGGATATCCATCTTCCATGTCATGTTCAAAATAAGCAGCAGGAAGAGTATAAGCGTCTATTCCTTGTCTTGTAGCCTGTATTTTTCCTTCATTAAGAACCTTTTTTACAATATCTAAATAAGTTTTCAATTAAATCCCCAATAAAAATAAGATTTATTGATCCTTTAAATAGTTTTATATTGCATTGTGATAATATTTATAAATAGGTTTCAAAATTCAATGTAATATGGAAGTAATCGGAATTACTGGAACATTAGGAGCAGGCAAAAGTACAATAGTCAACCATTTAATTAAACATGGTTTTAAAGATTATTCTGTAAGAGATTTTATTATTACTGAAATAAAAAAAAGAGATTTAGAAATAAACAGAGATAATATGGTTATAGTTGCCAATGACTTAAGAAAAACAAAGTCACCTAGTTACATAGTAGAAAGTTTATATAACAAAGCAAAAGGAGATAAAATTATTATTGAAAGTATAAGAACTCCTGGAGAAATTGAAGCTTTAAAACAAAAAGGAAAATTTACACTTATTGCAGTTGATGCCGAACAACATCTTAGGTTTGAACGAATAACCAAAAGAGGTAGTGAGACTGATAAGATAAGTTTTGATAAATTTAAAGAAGATGAAAAAAAAGAATTTAATAATAAAGATCCAAGTAAACAAAATTTAAAAAAATGTATTGAAATGTCAGATTATAAGTTTGATAATAACAATTCTCTAGATAGTTTAAAGAAAAAGGTTGAAAAATGGATAAACTTAAACTTTGGATAAAAACATATTTAGAAAATAAAGATATGATTAATAATGAAATTAAAAAAATTAGTGATAAAGATAATTCTATAATTATAGAATATGGAAATTATTCAAAAGAATTCATAGTTGAACCAAACTTAGAAAACCTTGATTTAAATAAAAACATCGGAATAGTTTTTATGAATAATAAAAATAATTTAGATCAAGTAATTAAAAAATGGACACAATTAAAAAAAAATGAAAATATAATTATTTATTTTGTTAATCCAGAAACAGATCAAAAATGGATTATTAAACCTTACATACATTCTAAAATTGCAGATCAAAGTACACTAAAAAAAGGATTAAAAGCAATAGCTGAAAGTATTCAACCTTGCTGAAATTTTTCTAATATCTTTTTCATATTTTCCTGAACTTCCTTTTCATCAACATCTAAATTAGTTGAAGGCTTTGCTTCACCTGTTTCTTCTGCTTTCTTTAACATTTCTTCAATAAATTTTTCATGTTGTTTTCTATCAGTCATTTAACCATCCTCTAATTGACCTAATTCATCTTCAATTTCATCTGGATTAGGTATATCTTCATCTAAACCTTCTTCTAATTCAAACTCTTCATCTAAAGGTAGTTCTTCACCTGAATCGTCTTGCGGTTCAAACTCACTTCCTGTATCTGATTCTATTTCAGAAGAATCTACATCACCAGAACATCCCATAATTAACAGCATTGCAAATAAAACAATTAAAATTCTTTTCATACAAATCACCTCTTTATTTCAAATTGAACTGTTTCTACATACTCTAACTCATAATCTAAAGTTGAACATGTTCCATAAATATTATCATCACACTCTGGATCTTTCGCTTCATCACATAAATTACTAATTTGACTTCTCTTCCAAGTCATATCACCTTCTATTAATAATTTATCAGGTGCTTTTAATTTAATATCCATTCCTTTAATAAAAGGTCCATCACTTCTAATTGTACACCCTGCCAATGAATTCACACTTCCACCTGCAATATCAACATAAAAACTATACAAATCACCTTTAATTTTCACGCTTGAACAAAAATAACAATCTCTTTCCTCTTGTAAACCAACACTTTCCTTTTCAGCTTCAGGACATTCTCCAGAAATACAATTTATATTCTGATCAATAATGTTATGAGTATATGTTTTAATTTCTTTACCAAAATAATCATTAATAGTTATTTGTTTACTTTGAATTTCTTCAATAGGTGGATCAAATTTATCTACATCAACATAATTGTTAGTACAACCCAGAATTAATAATGTTAAAAATAAAAATAACAATTTTTTCATAAAATAATTATCAAAAGAATGATATATAAAGTTTTCTATAAAAATAATCTTTGAAAGTTTAAATAAATTAATTTTTCGACTTCTTGCTCAGTTATGCCTTTAATTTCTGATATTTTTTTTATTGTATAAGTAATATTAGAAGGTTCATTTCTTTTTTCAGGATCATTTCCCAGATAAGGTGCATCTGTTTCAGTTAATAATTGACTTATATTGGCTAAAGAAATAATATTTTGAAAATGTTTACTTCTTACACAGTTTACAGGAATACTAATGTACCAATTATTTTCTAAAATCCGTTTTACTAATCCTTTCTTTCCACCAAAACAATGCATAACTACTTTTTCCATTTTATTCTTTTCAAGAAATTCAATACATTCAAGTTCTGCATTTCTAGAATGAACTATAATAGGAACATCCAATTCTTTTGCTAAAATACACATTTTTTCAAAAATGTTTTTTTGTAACTCTAAATCCTTACCATATTTTTTATCTAAACCAACTTCACCTATAGCAAATACATGTTTAGAATTATTTTTTATAAAATCAATTTCATTATCTACATCACTTTCACTATATTCTTGCGTTTCAGAAGCATCAATTGGATAAAGCCCCATGGAACATTTTACTATATCGTATTTTTTACTTAATTTAAGGCTAACTTTATTTGTACTTGGACTTGTTCCATTTGTTATAATTACATTCACTCCTTTTTCTTTTGCTCTTTCAATAACTAAATCTAAATCTTTTTCAAATAATTCATGTTCCAAATGAGCGTGTACATCTACAATCATATCAAAAATATACATATACGAAATGTTTATAATATTTTGTGTTTATAGCCCACAAAGCTTTATATACTAAATAACTTTTGCGAAAATTGGTGAATTTAAATGGCAATATTAGGATTTAATAAGATAAAACAACATGTAGAATTGGTTAAAGCTTTAAGCGGAAAAGTTAATATTTCAAATAATGTTTCAATCAAAGAAGTTAATGAAGCTAAAGTCACAATGGGTAAAGAAAAACAAGATGTTTTAAGAATTGTTTTTGAGTTTAGCACTAATTATTCTCAAAGTAAAGATGTAATTAATGCATTTATTAAAATTATAGGTGAAATTATTTTCCATGATGATTCAACTAAAATGAAAACTTACCTTAAACAATGGAATAAAGATAAAAAATTACCAAGAGTTGTAATGGAAGAAGTTCTAAATGTAATTTTAACAAGAAGTAATATCGACGCTTTAAATATAAGTCAAGATTTTAACTTACCTCCACCTATTCCTCTTCCTAAAATTAATGTAGAAAAAGAAAGTCAAAGCTATATAGGGTGAAGTGCTTGGAAGATAATCAAGAAATTAAGTTAAAAGTTCATGAAGCTGTACAAGATGATGTAAATAAAGGAATAGTTAGAATAGATACATCTTTCATGAATGAACTTAATATCAGACCAGGTGATTTTGTTGAAATAGAAGGCGAAAGAAAAACTGTTGCAATAGCAGATAGAGCTTACCCTGGAGATATTGGTTTAAATTTAATAAGAATGGATGGAATTGTAAGACGAAACTCTAAATCAGGAATTGGAGAAATTGTTAAGATTAGAAAAATAGAAGTAAAAGAAGCTAAAAAAGTCATTATTGCACCTTCTCAAAAAGGAATTATAATTAGAGCTAGACCTGAAACATTCAGACAAGGATTATTAGGAAGAGTTGTTGTTAAAGGAGATATTGTTTCTTTAGGTGGCACAAAAAGAAGAAAATCTACAATGAGTCATAGTCCTTTTTTTAATGAAATTTTTGATATGTTAGATGAAAGTATGGTTGGTTTTGGATTTGGTGACATTAAATTCATTGTAGCCGATGTTTCTCCAAAACAAGCTGTAGCTATAACGGGTTTAACTGAAATTGTAATTAACCCAGAAGCAATGGAAGTTAATGATGAAAAAATTCTCGAAGTTACATATGAAGATATTGGAGGATTGGACGAAGAAATTAAAAAAATAAGAGAGATGATTGAACTTCCATTAAAACATCCTGAAGTATTTGAAACTCTTGGAATTGAACCTCCAAAAGGTGTTTTATTACATGGTCACCCTGGAACTGGAAAAACCTTGCTTGCAAAAGCTGTAGCTAATGAAACTCATGCCAACTTTACAGTCATAAATGGACCTGAAATAATGTCTAAATTCTATGGAGAAAGTGAAGCTAACTTAAGAAAAATATTCGAAGAAGCAGAAAAAAATTCACCATCTATTATTTTTATAGATGAAATAGATGCAATTGCACCAAAGAGAGAAGAATTAAAGGGAGAAGTTGAAAGAAGAGTAGTTGCTCAATTACTTGCTTTAATGGATGGATTAAAATCAAGAGGAAAAGTAGTTGTAATTGCTGCAACAAATATTCCTAACTCTATAGACCCAGCATTAAGAAGACCTGGAAGGTTTGATAGAGAATTAGAAATTAGTCCCCCTGGAAAAGAAGGAAGGTTAAACATATTAAAAATTCACACAAGAAATATGCCAATCAAACCATATTTAGAATTAGTTGAAGTTAAACACGAGTTAAAACAATCTATAACTGAACTAGATAATTATATCAAATCAGGAAATATTGAAGCTGAAGATTTAGAGAAGAAAAAAATAAACTATTTGGAAATAGAGTCAAAATTAAATAAAATAGAAAATGATAAAGAATTTAACAAATCAGCTAAAGATTTCACAGATGAAGCTCAAAAACAAATAGTTTCATTTATGAAAAATTCAATGTTAGATAAACTAGCAGAGATTACATATGGGTTTGTAGGAGCAGATTTAAGTTCTTTAGCTAAAGAAGCTGCAATGGTTAGGTTAAGAACAGTAATGCCTGAATTAAAAATTAAAGATAATGAAAATAGTTTACCACAAGAATTTCTTGAAAAACTTATAATTAATCAATTAGATTTTAAAGAAGCACTTAAAGTTGTTAGACCTAGTGCAATGAGAGAAGTATTCATAGAAGCTCCTGAAATCGAATGGGATGACATTGGCGGCTTAAATGAAGTTAAACAAGAATTAAAAGAAGCCGTAGAATGGCCATTACTTCAACCTGAAGTTTTTACAAGATTAAATATCCAACCTCCAAGAGGAATATTATTATATGGTGCACCTGGAACAGGAAAGACTTTACTTGCAAAAGCTGTTGCAAATGAAAGTAATGCTAACTTTATTTTAGTAAAAGGTCCAGAAGTATTATCAAAATGGGTTGGTGAAAGCGAAAAAGCAGTTAGAGAAGTTTTCAAAAAAGCTAGACAAACTGCTCCAACAATAGTATTCTTTGATGAAATCGATAGTATTGCTCCAGCTAGATCTTTATCAACAGATAGTCATGTTACTCAAAGAGTTGTAAATCAACTTTTAACAGAAATGGACGGTTTAGAAGAATTAAATGATGTAGTTGTTATTGCAGCAACAAACAGACCAGATATGTTAGATACAGCATTATTAAGACCTGGAAGATTCGATAGAATTATTTTAGTAGAAGCACCTAGCAAAGAAACAAGAGAAAGAGTCTTTGAAGTTCATACAAAAGGTATGCCTCTTGCAAAAGATGTAAATTTAAAAAAATTAGCTCAAAAAGCTGAAGGATATTCTGGCGCAGACATTCAATCATTATGTAGAGAAGCTGCCATGCTTGCATTGAGAAAAAACCTTAAAGCTAAAGAAGTTACATTAGAAAATTTTGAAGATGCAATAGAAAAAACACCACCTAGTTTAACTAAAGAAATTAATGAAGCATATAAAAATTTACAAAACCAGTTTTCAAGTGCAAAAGCAAAACAAATGGATTCTGAAAAACCAAGTTATTATGGATAAATAACAAAATATTAAAACCAGTTATGTATTTCTTATTTTTTATGTGGTATGAGAAATTAGGGTTTACAGAAAACCCATTAGATGTAAGAAGTAATTCTAATTTAGTTGGAGTAGACGATATTGAAGAAAGTTTATTCAATTACATTAAATCTGGACAAATTTGTATGATTTATGGTTTTACAGGAAGCGGTAAAACTAGTATGCTCGAAAGAGTTAAACAAAAAGAAGATTTACAGGAATATAAATTTATTTTTATTAGCGGGGATAGAATAAAACCTGAACATGACTTAGAAAAAGATTTAGATAGTGGAAGAAATTTTTTTGATAAATTAATAAGAAGAAAACCAAGAAATTATGTAATTCTTTTAGATGAAAGCCATGAATTAAGTAGATATGTTACAGAAACAGTAAAAGGGTTATGGAATACTAAAGGTGATGATGATTATGGTGTACATAGTGTAGTAATATCCCAAATTCAACCTAAATTACAAACAAATTTTTCTGGAAGTTTTAAAGATAGAGTTGGAAATAAATCATTAAGAATGAAAAAACTCTCTAGGTTACAATTAAAAGAAGTAATTAGCAATAGACTTACAATAAATGAAATAGATTATTCTAAAAGGTTTGAACATGATGCACTTGACTTAATTATTAGTTCATCGGGAGGAAGCGTTAGAAGTTTATTAGATATGTTAAGCCATGTTTTTCTTTATTTAGACAAATTTGAAGAAAACCCATTATTTGGAGAAGATAAAATAAACAAAAATCAAGTATTTAATATATTATCAACAATGGGAATTAAAATGATTGATCAAGAAATTAGTCCATTCCAAGAAATATTAAGCTCAGAAAAAATGCAAGAAACTATTGTTGTAATGAGAGATTTAGGAAGTTTTGATACTTTAAAATTAGCAACTGCATTAAAAATTAACAAATCAAATGCAAGTAAAATAATTCATACACTTAGAAAAAATAATGCAATCATATTCTCTCATAAAGAAGGAAAGCATAAAAATTGGGTTTTATCACCTAGACTAAGACATGAGAGTGTAGAAACATGAAAAAATTAGAAGATATGGCTGGATCTATTATAATTCAAGATCACAACGGTCTTCTATTTTTAGTGACTCAAAGTGAGACATCTGAGCTTTTAGGTTTAAATTTAAACCCAATACGCCCAAACTATACATCCGTTAGAAGGGACAAAAACTATGAGAAAATAGGAACCTTAAGTAATTTTAAACCGTTTAAGGGAGAAAATACATTAAAAACAGATGGATGGATTTGTTCTAAACCAACCGTAAAAAGTTTAATAAAGAAATATCCTACATTTTTAGAATTAGGAGAAAATAATGAACAAATTGCCATATTTATTGAACAACAATATTCTCAAAATACAATTGGAAGATATTTAAAAAAAATATTTCATATGACTTCATAGATTAAATTTTATTTGAATAATATTTGATTAACTCTTTTTTTTCTTCAATAAATTTAAATTCTACAAACTTAGAAACACCAATACAAAAAAAATTATAAGCTACTTCTAAACCTAAACCAATTGAAAGCCCTGCCAAAGATAAATCAGCCCCGCCAGTTGCGCCTATCATTCCCCCTATTATTGGAAAATATTCACTTTCTTTTGGTAAAAGGATTTGTGATTTTGCATACTCTTTAACTCTTAACAATTTATAATATTCAGTTATGAATTTATTCAAATTCTGTGAATTTTCATTCATTCCTACTTCATGTAAAACACGTACTGGTTCTACAAATATCTCTTTTTTATACAAATTATCTGTAACGTCACATAAACTTTTAATATTCATAATCAATAACTATATTAGTATTCATTTAAAAAAATTATTAAACTAAAGTATTTAAATCATTAAATTAAAAATAATAATATGCACATAAATAAAATAAGTAAGAAACTTAATACTGTATTAAAAATTAAGAAATATAAAGATTATTCTAAAAATGGGCTACAAGTCAAAGCTTCAACTAAAATTAATAAAATTGGTTTTGCAGTAGATGCATGTATGGATATATTTAAGTTAGCCAAAATGGAAAAAATAGATTTATTAGTCGTACATCATGGAATTATATGGAAAGGAGAAAAAAGGGATAACATTTTTTATAAAAGGGTTAAATTCCTACGTGAAAATAAAATTAGCCTTTATGCTGCTCACCTTCCATTAGATTTACATCCGAAGTATGGAAATAATATTCAATTATGTAATTTACTAAAACTTAAAAAAATAAATAAATTTGGAAAATACAATAGAATAAATATAGGTTATTCTGGAGAATTTAAAAAAGCAACAAGTATTCAAAATTTAGTTAAAAAACTTAATAATAAATTAGATACTAAATGTAAAGTTCTTAATTTTGGAAAAAATAAAATAAAAACTATAGGAATTGTTTCAGGAGGGGGAAGTTTTGCGTTTGCTGAATCTTTAAAGTTTGATTGTTTACTTATAGGAGAAGCTACTTATAAATACTATAGTTTAGCCAAAGATTCTAAACAAAATATAATTCTTGCTGGCCACTATGCAACCGAAACTATGGGTGTAAAAGCATTAATGGATTTATTTGATATTGAATGTGTTTTTTTAAATAATAGGGTAAATATGTGACTGAAAAACCTAATAATTTAAAAGTAATTACATATATCAACATATTATGATAATAGACTGGGTTAGAAATATTTTAATTTTTCTTATAATTATAATATTTTTATCATTAAGTGGATTAATTAGATTAGTTATAGATTATTTATGGTTTAATGCGTTAGGCTTTGAACAAATACTAATTATATCACTTTTTACAAAAATTAAATTATTTTTAATAGGCGCAATTATATTTTTCGTGTTTGCTTCATTTAATGTTTGGTTTTCAACAAAAATAATAGGAAAAACAAAATTTCCTTTCAAATTCAAATTATTAATAATAGGACTATTATCTATTATTATAGGAATAACTGTTGCTTCACAATGGTTTAACTTTTTACAATTTTTCAATCAAACTTCATTTAACTTAATTGATCCTATTTTTTCAAAAGATGTATCTTTTTATATTTTTTCACTACCTTTCTATGAGTTCATATTAGGATTCTTAATGAATACATTTTTCATAACTACTATTTTAATCATATTAGATTATTTAAGTTCATATTTAGATTTCAAAAGAAACGATCCGGATGATTTAATATCTCCATCATTTGATTATTCTAGTTTATTTACAAAAAGAAGAGCAATTACTCATTCAGGAATTTTAATATCAATCTTTTTCTTACTATTGTCTGTAAAACATTATTTATCTAGATTTTCTATAATGTATTCAAAACAAGGAATAGTTGTTGGAGCAGGATATTCAGACGTTGTAGCTTACTTACCTATGATTAAAATTATGATGTTTTTAGCGATCATTATGGCTATTGGAATGTTAATTTGGGTATTTTTTATTTCCAAAGAACCAAAACTAAGAAAAAGACATTTGTTTGTATATGCTTTAATAGTATATTTATTATTTGGAATAATAGGTCCAACTGTAATTCCCGGAGTTGTACAAAGTTTAAAGGTTTCACCTAATGAAATTAACCTAGAAAAAAATTACATTGAAAATAATATTAAATTTACAAGAATTGCATATGGTTTAAACGAAATTGAAGAAAAAAAGTTTGATGTTAACATGAAATTAACATCAGAAAGTATAGATAAAGCTAAAGAAACAATTGACAATGTAAGAATTTTAGATTGGAGACCATTAACTAAAACATACAAACAAACTCAAGAAATTAGGTTGTATTATGATCTAGGAGGAATTGATATCGATAGATATAATATTAATGGAAAGTACACTCAAGTAATGTTATCTCCAAGAGAATTAGATCAAAACCAAATTACTGAAAATGCAAAAACATGGGTTAATCTGCACATGGTTTATACTCATGGTTTTGGAGTAGTAATGAGTCCAGTAAATCAAATAACTAAACAAGGATTACCGAATTATCTTATTAAAGATATTCCTCCGATATATACAGTTGATGAAAGTAACTTGAAGATTACACAACCACAAGTATATTACGGTGAAAAAGAAAATAATTTTGTTTTAGTAAATACAAAAACAAATGAATTTGATTATCCTAAAGGAAACACTAATGAATATATTAATTATGATGGAAAAGGTGGAATCGTATTAGATTCTTTCTTTAAAAAATTATTAATGGCTATAAAATTTGCAGATATTAAAATATTATTATCAGGAGATGTATCAAAAGAAAGTAAAATTATGTTTACTAGAAATATTGTAGAAAGAGTATCTAAAGTTACTCCCTTTATAGGGCTAGATAGTGATCCTTACTTAGTAATAGATAGAGGACGTTTAGTATGGGTCGTTGATGCTTATACATATTCAGGAAATTTCCCTTATTCTGAAAAATATGGAGATATTAATTATATTAGAAATTCCATGAAAATTGTGGTTGATGCTTACGATGGTTCAGTAACATATTATATAATGGATATAAAAGATCCAATAATTGAAACTTATAATAAAATATTTCCTAAACAATTTAAAAACTTTAAAGATATGCCTGAAAATTTAAAAAAACACATTAGGTATCCAGTTGACTTATTTAAAATACAAACTCAAATATATGGAAACTATCATATGGACGATGTTAAAGTTTTTTATAATAAAGAGGATGCTTGGCAAATTCCAAATGAAGTTTATGGTGTAGGACAAAAAGTTAAAGTCGAACCATATTACATAATAATAAAACTTCCAAATGAAAATAAAGAAGAATTTGTTTTAATGACATCTTTTTCTCCAATAAAAAAAGATAACATGATTGCATGGATGGCAGCAAGATCCGATGAAGATAATTACGGTAAACTAATAGTATATAAATTTCAAAAAGATAAATTAATTTATGGACCATTACAAATTGAAGCTAAAATTGATCAAGATTCTGAAATTTCAAAACAACTTACACTTTGGAGTCAACAAGG
>CAZPRK010000007.1:0-39442 GCA_964589485.1 uncultured Methanosarcinales archaeon | reverse complement strand
TTACATATCCATCCAATTTTACAGATTGAAATTGTTGGAAATAATTTAACAATTCCGGCTGAAGTTGGAATATCTGATTTAGGAATGAGAGTTATTCACACTCATGATACAACTGGAAAGTTACATGCAGAAGCACCTTCCCCTTTTCAATTTCATTTAGACGATTTTTTTGAAATATGGGGTAAGAATCTTAATTCAACTTGTATATTTGATTTATGTGAAAATGAAAAATTTTCTTTGAAAATTTATGTTAATGGTGTTGAAGTGAATAAATCAGAAAGGATTCCTTTATTTGATAAGGATTTGATTAAGATTGTTTATTCTTGAAGCTGAACTATGTCTTTTTTAACATATACTATATCGTTTAAATTATCTGTTGGTTGTATTGTTAATGTAAGTGAATAATCTCCACTTGCATATGTTAAAGGTTTTTTATTTATTTCTTTTAACAATTTAAGGCCATCTTCTTTTTTATTTATCATACCTAATCTTTCAAAAGTAGTTATTACATCATCTACAGATTTGTATGCTTCATCTTTACATAAACCAATAAGATATCTTTTTAGGTTTTTAACACCATCTTGAGTTTGTTCTCGATGCCATTCTTGTGGATTTCTAAACCCAGCGGGTATGCTTGAATAACCTGAAGCTACCCTTAATTTATCGTTTAAGTTCATAATTCATTTGTTTTTTGATTTGATTTATAAGCTTTATGGATAGAATTACCCAAAACTTTATTAAACAAAGTTAAATTTCTTGGTATCGTTGCCTCTGTGGCTTAGTGGCTATAGCGGTCGCCTAGTATGATCTTATGATCTAAGAAAGCGACAGGTCGGGAGTTCAAATCTCCCCAGAGGCTTTTTATTTTATTTTATTATACACATATTGATGAAGAAAATGGATTTAGAAAATTTAGTAACATCTGCTAGAAAAAGTATTAGTGATGCTAAAGCTGTAGAAAGTTCACCTGATACATATTTTGCATTTGCAAAAAAAGCTGAAAGAGATCTTAACAAAGTATTGGATGAAGTTCCTAATAGTATTTTTATGCAAATAGGTTTAGCAAGTTTATATTCTGATATAGGAGAAAATTTAAGAGAAACTGGTAATATGCCTGAATCTATTAATTATCTAAAAAAATCTATAGCAACAATTAATAATATTGGTAATATTACTAATGGTAGATTATATGAAGAATTAGCAAAAGAGGGATTTAAAGAATATATTCCTATTGCTAACCCTACTCATTTGCAAGATAATATGAATTTAATAGAAGCAATAGCAAGTAGAAAATTAAGTGAGATTTATACTTTGATGGGAAATACACCTGAAGCACAAAAATATTGGAAAAATGCAGGTCATAAATATGAAAAAATTTTATATAAAGCAGAAATAAGTTCTGAAATAGGAGTAATATCTTGCATTAATTTTTCAGATATTTTGTTGCAAGATGGTCATAGAGATAAAGCAAAGTTTATTCTTTCAAGGGCTCAAGAAATTGCTGAAAAGGAGTTTAAGGGTTCAAATTATGCTTCTGAAATTAAACAAAAATTAGAAATATTAAATGAACAAGAATCTAAGCTTAATTAACTTATTCAAATCACTTACCATCTTTATACTTAGTAATTAGTTTAGTAAGAACATTCATATCAATATCATTTAATTTTTTAATATACAAACAACCTTTGCCACATTTACATTTTCCAAGTTTTTTAATTAAAGGTTCTTTTTCTAAATAACAAGTTAAGTAAAGTGTAATATTATTTTTTCGTGGTGCAAAACCAACATTAAACCATTCAAATTCTTCCTTACTGTTTTTTCTATGATATTTGTATTTACCAAAACCAATCATGAAGTTATCACCCCATATTTTTGGTTTTTCACCAGTGAGTTTTTGAATTAATTTAATTAATACTTTACTATCTTCTCTTTTACTTTTATCTTCTATTGAATTAATAAAATCATTTACACTTTTATTCGTTTCAATTGTTGCTAACGGCATCTTTATCTTCAAATTCTTTTTTTTTACTTTCAAACCAATTTTGCATTGCATTTGGATCTTTCATAAGTTCCATCATTGCCTGCATTGCTTTTTGATGCTCTACATCTGTCATCATTTCCATTCCATGGTTTTTACTCATTTCTGCCATTTCTTCAAAAGTTTCTGCATGGAATTCTTTATCACAAGCTCCGCCTAATTCTTTACAAGTCATTGTTTTCATATTTATTCACCTTATTAAATATAACAACTACTTATATTTAAATATCTTGTTAATAATAAAGCTTATATATATTAATAATATTATTTTTAATATGAAGACTTTAGATTTTGAAACTGCTTTCAAATATCCTTTTAATAGACCTAAAGGAATGTTGAATATTTTATGGTTACTTTTGCCAATAATTGGATGGTTTCCATTAGGTGGATACGGTGTTAGAATTGTAAGAGAATTTAGTAAAGGAAAATTTAAACACTTGCCTAAATTTAATTTTGAAAGAGATTTTAAATTAGGATTTATTATTTTTATAAAATCACTTCCTTTCGTATTAGCATATGGATTATTTATAATATTATTATCAGTAATTAATCCTTATCTGGAGTATTTTAGAATATTTATTGAATTTTTTTTAATTCCAATATTAGCTGTAAATTTTATGAATAAAGGAACTATAAGTTCTTTTTTTGAATTTAAAATATTAAGACATGTCTTTCAAAATTTTGGAGATTATTTGATGGTTTTAATAAAAAGTATTTTATTATCTATAATATTTTTAATTTTAATTGTTGTATTAGTAGGATTACCTGCAGGAGCCTTCACAAAGAATATTTTTATTGCTGATTTCTATAGAAGAAGAGTTAAAAATGGTAAAAAAAATTAAAATTTTAGAATTTGCAAAAACTCAAGCAATATTAACCACATTTATAGGTTTATTTTTAGGGATATTATATTCCTTTGGTGGATTGTTAATTGATACATTAGTAAGTCTTAATTGGATTGTTTTTACAGAAACACCTGGGTTAAGTTATGGAACAGTACTTGCATTTGGTGCCTTGATAGGAATGCCGGTTATTTTTGGAATATTTGGGTTTTTATTAGGATTAATTGAAGCTATTTTGTATAACTTTTTTTCTAAATGGTTTAAAATAAAAATTAATATCAAACAATAGCTTTATTAATGTCTTGATTTTTTTTTCAAATTATGGACTTTACGCAAGTATTAGGTTGGATGGCTACTTTTTTGTTTTCAATAATGATTATTCCACAAATGATTAAGACAATTAAGACTAAAGATACAAGCGGAGTTAGTTTATTTTTATTTATAATATTTTTAGTTGCAAATATAATTGCTTTAATTTATGCTATTTTAATTTATCAGCCACCTTTAGTTATTAAGTATGTTATTGCTATTGTTACAACTGTTGCATATATTGCTATATTTTTTTATTATAAAAATAAGGAATTAAGTTAATTCTCTTTTTAGAATTTTATGAGCTCGGTTAAGCATTTTAAACCTTTCAGTATTACCATTAGGCATATCGGGATGGGCTTCTTTAGCTAATTTTTTATATTTCTTGTTCATAAGTTCAAAATCTAAAGAATCTTCTTCAATTCCTAAAAGTTTTCTTGCTTCTTTTCGTTCTTCTTCAACTTCATCATTTTCAGAGAAATCGAAAATAAATTGATCAATTGTTTTTTTACCTTCAATAATTTCTTTTACTTCAAATTCAATAATTTTAGAAACAACAAATAGATTTTCAACATATTTTGTTCCAGCATTGTAACTATAATGTAATTTATATCCATCAACATACCATATTGCTTTTGCAGGAAGCCTTTTTATTGCAACAGGTTCAAGTTGAATGTCAATATCATCTTCAGTAAGTCCAATTGACCTTAATGTTTGAATAATATTATTATGAAATAACTGAGCTCTTCTGTTAAATGAATCTCTTATAGTTATTGCATTAAATTCATATCCTTTTATTTTTACTAACATTTGTTGGATTTAAAATTAGTTATTTATAAGGCTATCGTTCAATGTTAATTTATTAATGCAATATAATTAGAGAAGTAATAATTTATTTTGATTGTTTTATCGCTTTTTGCTAAAATGTATTATTTCGTATTTTTTTAGCATCTTATATTTACTTTAAAAACATTTAAATAGTTGAATCTTCAAAATACTTATATGGCATATGGAAAACCTTTTAGAGCAAGAGATCCACTTGAATGGGTTTTAAGAATTGGGGTTTTTGGAACATTCTTTGGTCATGGTATTTGGGCTTTAACTATTAAACAAGGTTGGTTCAAATATTTTACAGGAATTGGGATAGCTGAATCAGCAATTCCAACATTGTTAATATTAATAGGTATAATGGATATATTTGTGAGTATTCTTGTACTTTGGAAACCTTACAGATTTATTTTGATATGGGCTACTATTTGGGCATTTATTACAGCTTTGATAAGACCAATTACTGCAGGATTTTTCACTATAGCATTTGCAGATTTTATTGAAAGGGCTGCTAATTTTATGTTACCTTTAGCATTATTGGTATATCATGGTTGGCCAAAGAAAAAAGTTGATTGGTTTAAATTCTTAACAAAGAAGATTTAGGTTTTATTATGCTTTATTTAGGATTAATAATAAGTGTAAAAAAGTATTGTTAGCTTTTAGTTCTTCCTACATAATTTAATTCAAGGCCTTCTTTTGGAAATCTGGCAGTTAAATTTTGTTCTATAATATATTCACTTAAATCTATTATATTGGAAGTCATTTCATGAAAATTCCATGCTTTGGTTCTATGATCGTTATATGGGTGAAGTACAATCCAAATACAATGATCTAAGCCATTAACTTGATGTTCTTTCGCAGAATAATCTTCTCTATTTTCTTTACCTATTGTAATAAATGTATTTTCAAAATCATAGACTTCTTTTTTTCTTTGAACAATAGATTCTGAAAATCTAAATCTAGGAGACTGTTTAAAATGTAAATCTATTTTTTTGAATATTTTTTCTTGATTTCCATATAAAAGAACCGGCCAATTATCGTAAATATGTAACTCTTTAAGTTCATCTACATTATCGCATTTTTTTAGTTCTTTTAAATATTCTTCTAAGTTAGTGAATGTCATAATCCTTGTAGTGGTAGCATATTTATTAATGTAATGTGAATTCTTGCTTATTATACCTATTTCCGTTAATAATTAGTTCAATATAATGTTTTCCAGGGTAATGTTTTCTTGTACTCATTTGTCTAAATGAATGTTTTTTTTTTAAAATTATTACTTCTTTTTTAACGCTCTTATTAGCCATTTTGAAAACTTTCTCTGAATGTTTTCCATTAGCTTTCATGTAATGAATAACATAATCTATCATTAATTTTTGATTTTTTAGAGAACTAAACTTTATTTCAATATATTTTGATTCTCCAATTTTAGCATCATCAATAGATATGCTCGTATTTTCAATTTTAGGATTAGTATACCCCATTAATTCTAATGCATTTTTATTACCTTGTTTGAATAAAGTTCGTAATGAATGTCTTATAATCCATTGTCTTTCTTTGGTGGCATTTTTGTTCCATTGTTTTAATAAGTTAATAACAATAGTAGGATTATCTTTAGAAATGTCGTTTAAATTATTTGCTACACTTCTTCTTACATATAATTCAGGATCATCTTTAAGTAACTCTAATAATTCTATAACTTTTTTAGGGTCTTTTTTAAATTCAGTTAATGGTGAACTTAATGGTAAACGTGGCCTTGTTCCTTCTGAAACTAATCTTCTTACATGAACATTTTTATCTTGAGTCCATAGTTTAAGTGTAATAAATATTTCAGGATATTTCCTGATAAAGGGTCTAATTCCACTTTCTGAAGAGCAACGTTTAGTTATTTCATATAGAGCTTTCATTGAAATTTCATAATCGTTTAATCCATAATCTCCAATATATTCAGATAATGCAACATTAATGAAACTATTCCAGTCTGTTTTTCCATTTTCTAAAATTAATTCTGGACTTAATGAATCAATTAATATTTGGGCTGACGTATTAAAATTATCAGGAAGAAATTCTTTTAATTTTTTTCTAATTAGTTTAGACCTTTCTCCGAAGTTAAGTTTTTCTAGTTCTTTTTCAATTGATTTATTAAATTTTTCTTGTTCAAATTCAGGATAAACTTTTTTAATTCTTTCAGATAAATGTTTAATAACTCTCATATTGTATATATCTCTTAAGAGAAAATCTTCTTTCATTTGATTGGAAAGGTATTAATTATTTATAAAATAATATGAAACAGGCATACCTTTTTAAAGGAACCAACATAAAGAGGGAAATATGGAAGAATTTAAGAAATTAGGTATATCTGAAGAATCATTTAAAGCTATAGAGAAAAAAGGTTTCACTTTACCAACAAGTATTCAAAGTCAAGTTATTCCTTTACTTTTGAAAGGAAAAAAAGATATTGTTGGAAAGAGTCAGACTGGAACAGGAAAAACAGTTAGTTTTGGTATTCCAATATTGGATAATCTTAGAGATAGAAGTAAGGGAACTCAAGCTATTATTTTAACTCCTACTAGGGAATTAGCATTACAAGTTTCACTTGAAATTGAATCTTTAGTTGGAGATAGGAATGTTAAAGTTTTAGCAGTATACGGTGGAGCTCCTATTATGCAACAAATTCAAAAGTTAAAAAAGGGCGTAGATATAGTAGTCGGAACTCCAGGAAGAGTTATAGATTTATTAAAAAGAAAAAGTTTGAAAATTGATAAAGTTCAATATGTTGTATTAGATGAAGCAGATGAAATGCTAAATATGGGTTTTGAAGAAGATATTAAATTAATTCTACAAAGTACACCTGAAGAAAAACATATGTTATTATTTTCCGCAACTATGCCTAAACAAATAATGGATATCGCTAAAAAATATATGAAGGAATATGATTTTGTTGAAGCTGAAAAATCTCACTTAACTTTAGATTCTATTGAACAGATTTATTATGACATTAATCAAAAAGATAAATTAGATGCATTAAGAAGAATTATTGATTATTATGATGACTTTTATGGTATAATATTTTGCAATACCAAAATGAATGTAGATACTTTAATTGCTCAATTATCTAGAATGGATTATAAAGTTGCAGCATTACATGGAGATATTACTCAAGCACAAAGAGAAAAAATATTATTGCAATTTAGAAAAAAGACAGTAACAATACTTATAGCAACAGATGTAGCAGCAAGGGGTATAGATGTAAATGATTTAACTCATGTTATTAATTATTCTTTGCCACAAAGTCCTGAATCTTACATACATCGAATTGGAAGAACTGGAAGAGCAGGTAAGAAAGGAATTTCTATAACTTTTGTAATTCCATCTGAGAAAAGAAAATTAAATTTTGTTGAAAGAATAAATAAATGTAAATTGACAAAAGCTAAGTTACCTTCAGCTAAAGAGATAATAGCTCATAAGGAATCACATATTAAAACTATATTAGCAGATATTATTGAAAAAAGTAAAAGTAAAAAGTATGACGCGATGGCTGAAGAGCTATTAAAAGGGAATGACTCAACTAGAATAGTTTCTGCAGTTTTAAAATATTGTTTCAAAGATCAACTTAATTTAGATTTATATAAAGATATTTCTGAACCTACATCATCTAGTGAAAGAAGTTCTTTAAGGAACTCAAAAAGAGGTTATAGGGGTAAAGAGAGAAGAAGTAACTCTGATGGTAGAAATTTCAGAAGAAGAGATTCTGATAGAAATTCTCGTTCAGGAAGAAGCTCTAGCAGAGATTCAAGATCCGGAAGAGATTCTGAAGATAGAAGTTTTAATAGTAATAAAAGAAATTCTTATAGAGGTTCCAATAGAGATTCAAATAAACCTGATAAGAAAGGCTTTAGAGAAAATAAATCTTTTTCTAAAGGTAAATCAAATAATAGGAAACAAAGAAGAAGTAAGTGAATTTTATAAAGTATAAGTCTGATATGGAGTATGTGAGATAATTCCATTAACTTTAAAAAACAAATAGAATTCTATCCCAAAATGTCTCAATTAAGTGAAGTTCAACAAAAACAGTTAGAAAAACAACAATATAGATTAGTAGGTAGTCATAGTGCTGTTAAAGTTTGCGGTTGGACTAAGAGCATGCTTAGAAATCAAGGTGGATGTTATAAATTTAAGTTCTATGGAATTAGAAGTCATCAGTGTATGCAAATGACTTCTTCAATGTATTGTGCAAATAGATGTAGTTTTTGTTGGAGAGGTGAAAAAGCTCCAGTATCAAAAGAATGGTATGGAGATATTGACAATCCAATTGATATTATTTCTGGAAGTAAAGATGCACATTTAAGTTTATTAGAAGGGTTTCATGGAAATAAAGAAGTTAACACTAAATTGCTAGATCAAATGAAAGATATTAAGCATGTAGCATTATCATTAACAGGTGAACCAATTACTTACCCTAAATTTAACGAGTTAGTAAGTGAATTTCATAAAAGAGGAATATCTACTTTCTTAGTTACAAATGCACAATTCCCCGAAGCATTAGATAATTTAAAAACTGTAACTCAGTTATATGTTAGTGTAGATGCTCCAAATAAATTAATTTTGAAAGACGTAGATAAACCATTATTCCCTGACTATTATGAAAGGCTACAGAAATCTTTGGAAGTATTATCTAAGAAAAAATGTAGAACTTGTATTAGGTTGACTGTAATTAAAGGTTTGAATGATACTGATTTGCAAGGTTATAAACAATTAATAGAAAAAGGAAATCCTGACTTAATTGAAGTTAAAGGATATATGTTTGTAGGTGAAAGTACTAAACATTTAGTTAGAGATAATATGCCTGAGCATGAATATGTAAAAGAGTTTGCGAATAAATTGTTAGAAGTTTTGCCAGAATATGAAATTATATCTGAACACGTTCCTAGTAGAGTTTTATGTTTTATTAAGAAATCTTTTAATAAAAAACAATATATTAACTTTCATAAATATTTTGAAAATCCTGACTTAGATGCAATAGAATATTCTAGTGAGAAGATGTGCCCTAATTAGATTTATATATATTCTTTATTAAGGAATTAAAAAATGAAAATTGATTTTGAAAAAGCAAATGAATTTATAAATTCTTTAGATTTAGGAGTAGGTGGGATATCTGTAGATGAAGAAGTATCAGATGGTGCACATAATTTAGAAGATAGTATTATCATAGCTAATAGACTTAGTGATGGTGGGCTGGCTTTGGCAATTATGTCGCAAGGGGCATCTTATAAAGGAATTCCTATCAAAACTATTCTAGTTCCTGATCTTTCATATTATTCTTTAAGAAGTGAGAGCTTGGGTATCAATGCTCAAATTTTAAGAGATAAAAAATTTGAAAGACCAGATTTTGATACAGATTATAATTTAGGCTTTAATTATTTTTATACTTTACTAGGTTCTAAATTAGTGCCTTTTTTTTCTTCAGAACCAGTATGGACTGATATGCTTTTTGAGAGCTTAGGAAATGATGTAAGGCATTCTTGCAAAGATAAAATAGTAATTGCATATACTTCAAGTAAAAGTTTAACAAGTATGTTATTAAGAGAAAGTGGAATTCCAGTTGCAAAAAGTAATTTAATTCAAAAAAAAGATTTAACTAATTTGGATAAAATAATTGAAAGGTTACATTCACGTGTAGACTCTACTTCTTTAGTTTTTAAAGCAGATAATGGTGCGTGTGGCAAGCAAGTAATGATGGCTAGACCAGATGAAAAAAAGAAAATTACTGAGTTTATAGATAGACATATTAAATCTACTAATATAATTGCTGAGGAAAGAATGAAGCCTCTTGGATTTCGTATAAATGGTCAAAAATTTGATTCTAATATGAGAGTTTTTGGAATTTTGACAGATAAATGTGAATATGTTGGCGGGGTTGTAAGAGCGCAACCTTGGTCTAAAGAACCAGTTAATTTATCTAAGTCTGCCAGAGGTATTAACTTAGATGAATATGCTAAGAAATTAGGTTTTAGTTTAGAAGATTTATTTCATTTTACCATAAAAGCCGGACAACCTTTTGCAGACATAAGAAAAGAATATTTCCCAATAGTTCTTGGGTTTGATTTCATTGTAACAGAAGAAGGCTTTAAAGTAATTGAAGTAAATAGTGGTTCTAGTGGCGGTTTTTATAGTTTAGGCATGAATAGTAATTTTGTTCAACCTAGGATTAAATTAATTTATGAGAGATTGGCAAAAGAAGGGTATGAAAATTTTAAAAAAAGAAAAATAAAAACTTATTCTTTCTTAAGAAGAAAAGAAAGCTGTGAGTTAAGACATTTGAGGGCTGTTAATCTCTTCAAAAAAGGATATTATAAAGCTTCGGAAATATCTTTAAAATCTATACCTGATTTGATTCCTACTAAATTTAAATATAAAAAATTAACTTGTCACGAATTAAAAGGGTGGATAGGAGTCGAGTATTTTAAAATAGGGTTAGATTCTATTGCAAGAGATTATTTACATGAAGCAATACAATTTGAAAATAATCCCGAATTTGCACTTACATTTACAAGTTCAACAGAAAAATTAGAAGATATATTAAATGGATTTGAAACTTTCTTTAATGAAGTAAGTCATCACGAGAAATATGAAGTTGCAAGTAATGTTCATTTTAATGCACTTTTAGAGGCTGATAAAAAAAATGAAGCTTTATTGTTTTTAGAAAAAGTTGCAGATAAAGGTGGAATAACTTCAACAATGGTTAATTTATTATTGGTAGAAGGGGAAATTGATTTAGCAGATAGATATATGGGTAAATTGAAGGGAAAAGATAAATATTTTCAGAAATTGTTTTATTTAATTGAAACACTTAACTATAAATCTGCTTTAACTTTATTAGATACAGGTGAACATTTTAGTGAAAGAAAAAAAGAATTGTTTAGCTTTATAATTTCTCAAAATGAAAATTTTAAAATAGAAAAAGTATTAACTAGAGAAGAAGAAGGGTTAACAAGTTCTAATGAATATGATATATTACTCTTGATTAAAGCAAAATATTTATCAGGATATAAAACAATGGCAATGAACTTATTTAGGAATTTAACTGAACAAAACGAATATATGCCTTTTATTATTAGAAAATGCGTAGATTTTTATAATGAACAAAATGACGAAAAATCTAAACAATTATATTTGAATTTTTGTAGTAAAAATGATTTACCTAGAACGAAAAGATTAGTTAGTGAATTAAGATGATAGTCACATGCGCAATAATTAAAAAAGAAAATAAGTTCTTAATAACTCAACGTCCAAATGATGGACGAAGTAATGCTGGAAGGTGGGAATTTCCTGGTGGGAAAGTTGAAAATGAAAGTAATGAAGAATGTTTAGTTAGGGAAATTAAAGAAGAGTTAGGAGTTGACATTGAAGTTCATGAACAATTAGCTGTTTCTGAATATAAAAATATTCAATTAATTGCTTTTAAATGTATAATGAAAGGAGAAATACAAAAATTAGATATTAAAGATTATGCTTGGGTTGAAGATTTTAGTAAGTATGAGATGTGTGAAGCTGATATGCTTATTATTAAATTACTTTAAAGGAGTTAGTAACATTTTTTTAAGAGTTTGTTCATTTTCTAAACCTCTGACTCCGAAAACTATTTTCTTAGGGTTATTTTCTTTATAGGTTTTGAAAATTCTATCCCATACTGATAATAAACTAGTGTAATTTGAATCAGTTTCTTCTTGAATATTCGAATGATGTACTTTGTGCATATCTGGAGAAGTGAATATGAATCTATATACTTTGTCAAATTTACCTATTGATAAATTAGAGTGCTGAAACATTACATTAGTTAAAAATAAAGTTTCATAAAGTAAGAAATGTTCAAGTTTAATACCTAAAAATACTATAACTATTGATTTTATAATAATGCTAAAAGCTAGTTCACCTATATGAAATCTAAATGAAGTTGTTACGTTCATTTCATTATCTGAGTGGTGTAATTTATGTAATTTCCACATAAATGGAACTTTATGATATGCAACATGTAACCAGAAAGTTATTAAGTCTAGTAAAATTAAAGAAATTAACAATTGATAACTAATCATATAAGTATAGAAAAAACCTACCTTATTTTTTGTAGCAAATAAAATTAAACTAAATAAAAATATTTTTACAATTATTGAGTTTATTATAAATAAAGAAATGTTTGTAATATTATGTTTGAACTGATTTTTAAACTTAAAGAAAGGAATTGTTTTTTCAATAATTATTAAAAATAGGAATATTGATATTAAAGTAATGTTTTTTGACATTTCATCTAACATTAAATTACTAAGTATTTGGTTTTATTTAAAATATGGCTTTATTGCTTAATTCATTTATTTTAAAGATACTTTTTTAAACTATTCTCTTTTCTAAGCAAAATATGAAAACAATTGGATTTAGCAGGTGTATATTTTTATCTTGGTATTGTGAACTGGGAACATGTACATTTTGTTTCAGAAGTACAACTAAGCATAAGATAAAACATGCAAAAACAGCTAAAAGAACAGTTGAAAGTGTTTTATGTGAAGCTATTATTGGTAAACACTTAGGATTACATAATGAGTTTCTTACAGGTGGATATGGTATTTTTGAATTTGATGAAATAGTTGAAATTGCAAAATATGTTTATGAAGTTTATGGAGAAAAATTATGGGTTAATTTAGGAGTTTTAGGAAAAAAACAAATTGAAAAATTAATGCCTTATGTTGAAGGAGTATATGCGTCATGTGAAACTGTAAATGAACAAGTACAAAAAGATGTTTGTCCTGGTAAGCCTTTATTACCTTACTCTAAAATGCTGATGAATTCATTAGATCTAGGATTAAAAACTGCAATGACAATTGTAATAGGTTTAGGTGAAACAAAGGAAGATTTTCCAACTTTAGTGAAATTCATTAAAGAACATAAACTAACTAGAATAACTTTTTATGCATTAAAGCCAGTTCAAGGAACACCTTTTACCGAAAGTCCAAACGAAGAATATTATGCTTGGTGGATAAAACAAACAAAAGATACTTTTCCTGAATTGAAAGTTATTGCTGGTCTTACACCAAAAAATCCAGGATATACTAAGTTTATATTAGAATCAGGTGCGGACCAAATAACTAAGTTCCCAGTAATAAAAAAATTTAATTCTGAAGAAAGTAAATTTATAGAAAAGCAAATACAGGATGCAGGTTTTAACTATGAATTTAGTTTAACTAAACTGCCAAAAGTAGATTGGGATAAAGAAGTTGATAAACTAAGTTATGAAGATAAAGATGCTTTGAAAAAAAAGTTAAAACAATACGTTGATAAGATGAAAGATTGTTCATAGTTTTCACTATTTTTTCCCTTTAATTCTATTTTATTTATAAATAAGTTATACTTTTTTTTAAACAGGTGATAAAATGAAGAATAAAAATACAGTTCTTGCATCAATTATTTTTTTAGTAGTTGGATTTTTTATAGGGAGTTTAATTAATTTCTCTGCAGAATCTACTGATAACCATGAAGGACATATGATGCAAGGTCATAGTGATACACACCATGGACCGATGGAAGTTACTGAAAATATTCCTTCAGTAAAGTTAGTAGTTCACGAAGATCCAATGTCTGGATGGAATTTAGAGATTATTACAACTAATTTTGCGTTTGCACCAGAAGGAGCAAGTAAAGACCATGTTCCTGGTAAAGGTCATGCACATTTATATTTGAATGGACATAAAATGACTAGATTATATAGTAACTGGTTCCATGTTCCTGAATTAGATCCAGGAGAACATACTTTAATGGTAACTCTAAATAGCAATAACCATAGAGATTATACAGTTAATGGAAAAAATATAATGGCTATGGCTAAAGTTACTTCAGTTGCAAGATGAAAGAAAATAAACTTTGGATAGAGTCAACTGTTTTTTCTTTTTTTCTTTTAGTTATTTTTTGGGTTTATACAATTTCATTCTATCAAAAACATGATTTATACATTTGGAATAAAATATTTGCAAATACTTCAGTAATTTTAATTTCAATTAGCATGGGAATAAGAAGTTTTGCTTATTATGTTAGGGGTCTAAACTCTTTTATAATATATAGAAAATATTTAGGTTTAATTGGTTTTTACTTTGTCTTAATACATGGAGCAATAATATTACTCATGCAAAATAGGTATCCTTTTCCTATTTATTTTTTGCAAAGTGAAACAATTGTTCCTTTTATTTTTGCTTTAGCTAGTACATTTACTTTTGTTATTGTAGCAGTTGCATCACATAACTATATAAGAAGTAAGTTAAATGTTTTTACATGGAGAAAAGTAATGAGACTTGGACACATTGCTTTAATTATAGGATTATTACATTTTGCAATAAAGTCTTCAATACTTTGGACAGATTGGTTTAAAGCTTTATTTCCAATATATCCTCCTCCTAGTTTGATTGCTTTTATTATTGGGATGGTAACGATTATTATACGAGTTTCTTTATTTTTTGATAAAGATTCTCACCTATTTCACTAAATTTTCACTATTTTTCTAGTTTATTTATAAATAAGTTATACTTGTTTTTTAAACAGGTGATAAAATGAAAAATCAAAATTTAATGAAGATTGGTTTAATTTTTGGAGTTTTAGGAATAGTGTTTGCTTTACTGCCACATCAAGTTCATATGGGTTTATTAGGACATGAAGGAATGAATATGCATAGTAACCATGGAATGTATGCAACTTGGGGATGGATTATTGGAATAATTGGATTAGCAGTTGCTTTTACAGGTTGGAAATTATGGGACTAAAAGATTATTTTTTAGGCAGTTTTGTTGGAGGGTTTATAGCAACAACTTGTTGCATTGCCCCAATTGTTTTAGTTTTGCTTGGCTTTGGAACTGCATTAAGTATGACTGTAATGCACAATTTTCATTTGGTAAGTATTGTTTCTGGGACTGTTTTAATGTTATTAATAATACTTTACATAGTTAAAAGAAAGTCAGGAAGATGTAATGTAAATTCTATTAGTAAAAATTGGAAAAGTATATTTTTGACAATTGTTTTTATGTTTGGAGTATGGGCTTTTTTAAATTATTTAATTATAGCACCAATTGCAGCTTCAGTATATGGTAGTTTGGAAGTAAATCAAAAACCGTTAGGGAATATAATTGAAATGGCAGAAAGTCATGGAATGCCAGAAATGAAAAAAATTAAAGTTATTCCTGAAAAAGAAGGAATGAAAATATTACATTTAGAAATTGAAGGTGTTTTTTGTGGTTCATGTGGGCCAGCTATTCAGTATGATGTCAAAAGTATATTAGGAGTTAAAGAAGTTAGTCAAGAAGGAAGTAAAATGATAGTTAAATATGATTCGGATGTTACTAGCAAAGATGTAATAGTTGCAAGTATACATGATCCTTATAGTGCAAAAATAATTTCAGAGGAAAAAGTAAATGAATAAATTTATAATGTCAAAGGGAATGCTGAATTAAAATGGCGTTATGTTTGTTGGCAATTCCAATATTTGCATTTTTTGGTATTTTTAGTGTTAAGTATAGAAAATTAACTAAAGATGCATTAGATTGTTTATTTAAAACAATTACATTAAGAAAATGTAATTCTGGTTTAGATGATAAAATTAAAGCAGATATTACTGGAATTTTTTTAAGATATTCACCTAAGTTAGCAAGGTTTACATATAAAAATTATAAACTATTATCTTGGATTGTGATGTTTTTATTTATTTGGAGTGCATATGGAAGTGCGATTGGTTTGTATAATTATTCTCAGTATGGTAATTGTAATACTCCTGATGAAGTAGGGTTTTGTATTTTTGACCCAGGTACTGGAGCAAGTGAAGTTGAAACTATTCCTGAATCAGAAAGAGAACCACCTAAATTAGAAAATAATGATCCAATACTAGGACCAAAAGATGCAGAATTAACAATAATTCAATTTGGATGTTTTGCTTGCCCTTATACAAAAAAGGCTGAACCAATAGTTCAAGAAGTTATAGATTATTATGAAGGAAGGGTTAATTTTCAGTTTAAAACTTTTTTAATACCATGGCATAATGGAAGTAGAGAATCTGCACTAGCTTCTAATTGTGCATTTGAGCAAGGAATGTATCATGAATACCATAAACAATTATTTACTTATCAAAAATTTTTAGGAAATGACACATATAAACAAATTGCAAAAAATATTGGCTTGAATGAAACTCAATTTTGGGAATGTTTCAGTAAACAAGATTATACTGAAGTTGATGAAGATTCTTTAATGGGAAGAAAGGCGGGAGTTCCAGGAACACCTACTTTTTTTATTGGTGATCAAAAGATAGTAGGGCCAAAACCATTCAAAACTTTTAAGAAAATAATTAACAAGGAGTTGAAAAAATGATTTTTGGAGTTGACTTTAATAAAGTAAGGGAGGATTTTCCTTCAATTAAAAAAGGAATATATTTTGATTCTGCTTGTATGTCATTAAAACCAAGGCAAGTTATAGATAAATTAAATGAATATTATTATGAATATCCAGCATGTGCAGGAAGAAGTGCACATCAATTTGCAACAAAAGTTGAAGAAGAAGTTTTAAATGCGAGAAATCAAGTTAAAAAGTTAATCAATGCTAAAAGTGAAAAAGAAATTATTTTTACAAGAAATACAACTGAAGGAATCAATATAGTTGCTAATTCATTTAATAAAGGAGATGAAGTAATTATTAGTGATAAAGAACATAATTCTAATTTAATTCCTTGGATTAAGAAGGGAGTTAAAGTAATTGTAGTTGATAGTAACGAAGATAATACTTTTAATATGGATAATTTCAAGAAAGCTTTTACTGAAAAAACCAAATTAGTTTCAATAGTTTATACATCTAATTTAGATGGCGTTACTAATCCAATTAAAGAAATTGTTGAATTTGCACATTCTAAAGGTGTTAAAGTTTTAGTAGATGCAGCACAAGCAGTTCCACATAAAGTAGTTGATGTAAAAACATTAGATGTTGACTATTTATGTTTTTCAGGACATAAAATGTTGGGGCCTACTGGAACTGGTGTTTTATATGGAAAAGAAGAGTTATTAGAAAAGTTACCCCAATTTATTGTTGGAGGTGAAACTGTAATAGATTCTACTTATTCTGATTATAAGGAAGAAGGTTTACCTATGAAATTTGAAGCGGGTTTACAAGATTATGCTGGGATAATTGCATTAGGTGAAGCTTGTAAATATTTAAGAAAAGTTGGGTTGAATAAAATAAATAAACATGAAATAAAACTTAATAAAATTATTACAGATGGTTTACCTGAAGTAGAATTAATTGGTCCAAAAGATCCAGCATTAAGAGGGGGAATATTTTCTTTCAATATTAAAGGGATGGATCCTCATCATGTTTCTAGAATATTAGATAAAAGTGCTAATATTATGACACGAAGTGGAGCACACTGTTGCCATAGTTGGTTTAATAAACGTAATTTGCCAGGAAGTGTTAGAGCTTCATTGTATTTATACAACACTGAAGAAGAAGCTAAATTATTTGTTGAAGAAGTTAAGAAAGTTATTGAGTTAAATAAATAATTTTATATAATCAAACTTTTTTTAAATAAAAATGGATTATTCATATTATGATAAACTAATTAAGAAAGATACTAGGTTAAAATACGATGTTACACCTTTATTTAATCACCCTGAAGCTTTTTCTAACTTAATAAATGATATAGAAAAATTATTCAATAATTGTAAATTTGATGTTATTACTGGGTTAGATGCAGTAGGTTTTATCATAGGGGGAGCTTTAGCCCATAAATTAAAAATAAGGTTTGTTCCAGTAAGAAAAGAAGGAAGACTTCCAGGGTACAAAGAAAGTCTTATAAGAGAAAGTTTTATTGATTATTCACAAAATAAAAAAGCTTTTGAGATGAATAAAGGTGAAATTAAAAAAGAAGATCAAGTTTTAATTGTTGATGACTGGATGGAAACTGGTGGTCAAATGAAAGCAGCTATAAAGTTAATTGAAAAGCAAGGTGGAAAGATAATAGGTTTAGGGTTACTTGGGGCTGAGAATAATAATAAAACAGAAATTCTGTTTAAAAAATATAATTGTAAAGCAATAAAAGTTTTTCATTCAAACTAAATACTTATCAAACATAATAATCTTTAAATATATCTTAAATAATCGAGTTCTAATGCAAAAAGAAAGTTTAGATTCCTTGATTAGAGAAGGAGATGTTATTCGTACAGAAGATGAACTATTTGTTTATTTAGGAAGACGATCTGGAAAATATATTGTTGATTACTTAAAAGATAAAAAAAGGTATGCTGTTGATTTATCTGAATCTGAGACATTATTTAGTATGCCTCTGGCAAGTGGACAAATTGAATTTGGGAGTAAAATTTATACTTCAATATTAGGTTTTTTACATGATAATTATGAAACTATTGTTCAGGCAGTTGACTCAAAACTTGATATAGGTTTTGAACCAAATATTGGCGAACCATTTAAATTAAGAATTAAACAAGAACTTGGTGAAAAGAAAGTTGAGTATGAAGTTTATAGTCTACATGTTGAAGTTATTTTGAAAAAAGGTAAAAATGAAACTCTAATTGGTCATTCTGGAGATTTTAAAACAGCGCAACAAATAGCAAATGATTATTCAAAATCAACATGAACAAATACTTATCAATTACAATAATCTTTAAATATATACTTAGTTTATTTTAATTTTATGTTAAGAAAAAGTTTAGATAATTTATTAGAAACTGGAGATGTTATAACAATTACTGAAGAAGGTGATTCTGACATTAATCAATCTTTTATATATTTATACTCTAAAGGAATTCATCATGTTCTTGATGAAATAAGTATTAAAAATAGGTTTTTAGTTGAAAAATTACCTTCTCATAAAAAATTATTTAATGTATCTAGTGATTTTTCAGCAAGTGTGGACAGAAGTTATAGATACAATGAATTGCTTTTTTTTTTACAAGAAAGGTATGGATCAATTCATAATGCAAGTACGATTGGACTTAAAATAAGTTATAGTAGATCTGGACAAGAGCAAAAACTCGAAATAACTCATGATCTTTCAGGTAATGATAATTTTGAAAGAATTGAATATTTTTATTTAGAAGAAGGAGGTGTAGGAGTTAAATTTGATAATGATAAAACACCTGAAGTTTTAGATAGAAATCTTCTGAATTTATCTTATGCAAAACAAGAAGTTGACGCTTATCTTCACTCAAAATCAACATGAACAAATACTTGTTCAACAAAATTAAATTTCTCTAATTCTTCTTCTACTTTCTCACTTAAATTATGACTTGTTTTAGTTGTCATATTTTTATTCACAACAATCTCCAAGGCAATATGTAAGAAAGGACCAATGTAATGTGCTTTTAGATTTCTATATCCTTTGATTCTAGGTATTCTTAACTTTGCTAATTTAGAATGTATTTTTTGCATTGTTTTCTTATCTGGAGCTTCACCCATTAAAAATCCAATGTTTTCTAATCCAATATGAATTCCTGATTTTATAATAATAATACCAATGATTAAACCTATTGCTTGATCAATATATGGTATTTTGAAATAACTTGATATTATTGCTATTAAAACAACTAAATTTAATAGAATATCATTTCTTGAATCTATTGCACTTGCTTTAATTGCAGGATTTCCATGTGCATGGGTTTTAAAATAAATATATAAACTAAATTTAATTATTATTGAAATAACCATGACTAGCATTGCATAATAATGAAGAGTAACTTCAGTATTTACAAAGAATTTTTTAATTGCCAATAATATTGCTTCAAACCCAATAACTGCTGCAAAAATTGCAAAAATAAGTCCAGCTAAAGGTTGAGCCCTACTATGACCAAAATGATGATTGTGATCTGGTTTTTGTGCAGAAACATGAACACTTACTAAAACAGCAATTGAAGCTATTGTATCTGATAAAGAATGAAATGCGTCTGAAAGTAAAGCAATACTGTTACTTAATATTCCTACTATTAATTTTATAACAAATAAAAATGAATTACCTAGTAAACCTATAATGCTTACTTTTAGATTTTGTTTCATATGTAAATTATATATTTAATATATTAAATACTTTGCCATAATTCAATAAGATTTATATTTATTCTTACCTTTACAAGAAATATGCTTAATAGTACAGATAAAGTAACAAGAACCTCATTAGAAGGAGTAGTATTAGATGGTGATTTTAAATATACAACCAAACCTTCTCAATTTAAAGCATGGGAACACTTACAAAGCTCTTATTATGGGAGTAGTTCAGATGGGCAAACATATAAAATGCAAAGTATAGAAAATGCAGTAAGATTGCTTACTTTTTATTTTGGAGATCAAAGAGTAAATGGGGATCAGCATTTTATTTTTCATAAGCTTTCTGTTAGAGAAAAATCTATGAAAGGACTTTCTTCTTCTGTTGATCAGAAAGGAGATCAAGATAGCCAATTAACTGCAAATGCTCTATTATTAATAAATAAACATTATCTTTATGTTATAAAAGAAAGTGATAATGCAGTTTCAAATAATTTGTCTCATCCTTTACAAGAGGATTTAACGCATTTGGAACGTAGTTTGAAAGTTAGTTTAACTAGTGATGAAGATTTAAGTATTAGTAGTGATGGAAAATTAAAGCAAATTGAAAGATATAGGTTTGAAAATGATCAAGATTTTGCTTTGGGTTCTTTATTTGGAGAAAATAATGTGAAGTATATTAAAGAAACTTTTTCTCAATTTAACTTCAACCTGTTTAATACTGAATTTAATACTATGGTAACAATAGGGTTAAATGCAGAAGATGATAAACTATCTATAAACCTTAATGATCAAGGAAAGTTTAGAAAATATTTTGCTTTTGGTCAAGTGCCTATATTAAGGAGTACAAATTTGTCTCAGGATGGAATGTAAACCAAGCATATACTCACTTTGTTCGGGACGCTTGTTTTACTCAATTAGTTGGGATCAAATAGTTCAGTAGTAGGATGAAAAGTAAACCAAGCGAACCAAAAATCAACTTCTTTAGGGATTTCAATACCATCAGAATTTGTAAAAATTACACTTCCATCATCTTTTTGTGTAATGGTTAATTTAATTCCATTAAATTCATCTTCAATAGTTCCTTTAATATCTCTTTTTGCATAAGCTTTATACTTATTTCCTATTCTAATTCCATAAACAAATTCTTTATTTGCTAACTTGTTAGTTGGAGCTTCATTTTCTAATGGCATGAAAAATAAAAAGTCATTTGCGAAGTAATTTGAATAAGGTCCTTTATCATTTGTATAATCTCTTCTATAACCAGTTTCTTTGCTTAAAACTTCTGAATCAGGGTGTTGTGTTTTCCATTGATCCCATTCAACTGTTTCTAAAGAAATTAAAGTTAACTCTTGACCTGTTAACTCTCCCAATATTGCTTTTCCTTCTATTTGAGTCCAATATGTATCTGTTTTTCTATCATACATAACCAAATTAGAATTATATAATTTTCCAGAAGTTCCAAATTCAACTTCTTCGCCATTTATCTTTCTTTCATATGCAATCCCGCTTCCACATAACGGGCAGTAAGTTATTAATATTGGATCTCCAGCAATGTTATCATTTACAATTTCATGCCATGTCATAATTTGTAAAGGATAAACTCTTTTTATGTCTTTATAATTAATAGCTAAAACTAAGGCTTTATCATTAATCCATTCATCAGCTTCATCAACTGTAACATATTCTGGGTTATCTAAACTTGGAATTCCATCTTTTGGTGGACCTCCACCTCTAATTTTATCTGGGTGCACTAAGTACTTTGTTCCGTCTGGTAATAATTTAATTTCATTATTACTTTGTATATTTTCTTGAATTGGGACAGTTGGTCCAGTACAACCTACTAAGAATATAGATAAAATACTTATCCAAAATATAATTGTTTTGTTCATAGCATTATTAGGTTATTTATTTTATATATAATTATCTTTTTTGGTTAAAATAAACTTTTGAATATTTCAAATATAAATATTAAATAATATAATGAAATGCTTAACATAATTAATCCAGTAATTCTATTTATAGCACTTTTATGTTTAGTTAACCAAGAAATAACTTCTTGACTTTTATTTGAAGATAACACTGAGAATAATATTAATGGCAATGACATTCCAATTCCAAAAAACACAAAGTTAAGTAAATTTAATATGAAATTTGTTGTTGTAGTAGAAACTGCAAATAATACTGTTAATGTTCCTGGATTACATGGAAGAACAATTGCTCCAAAGAATAAACCAAATAAAAAGGAACTCCATAAAGGGTTTTGATTAATAGGAACATTTGCTTTAGGTAGTAATGTACTGAAATCTTTATTGAATAATAAAAATATACTAATTATACCTAAAATGCTAAAAGCTATAGGTGAAATAATTCCAATTGCATTAGTTAAAGATGTTTGTAAAAATTTAGAAAAAATTAAACCAACAATGAACATAGAAACTACAATTCCTAAAGTAACATTTAAACTAAGTAGAATGTAAGTTTTCTTGTCAACTTTTCCTTTTAATTTATTTGATAGATAAGCTAAAAACCCTGGATATAGTGGAAGAACACAAACTGCACCTAATGGAGCTAAAACTCCAGCTATTAAAGAAATCCATAAGTTTGTTAACATGTTACTAATGCCTCTTTTAATTCATCTTTTGATTTGAAACCAGTTTGTAATAGTTTTGGTTTTTTTCCAGGACATAATAACCCAATTGGAGCGGAAGGAGCATTAACAAAATTAATTCCGAAAATGTTAACTAACTCTTGAGTTAATTCTTTTGGTGAAATTGCATACCTCCAATCAAAACCATGTTTATTTGTATGTTCTTTAACTAATGCTTCATCTTCATTTGGGTCAGTGTCTAATGTAATTGAAATAAAAGAATCATCTTCTTTGTGTAATTTTTTTAGTTCATTTTGTTGTCTTGTGCATGTAGGACACCATACTGCAAAACTTTCTATTAATACTGGTTTTTTAAATTCGCCAATTGTAAAAGTTTCTTGAGAGTTAATATCTTTTAATTCTATATCTTGCCAATTAATTGTAGATTCAGTATTAATTTCATTTGAAGTACAACCTATTATAAATATAAAAAAAGTTAAAATAATTATTTTTTTGATCATATAGTTAAATGGTTTTAATTATCTATAAACTTTTCGTTTTAATGTTTGAAGTTTGTTTTAAAAATAATATTTTTTAATAACTATATCATATCAATTTCTTCCATGGATTTCTCAATTTTAAATGCAATACTATCTAAAGTATGTGACAAATCAATGTCATGTGTAGCTTTTTTCATTTGACCTATTCTATCTAGAATTTGTCTTAGTAATCTAATAACATCCCCTTCCAATAAATTGGTATTATCTAATATGTCAAATAATGTTTTTTCTTTATATAACGGATCAATAAATGCAGTTAAGTCAAGTAAATTAATAAAATGTTTATCTTTAAATTTCCTTAATTTACGTTTTAGATTAAAAACTTTTTTTGATTTGAATACGTTGAAAAATTTAGTGGTTTCTCTAGGCTCATAACATATAGCACAAAGTATCATAGTAATTTCGTACTCTTCTAAATTTTTATAAAAATCAGTAGCAAATATTTCGGCAGTAATAATTTCGTCTGCATATATCCTTGCTGCAAATTCTCCCTTATATGTTAATTTATCATCTTCAATGTATTTTAGTTTTTTTAATTTTTTCACTATTGACTTAAATTTAGAAATAGTTTTTGTAGCATTTGCGAAATTATTTCCATACCTTTGGTATGTATCAAAGTTCATAGTTAGTATATGTTTAATTTCTTCATCACTATGTCTTTGGATTATGTTTAGTACAGTATTAACTGAAAGTCTAAATTGAGATTTAATAGGTTCAACATCTTTCTCAGTTATTTTTTTTAATAATTTATAATCAAAATCTCTTCTGTCAATCATTGCATAAGAAAATCCAACTTTATCTATTCCTCTTCTTCCAGCTCTTCCTGCAATTTGAAAATATTCTTTACTGTTAAGAAATCTAAAATTCATTCCATCAAATTTTCTTAATGATGCAAAACAAACTGTTTTAGCTGGCATGTTAATTCCAACTGCGAAAGTTTCGGTTGTATATAATACATGAATTAGACTTTTTTCAAATAATTCTTCAACTAATTCTTTCATTATTGGAAGCAACCCAGCATGATGGAATGCAATTCCATATGGGAGTGTTTTTTTTAATATAGATGTTGATTTTAATTCATTAACTTTATTAGAAGTTTTACTTAATTTTTCTCTCATATGTTTTTGGATTTCTGGGTTTAAAGGAAATAATCTTTCTTTAGATAATGTAAGTGCATTATTTTGACAATTTTTTCTAGAAAAATCAAAAAAGAAACATGGAAGGTTATCGCCTAAGTCTTTAACTAATTCTATATGATTAGGAGGAATAACTTTTGGTCTTTTTCTTTTGTTTCTGAATGAGTCATAATGTGGGATGTCATAAACTTCTTTAATGTCTTCTAATGTACAAATGCCTAATTCAGAATCATAGAATTGTTTATTTAATGGAACATTTCTTTTTGTATGATGAATGACAGCAACTTTATGTTTTTTTATTGTAGAAATCCATGATGCAAATTGATCAGCATTGGGAATAGTTGCTGAAAGGCAAATAAACCTTACATGATCTTTTGAAAAAATTACAGACTCTTCCCATACATATCCTCTTTCATAATCATTAATATAATGTACTTCATCAAAAATAACATAAGAAACATCTTCTAAAGTTATATCATCAACTAAAGACATATTTCTATAAACTTCAGTTGTCATGATTAAAATTGGAGCTCTAGAATTAATTACAATATCTCCTGTTAATAATCCTATATTTTCTTCACCAAATAATTTACTAAATTCTTTATATTTTTGGTTAGATAAAGCTTTAATTGGAGCGGTATATATAACTCTTATACCTTTCTTTAAATCTTTTTCAATTATGTAATCTGCAATTAAAGTTTTTCCACTTCCAGTTGGAGCTGAAACTACAACACTTTCATTATTATTTATTGCTTTAATTGCATCTTCTTGAAATTTATCTAATGTGAAACCTTTATATTGCATATGATGTGGATATTTTAGTTGTTTATTAATTGTTTGGTTTAAACTAAAACCAAATCATTTTTTCTAACTTTAGAACTAATAGGGAAAGTAACTTTTCCTATAAACCTTGTTTCTCCTTCTTCATTAATAGGATTATTTAATGTTATGTTAAATTCCTTAGTTGTTTTTCCTTTAATAGAAATGTCTTTAGCTTCTTCAAATAATTCAACATAAGCTATTTTTGGTTTTGCATAATAATTAATTACCTTACCTATTACTTTCTTAATTTCTTTTTTTGGTCTTTGTTTAGGTGAATTTTTACATTCTTCATTACAACAAGAATTCATTTTTTCTTGACATGAAGTACAACATACAAATAATTTATCACAATCAATATTATGACAATTAGTTATTTCATCTGTTTTTTCATTACATATTTTACATTCACTTATTGGATTATTCATTCTAGATGTTTTTCTGTTATCAAAAACAAAACAACTACCTTCAAAATGTGTTTTTGGAAACTCAGTGTCATATGCAATAATTCCACCTTCTAATTGATTTACATTACTAAACCCTTTTTCTTTTAGAAAAGCAGAAGCTTTTTCACACCTTATTCCCCCAGTACAATACATAACTATTTTTTTATCCTTATATTCTTCAAGTTTATTTACTTTTTTTCCAAAATCTCTAAAATTAGTTATGTCCAAATCAATAGCATTAGTAAATTTTCCAACTTTAAATTCATAATCGTTTCTTGCATCTAAAACAATAATATCTTCTTTATTATCTAACATTTCTTTAAATTCTTTAGGCTTAATATGATTTCCTGTATTAGAAATATTAACTTTTTCTCCAAATGCAACTATTTCATCCCTTTCTCTTAAAACTAATTTATGGTAAGGGTTATTTTTAGAATTTTGTTCCCTATATGTTAAATTAGGAAATATTGATTCTATTTCTTTTTTGAAAGTTTCAATGTTTTCTATAGTTCCAGAAACTCCACCGTTAATCCCTTCTTCACCAAGTAAAACTCTCCCATTTATCATTAATTTTTTACATAAATGTTTTAGTTTGTTAATTACTTTATTGGTGTCATTTAACGATACATATCTATAAAATGTAATTACTTTGTACATGGAATTATGAAATAAATAATTGTTTATAAAAGTTATGTTGATTCTAAGTAAGTTTTTTAAACATTCATAACATTCTCAAATTTATGTTTAATACAAAATATGAATCAGGAATAGTAACATTAACACCAAAAGGAAATAGTTTAATTAAATCTGTAAACAGATTAACTACATGGGATCAAATACATTACGATAATATACTTCAAGATAAACCAAGAATTGTAGTTCCTGGGATTGTTGATTTTAAACCTGATGTTTACATTGCCGGTATAAATATTGCTACAAGAATAACTGACTTTGAAGATAGTGGAATAGAAATTATTGCAAGAAATATGATTGAACATAATCCTTTTGGATATCCTATTATGTTAAAAAAATCAATGGTTGAAGATTTAACTTTAAGTTTGTATACTGATTTAATTAATTGTAGAGATACTTTAAATCAAATTGAAACTAATTCAAATCAAAACTATTAAATATTAATTAATTACTTTTTCTTTTTATGGTTTTACTTAAATCGGAACAAACTTTACAAAAAGGAGATAAAGTTCCTTCTTTTACATTAGAAAATTATGATGATACTACAATTAGTTTATCTGACTTTAATGAACAAGCTGTTGTTATATTAGTTATGTGTAATCATTGTCCATATGTTAGATCTAAACTTGATATAATTAAAGAATTGCAATCATTAGATATTCCTTTTATTTGCATAAACTCAAATGATGCGGAAGAATATCCTGAAGATGGTAAGGAACAAATGATAGAACTAGCACATGAATTAGGATTAAAATATTATTTAATAGATGAAACACAAGAAGTAGCTAAAGCCTTAGGAGCTGTATGTACACCTGAAGCATATTTATTAGATAAAGAACATAAATTAGTTTATCATGGGAGAATAAATGATTCTATGAATCCAAACGATGGAGTTAATGAAGAAAGTTTAAAGGATGCAATTACTTTTTTAATGGAAGGAAAAGAAATTCTTGATTGGTTTAAACCTAGTATGGGTTGTAGCATTAAGTGGAAATAGAACATAGAAATACTTATATATAACTTTTCCATTATTATTTTAAATTATACTACGGGGTGTTACTATGCGAGATAGATGGTCATCAAGAACTATTTTCTTATTTGCAGCTATTGGGAGTGCTGTTGGTTTAGGAAATATTTGGCGTTTTCCTTATTTAGCTTATGAATATGGCGGTGGAGCTTTTCTTATACCTTACTTAATTGCGTTATTTGTTTTAGGAATCCCATTATTAATTTTAGAATTTGGTTTGGGACAAAAGTTACAAAAAGGTGCAATACATGCATTTAAAAGTGTTAATAATAAATTAAGCGGAATTGGATTTATGGCTATTTTTTCTGGGTTTATTGTTGTAGTTTATTATGCAGCAGTAATGGCTTGGTCGTTAGTATATTTAGTAAAAAGTTTTTCTACTACTTTACCTTGGGCAGAGGATTCAAAAGGATATTTTTTTAATAATGTTTTACAAATTTCTTCAGGTGTTAATGAAGTAGGTGGAATAAATTTAATGTTATTCTTTTCTTTACTAGCAGTATGGGTTATGATATATTTATGTGTTAGAAAAGGAGTTAAAAGTGTTGGAAAAGTTGTTACATGGACAATGCCTTTACCTTTAATATTATTAGTGGTATTATTCATAAGAGGAATTACATTAGAAGGAGCAATGGCTGGAATTATGGCTTATATAACTCCTGATTTCTCTGCATTACTAAACACAGAAATTTGGTTAGCTGCTGCATCTCAAATCTTTTTTACTTTAAGTCTTGGCTTTGGAATAATGATTGCTTATGCAAGTTACAATAAACAAGATCAAGATGTTGTAGGAGATGCATGGATTACGGCATTAACAAATTCAGGCATAAGTTTATTTGCAGGTTTTGTTGTATTTTCAGTTTTAGGGTTTATGGCAACTTCAACTAATGTTGCAGTGTCTGAAGTTATAGCTTCAGGACCTGGACTAGCATTTGTTGTATTCCCACAAGCATTATCATTAATGCCTTTCGCTTGGTTATTTTCGGCTTTGTTTTTTTTAATGTTATTAACATTAGGAATTGACAGTGCATTTTCATTAGTGGAAGCAGTAAACACAGTATTGTATGATAAATATCAAGAAGCTAAGAAAAATAAGATTGCAATGATTGTTTGTTCAGTTTGTTTTTTATTAGGAATATTGTTTGTAACAAAAGCAGGATTATATTTTTTAGATATATTTGACCATTTTGTAACAAATTTTGGATTAGTAATTGTAGGGATATTACAATGTTTAGCTGTAGGTTGGACTTATGGAGCACATAATTTAAGAGAATATATTAACTCTGTAAGTAAACTACAAATTAGCGAATGGTGGGATTATTCAATTAAATATGTAATTCCTATTGTATTAATTTTGTTAATTGTAGTACAATTTTACAAAGAAATACAAGCACCTTACGAAGGATATCCAATGTGGGCAATATATTTAGGTTGGCTAAGTGTAGCTATTCCAATTGTTATTGCTATTAAAATGGTTTTTGTGAAACACGAAAGTTAATTTTTTTATATTCATGTATAGATTTAATCAAAAAAAAGAGTATGGTGAATTTGAGACTAGGTTTCCCTCTATAATTACAGGAATGAAAAGTCATTCTACGCATGATGAAATTATTTACTTGGGAGGAGCTTTGTCTTTATATGGAAATCAATTTCAAAAAAAGTTATATCATCTTTCAAATAAAGAATTAAGAAAAATTGCAACTTCTATTGATCCTAATAAATTAGAATTAATTGTAACTCAATTAGTTGAATTACGTAAAACTCAATCTTTAATGCACAAACATAAATTAAGAGGAAGGCAACCAGCTAACCAACCGATTGCAATAGGCTCTCAAAATTATGAACATAATGTAACAACAAAATAAATTAAATAACTATTTAAACAATTAATTTTAAAATAAATAAATGACAACTATTTTGGCAATAGGTAATTCTTCTGATTATGAATCTTATTTGAAATTTATTAAACAAAATGTTGTTTCTGCAAAATACGGGAAACTATTACCTGATATTAAAGGAAATGTTATCGCTATTTTATTTTTTCCTGAATGGTATTGGAATAATTATATAGAAACTCCAAAGTATAGGGGGATTTATGGAAATAAAAAATTCTTTGATAAATTAAGAAATTACCTTGAGTTTTATCAAAAAAAGTTAGAAAAAAAATATAAAAATATTAAATATGTTGTTCATCCAAGTAAATTATATTTTGACAGAGATAAAGAATATATCAAAGAATTACTGATTAAGAATAAAATAACTGTTCCTAAATCTTATTTTACAAGAAGTATAAAAAAAATAAAAGAATTATCTCAAAAAAAGAATATATTCATTAAAGTTCGTTATGGGGGAATGGGTAAAGGAATTACTTATATTAGTAAAAATAAAATATTAACTAACTTTAGATTTAAGTCTGGAAGAATTATAAGCAGAAAAAGTGATCATGGATGGAGTTTTAAAGAAAGTAACGATAAATTTTTATCCGAATTATTAAAAAATGATATTATTATTGAAGATGCAATTGAACCTTATTTAATAAATGAAAGAAAGTTTGATTTAAGGTTTTACATTAGTTATGGTAAAATTTGTTATATTTATCCAAGAAGTAATGATGCAGAGAATGTAGTTACTAATATTAGTCAAGGTGGCAAAGGTGAAACTCAAAATTATTTGAAAAAAATTCCTAAACATTTAATGAAAAAAGCTGAAATTCAAGCTATTAAAGCGGCGAAAGCTTATAATGTTAATTTTACAAGTGTTGATGTCTTGTTGAGTAAAGATAAAGCATATGTTATAGAATTAAATGTTTTTCCTGGCTTTCCTAGAAGTAAGTTGTTTAATCTTGCTAAGAGGTTAATTAAAAATATAAGGAATAAAGATTTATAAATTAAGTTAATTTATTTATTTTATGAGATTAGATTTACATTATGTTCCTTTTGAAAATGAAAATGGTATGTATTTTATTTGTGATTTAAGGTCTACTCAGAATATAAGGTCTTTACAAGTGCAACCGGAACAAGATATAATTTTTTATTCTAAAATTTCATATTTAGATGAACTTGCTAGAAACCGACTTGATTTTTTAATAGGCTTAAAAGAAGAAAAATTTCCAAGAATTTTTCAATATTCTGAAGAAGAATTATATGATTTAACTAAAAAAATAGTTTTGTTAACTGAACGTGAAATATCGCCTATGAAAACACTTAAGCTTTCTCTTGAATATAAAACTCATAAATTGATGAAAGAATTACGTTTATTGCAAAAAATGGAAAAAGAATATTTCAACTCTTAATTCTAATACCTTTATCGATTAAGTAATAAGTTATTCCATAGAATATAATTACAAATATAACTAAAGTTCCAAATGAAACAAATATATTAATATCAGATATACCTAAAAAACCAAACCTAAATCCATTGATTAAATATAAAATAGGATTTAATTTAGAAACTCCTTGCCAAAATCCAGATAAAGCGTCTAATGAATAAAATATCCCTCCTAAATAAATTAATGGAGTTAAAACAAAAGTTGGAACTACCATAATTTCATCAAAATTATTTGCATATATTCCGTTAATTAACCCTGCAAGTGAAAATAATGCTGAAGTTAAAATTAAATAAATTAAAACAACTGAATAACTATATACTTGAAGATCTATGAAAAATAATGAAACTAACATGATTAAGATTCCGACAAAAATTCCTCTTAACATTCCTCCTAACATAAATCCAAATATTATTTTATTATTTGAAATTGGAGAAACTAATAATTCTTCAATACTTTTTTGAAATTTTGCTAAAAAAAATGAACTTGATACATTTTGATATGAGTTCATTATAACGCCTAACATAATTAACCCTGGAGCGATAAATGCCATGTAACTGAACCCAGAAATATCATTTATTTGGTTTCCTATAAATTTACCAAATATAAGAAAATATAAAGCAGTTGTTATTACGCTAGGAAGTAAAGTTTGAGTCCATATTCTCATAAATCTTTCAATCTCTCTATTTACTAATGTCTTTAAATCTATCATTTTTTCACCAATTGCATAAATAAACCTTCTAATTTGTTAACTTTGTTTCTTATATTGACTACTTCATTATCTTTGAAAAATTTGTTTAAATCTTTATTGTTTAAACTTACTTCATAAGTATTAGTATCTATTTTATTTAAATCAAAGTACTCTTTTTTCTTTACTGGCTTTTTTGTTTCTATAAGATAAGTTTCCTTATCTACAGTTTTAAGTAATTCTTTCATTGTTGTATTTTTTACGATAATTCCTTTATCTATAATTGCAATTTTATTGCACAACTGCTCAGCTTCTTCTAAATAGTGAGTTGTTAAGATAATTGTAGTTCCATTTTTATTCATTTTTTTAAGAAATTCCCACATACTATATCTAAGTTCAACATCAACGCCTGCTGTAGGTTCATCTAATATCAATAATTTAGGTCTATGGATTAAAGCTCTTACAATCATTAATCTTCTTTTTAATCCACCAGATAATGTAATTGCTTTATGGTTTCTTTTATCCCATAATCCTAAAGTTTCCAATAATGGTTTAGTTCTTTTTAATGCAACTTTTTTTGGTACATTATAATATCCAGCTTGTGTAACAATAATATCTATAACTTTTTCGAATATGTTGAAATTAAACTCTTGAGGTACAACTCCAATCATTTTTTTAATTTCAGTTTGTTTAATTTTATCAAAAACTTTTAAACTTCCATTTGTTTTATTTACTAAACTAGTAATTATGCCTATAGTTGTAGTTTTTCCTGCTCCATTTGGACCAAGTAATGCGAAAAAATCTCCTTCTTCTACATCAAAAGAAATGCCTTTTAGAGCTTTCATTCCATTGGAGTATGTTTTTTCTAAATTATTGATGGATAATGCATTCATTTTATTTTAAGAAAAAATATCATTTAAAAATGTTTGCTAATTTATAAGTATTAATAACTAAAAATACTTAATAAGAAAATCTTATAAATTAACATATTATTACTTTATTTATGAGAGGTTCTTCAGAAATAGGAGTATTATATGATCTTCCTCAGGTATTAGGTCAAGAAGTAAGAGGAATGTTAGATTTATCTGCTAATTTATCTAGTAAAGTTTTAGAAAATACTGATTCAAATTATAATTTCCAAGATTATGTTTCTATTTTACAAAAATATGAAGTTCTTACACCTGAACAAGAAATATCTCTTTTTGAACAATATGAAAACGGAGACCCTGATGCATTTCAAACAATATTGTTTTCAAACCTAAGATTAGGTATGCAATTTGCAAAAAAAGAAATTAAGAAAGGACATAATACAAGTCTAACTTTATTTGATTATTTTCAAGAAACTATTTTTGGATTATATAAAGCAATAGAAGACTTTGATAAATCTCTTGGGTATAAATTTTCTACTTATGCTAACTCTAAACTTAGAAAGTCAATTCAAGATGCAGTTAAAATGACAGCTTATTTAATTAGGTTACCTGTTAGCTTAATTAAAAATAAAAGTAAAATTGAAAGAGAACAAGAAATTCTAAGAAAAAAATTAAAAAGGGAACCTTCTTTGGAAGAAATAGCTGTAAAACTAAGCTTACCTACAAAGAAAGTATTTGAAGTTGTTAATAGTAGTAGAGTTTCATATTCTTTAGATGACCCAATAAGTGAAAATTCTTCACTTGGTGACATTATTCCGGGTACTGTAGACTCTGCATTTGAAATTCTAAAAAAAAGTGAAGTTATTAAAGATGCTTTAAAAATTTTAAATGAAAGAGAATATTTTGTTATTACTCATGCTTTTGGTTTAGGTGTAGATAAATTATCTTTGAGAGAAATAGGTAGAAGAATGAATAGATCTGATGGGATTGCTAGAAAATTGTATAAAAGAGGATTAAAAAATTTAAGAGAAAGTAAATTTGCTTCTCAATTAGAAGATTTGTACTAAAGCTTTTTATAAATATACGTTATTTCTTGTAAAATGACATCCAATTTATATTCAGGAATATCTCTATTGAGATCTTATGAAACAGAGAAGGTACGTCAATTAGAATCTAAAGATATTAGAAGGTTAAAAGAATTACATGGACCTGAAATTAAAGGAGCTTATATTATAAATCACTTACATATAATTAGCGGTGAACCTATACCTGAATCTAAATCTCATTTAACCGTAGATCAAGTAACAAAGAAATTAGGTTTAACATTTAGTAAAGTTTATGAATATTTAGTTAATCATAATAATCATACTGTTTTACCTATTAGTAGATTACATGAAGTTGAGTTACTTGAAAGAAAAGTAGATTTGCTCGATCCAACAAGTCTTTATTTAAATGAAATTAAGGGTCATTCTTTACTAACTAAAGAACAAGAACGTGAACTATCTATCGCTGTAGATAGGGGAGATGAACAAGCCGTATACAAATTTGTAGAATGTAATACGAAATTAGTTGTAAATATTGCGAAGAAGTATCTAAGAGATGATAGGGTATTCTTAGATTTAATTCAAGAAGGTAATTTAGGTTTGATGAGGGCAATTCCAAAATTTGAACATAAGTTAGGATATAAATTTTCTACATATGCTACTTGGTGGATCAATCAGGCTATACAACGTTATTTACAATCTGATAATTTAGTACGAATACCTGTTCACGTAAAAGAAGTTCAAAAAAAAATAGCTAATTTTGTAGGAGAATTTCAAACTGAATATGGTTTTGAACCAGATATAGAGTTAATTGCCAAAGAATTTGAATTACCTCAAGAACGGATAAACTTTCTTTTAAATTTAAAACAAACATCTTCACTCGATGCAATTTTCGAAGGAGAATCTAATGAACTTATAGAAGACGAAGTTGTAGATATTGAAGAAATTGTAGAACAAAATACATTAAAAGGTAAAGTTAAAGAAGCGTTTAGTATATTAAGTGAAAGAGAAGCTTACATATTAAATATGAGATTTGGAATAGATGATGGCTGGGCGAGAAGTTTAAAACAAGTTGGAAAAAAAATAGGAGTAACAAGAGAAAGAATAAGACAAATAGAAAATAGAGCCATTAGAAAATTACAAAATAATCCAGAAGTATTTAAATTATTAAAAGAGTTTTATTAATCTATTCGAATCTCAAAGCATATTCACTTGTGTTCATAGCTTTCAGATACTATTCGTATCTCAAAGCATCTACTGGTTTTAAGTTTGAAGCTTTTCTTGAAGGTAAGTATCCTGCGATAATTCCGGTAATTAAAGCAAATAATAAACATCCAAAAATTAAACTAAAAGGGAATATTGGCTTTAATAAAGAAAATCCAGATGCAGCAGCTGCATTTCCGCCAATAGAAGCAATAATAAAACCAATTGTGATTCCAGTAACTCCTCCTATTAAACCTATAATTCCTGATTCGAACATAAATATTTTTAGTATTGTTGAATTTTTAGCACCGATACTTTTCATTATACCAATTTCAGTTGTTCTTTCCATTACAGCTGTAAACATTGTATTCATTATATTTACAGTTGCAACTATTAATGAAATTAGTGCAATTAAAAATAAAACTCCATTCAATACATTTAATACATCTCCAAAAGTTTTTAATGCGTCTTCAAAAGTTTGAACAAAAAAAGTTTCCTCTCCTTTTTTTTGATCTTTATGTTTTCTAAATTTTTCAGTTATTTTTTCAGATAAGTCAGCAGTTTTAACATTTTTATCTGCTCTAATCATAAGAAAACCAAACTTATCTTCAATATCTGGATATATTTCTTCAAAAGATTCCCTTGTTAAGTAAATGTTTGAATCATCTTGAGGGTTTCCAAGTTCTTCATAAAAACCTATGACTTCAAATTTATTTGAATTAATATTAACTTTATCTCCAATATTAATTTTCTTTTTAAATATTTTATCATTTAATTGATAGTTGTAACCTAGGGCAACTTTATCTATATCTCCTTTTTTTAAATGTCTTCCTTTTTCAACTGTAGCAGTAAAACTTTCGTCAATAAAATCAAGTTGTTTAGTATCAATACCCATAATAAATACAAACCTTTTTTGTTTATTATGTTCAATCTCACCTGCTTGAGCATATACACCTGTAATTTGATTTACACCTTTTATTTTATCTATAAAATTTATATCTTCTTTAGATAATGAAAAAGTTAAATCTGTACCAGGAGCGCCTATTCCTTTTGATTGAATAAATAATTTATCTACACCAGCTTCTGCAGCAATTTCATTAACATAACTTTGTAAACCTAATCCAAAGCTAACTATTGCAAAAATTGAAGTAATTCCTATTGTAATAGAAATAACGCTAAGGAATGTTCTTAATTTTCTTTTTTTCAAGTTACCAATTGCATATTTTAATTCTTCGCTCATTTTGCTTTCCTCAATGAATCTACTGGAATTAATTTTGAAGCTTGAATTGCTGGCAATACACCAAATATAATACCTAATATAAATGAAAATAACATTGAACCTATTATAACTGTTAATGTAACTTGAGCTTGAATTAATTGACTTCCTAAAAAAGTTCTTCCAATAAATGCAAATCCAAATGCTAATATTAACCCAATAATTAGACCTAAAGACCCTCCAACAAGTCCTAAAAACCCAGACTCGATAAAAAATATTTTGAATATTTCTGAATTCTTAGCTCCGAGAGCTTTCATTATTCCTATTTCCTTTGTTCGTTCAAGCACTGATGTATACATGGTGTTCATAATACCAATTCCACCAACTAATAAAGAAATGGTTGCGATTATTGTAATAAAAAGTTGAATTGCAAATAAAGTTGAATTTAAACTTTCAATTGCATTTACTGGACTTTGTACAATAAAATTTTCTTCACCTTTTTTGACATTTCTTTCTTTTCTTAATATTTTTTCTATATTTTTTTTGACAATGTTAATTTTGTCAACATCTTTAACTTTAACTGCAATTATATTCGCAGTTCCATCGTCTTTGTCTAATGATTCAAGAATATCTTTTTCATTTGTGATTACATTATTATCAATTATAAAAGATCCTTTTTTTTCAAGTCTTCCGACAACTTCAAAAGTTATACCATTTATTTCAACTTTACTTCCACTAGATATAGATCTACCAAAATTATCTTTATTACCAAAATTATAACCAATAAGAACTTTTTTCTTATCATTATCTTTAAGTAACCTTCCTTCAACTGTTTTCAGGTTTAACATTTTTTCAAATAATTTTCTATTTTTTCCTTCCGGAGATGAAGCTATTATAACCGTTTTTTCTTTATCGTTAAATTTCATTAATACTGTTTCTAAATCCCTGTTAAATGCAGCTTCAATACCGTTAATATTTTCAAGTTTTTTATATAATGTATCAGATAAAGGATTTGGCGTATTAGTTCCTGGAGGACCTGCAAAATCAATTCCGGATGCTCTTACACTAAGCACATCATTTCCAAGTAATCCGAACTGAGAAGTTATAGCTACTCTAAGTCCTTCACCTAAACCAATTAAAGAAATAACTGCAGCTATTCCGATTATAATTCCAATTAAAGTAAGCCAACTTCTTAACCTTCTTCTTCTTAAATTATTGAAGGCTAAGCCAATATAATCTAAAATCATTTCTTATAGCGTCTCCAAAGATAAAATCCACCAACTACGATAATAATAATTAATAATATTCCAACTTTGTTACTTTTTTGAATTAATCCAAACTTGATTGCTTCTTTTTCAGAAAATAGTTTCATGTTTAATGTATGTTCTTCAATATATTCTTGATTATTTGCATCTTTGTAAGATAGAATAATTGGCAAGTTATTACAACCTTGCATATGGAGCTTAAATTCAGCAGTTTCATAATCATCTGAGTCAATATTTCCTAAATAAACTTCATGTGGTGAAAGTATTGTATAACATTCGTTTTCTTGAAGAATTATATTTGTAAATTTAATGTCACTTACACCTTTATTTACTATTTTAATTCCAACATCTCCATTCATATTTGGTTTAACAATTTCACTTTCTTCAAGAGTTATTCTTAATTCTGGAGTTTTACCAACTATGATTCCCATTATATTTTTTGTTGAGAAATTTTCTCCTAGTTCATCTTCATACGACAGAGATAATTCTACTTTATAATCTTTAGCCTCAGCTTCAGGACTAACTACAACATTAAATGTAATACTTTCTTCATTTTTTGGATGTAATGAATTTAATATTTTTTCATTAGTAGATTTAATTGGAGTAAATGGTAGTTCGGTTGTGGACGAAGTTAAGGATAAAGTTGTCCATTTTAATTTTATGTTTTTTAAAACTGAATCAGCTTCATTTTTTAACTTAATTTCAATACTTGCTTTTTCCCCGGGGGCAATCACTTCAGGTATAGTGTTAACTGAAACAACAGATAAAATTGCATCATCTGTTTGAATTCTAACATCAAAATCAGGAAATGTTGTCCAAGTTAAAGAATTAGTTTTATATTTTAATTTTACCTTACTAATACCTTCAACTGCTCTTTCATCTACTTTTAATTTATAATAAAGAATAACAGCATCATCGCCTTGTTGCTTACCATATAAACTTCCAACTTTTCTTATGCCTGAATCAGTTAAACTAAAAGGGTACTCTGGAAGAAGTTCAAACTCAACATTGTTTAATACTTTACCTATATTTTCAATTTTCCATCTTAATTCTACAAATTCACCAGGTTTTACTGGGTCTGCAGTTTGGCTTATTAACGTAGCTTCAATTTTATGACCATCAACCAATCCTCCTGATACGTATGATGACATTAATACAATTAATAGTAAAAATATAGTTTTTTTCATTTTATTAACCTCTTAAGAACTTCCCATCTTTAAGTATTTCGGTTCTTTTAGCGTTTTTTGATATATTTTTGTCATGAGTAACCATAACAATAGTTTTTCCTTCCTTTTCATTAAGTTCTTGTAAAAAGTGCATTACATTTATTCCTGTCTTTGAATCTAAGTTTCCGGTAGGTTCATCTGCAAGTATTACTTTAGGGTTATTGGCTAATGCTCTTGCAATGGCAACTCTTTGTTGTTGTCCACCAGATAACTCGTTTGGTTTATGATGTTGTCTTTCTAAAAGATCTACTTTTTGTAATAAATCTTGTGCACGTTTAATTCTTTTTTCTTTTGAAATGTTTTGAAACGTCATTGGAAGCATTACATTTTCTAATGCTGTAAGAGTTTGTATTAAATTAAATTGTTGAAATATAAATCCTATTGTTTTTCCTCTAATTTGTGCTAAGTCACTTTCATCCATATTTGCAATATTATTGTTTTCAAGGAAAATCTTACCTTTAGTTGGAATATCTAATGCTCCAACCATGTTCATTGCTGTACTCTTACCACTTCCACTAGGACCCATAATTGAAACAAATTCACCTTCTTTAATGTCAATATTGATTCCTCTTAATGCAGGAACTTCTACATCTCCCATTTTATATACTTTCCAAACATTATCTAATTTAATAATTGTATTTTTCACTTATTATTTAATTATTTAATTCATATTTAAACTTGTCTGTTATATATTTCTCTTTTTAATATACTATAGCTAACTTCGTGGTGTAAATTAAAAACACGGCGTGATACATTTAAGAAATCTTGGAAATGTCTAAATTCTTTAACATTTTTAGATATTTCGTAAGCTTGGCCTAATCCTATTTCTTGACAAAAAATTAAATCAGTTAATTCTACACGTGTACCATAAGAATTTGCGAATTGTTCATATAATTGAGGTTTTAGTAGTTCATTTACATAGAATAACAATGCTCTCTCATTAAATTGTCTTTGATCATCTAATGAAAATACAATTGCTTCTTTTACTTTTGTTGAACTTAAACCAGATTCAAGTAAAATTTCTCCACCTTTAGTTATTTCTTTTTCATTATCAAAGAAATCATCTAAATCTTCATTTAAAGTTATATTAGGTGTAAATATTTTTTTGACAACATATTCTGCGAATTTTTTTCTCTCTGTTGCCTCCATATCTGTAAATTGAATCATTTCCCTATATGCATTTTCTTCTGCGAAACGAATCATCTTACATCCCAAGTTTGACAGTTTACTAACTATTTCATCCTGAATATTCATTTGACAGTT
>CAZPRK010000006.1:28382-70194 GCA_964589485.1 uncultured Methanosarcinales archaeon | reverse complement strand
CAAAGATTAACTTGGGGTTTAAAGTTAAAGAAGAAATTAAACAAAAACCAAAAATTGATTTAGCTTTTAATTTTAGTAGAAAAAGGAGTCACGTTGACAAATTCATTAATATATTTAAGAATAAGGAAAAAGAAAAACCAAAGATTAACTTGGGGTTTAAAGTTAAAGAAGAAATTAAACAAAAACCAAAAATCGATTTAGCTTTTAATTTTAGTAGAAAAAGGAATCATATTGAAAAAATAATTAGTAGATTTGAAAATAAAGAACATGAAAAACCAAAAATAAACTTAGGCTTTACAGTAAGTAAAAAACAATCTATTTTCAAAAAAGCATTCAAAGATTTAAAGAAAAAAGAAGAAAATATTGAGAAAAGTATACAGTTTAATATTAATAAAACAATAAAGAATGCAAAATCGTCTAAAAAAGAAATAATTAAAAATTTTAAGTTGCCTAAGCTAAACTTACCTAAATTTAAATCAAAGAGTATATCTATTAACCCAGATAAAAACAGTTTCCTTAGAGAATTGAATAAAGTACAAAATAAAAATATTTTAAAGAAAGATAAATTCAAAGGTTTCTCAATACCTAAATTCAAAACACCTAATTTTGACATCAACAAATTATTCAATAAAATAAAAACACATGAAAAAAATATTAAAAGTATATTCAAACATAAAAATAAACCAGTTACAGAGAAACCTAGATTCAACTTAAACAAAGTATTCAGTAAAATCAAAAATCAAGAAAAAGATATAAAAAATAAGTTAAAAAATATATTCAAAAGGAAAAAAGTAATAGAAAAGAAAAAACCTAGATTCAACTTAAACAAAGTATTCAGTAAAATTAAAACCCAAGAAGAAGATATAGAAAATAAATTAAAAAGTATATTCAAGAGAAAAGAAGTAATAGGAAAGAAAAAACCTAGATTCAGATTAAACAAAGTATTCAGTAAAATTAAAACCCAAGAAAAAGATATAGAGAATAAACTAAAAAATATATTCAAGAGAAAAAAAGTAATAGAAAAGAAAAAACCTAAGTTCAGCTTAAATAAAATATTCAGTAAAACTAAAGAAAAAAGTATAGAAAATAAACCAAAAATAAATTTAGATCTTAAATTGCCATTAAAGAAAAAAAGTATTTTTAAGTTTAATTTATTTAAAAAGCTAAAAACAAAGAAAAAAGAAGTTATTTTTGAAAAAATCAAACCAATTAAAAAGAATGAAAAAATAAGTTATGTTATTCCTAAAGAGTTTGAGCACCTGATTAAAAAAGAAAAAGAATCACCTATTCAACAAATAGATGATAAAATTGATGCAATTGATGATAAACTGAGCCATTTAAAACAAGAATATAAAAAACCAAGAAAAATAATAAAACAACCACCAATCGAATATCACACCTATGAAAGACAAGAAGTAAAAACAACTGACTTAAATAATCAAATAGAAAAAGTAGAAAGTAAATTACATAATATGAATTCAGATAATAATTTTGGCTTAAACCAACATTCAAATAATGAAAAATTCTTCATTGCATTAAAAAATATAAAAATCTTAATTAAAAGAGGATATAATCAAGAAAAAGCAATTAATATATTATCAAGTAAGTTCCCAATTAATATACTTTTAAACTGCTTATATTACATACATGTAGATGAATTTAGACATAGATATCAAAATACTTTAACAGTAATGGAATTCGCACAATTAAAGGCAATAATAAAAAAAGAATTAATTCAAGGAAAAAATACAAAGAAGATAAAACAAAACTTATCTCATGAATGGCCTAAAGATATACTTACTAAACTATTAAACTAATTCTTCCAAAACTTTTCTTTAAATTGATCTCTTCCAGAAGCAGTTTTATATACGTTATATCGTAAAGATCTTTTTTTATAATAATCTTGATGGTATTCTTCAGCAACATAAAATACGTCAAAAGGTCTAATTTCAGTCACTATTGGTTTATCAAACATATTTAGTTCTATTAATTCTTGCTTTGATTTTTCAGCAATTTCTTTTTCTTTTAGATTAGCATAAAAAATAGCAGTCGTATATTGTTTTCCTTTATCCACAAATTGTCCTTTATCATCAGTAGGATCAATTTGTTTCCAAAAAAAGTCAATAATTTCTTTATATGAAATTTTTTTAGAATCATAATATATTTGTACTGTTTCTAAATGATCAGTTTTACCATATGCTACATCTTCATAGCTTGGATTTTTTTGCATTCCTCCACTATACCCAGAAATAACTTCTTCTACTCCTTCTAATGCTTCAAATGCAGCCTCCATACACCAAAAACAACCTCCAGCTAAAGTTACAATACTCAATTTACTACTATCTAAATTCTTTTCAGGCACTTCTGTACACCCCACTAACAATAATACAATAAAAAAATAAACTTTCTTCATAAATCAATAGAAATAGTTAAAATATATAAAATAATAGGAAAAAATTAAGCCGCCTGTTGAAAAGACGAACTTTCTGCCATAATAATTTGTTGTTCTAAAGACTGAATCACCTCCATAGCTTCTCTTGCTGCAACATCAGTATCCCTACTTCCCTCACTGTACATAGGGTGATTTTGCATTATATCTTGTTTATGTGCAGATATAACTTCCTGCACAGTATCCGCTCCTTCCATTGAATAAAGTGTTTGTAATTGATTTTTTGAATCTGCTATCCCATTAAGCCTCTCAACTTCTTTTGAAGAATCTGCTCTGTTATTATATGTTATATTAGCAACAACAGATTCAGAGGCACCGTTTATTTGCATTCCTGAACTATATCCTATTTTTTGTTCAACTTCAGATAAACTTTCCATTAAATCATTAGCAGCTTTGTCAGTTGCTCTATTTCCTGTATTATACATAGGATGCTTTTCAACTACAGATTCTTTTAATCTACCAATTGCAGCAAGGGCTTTATCTTCACCTTGGCTCATATACATTCTCATAAAATGCGATTGAGCACCATTTGCTTTTATTTCCAATTGAGCAACTTCTGAAGCTGAATTATTTCTATCATATGATTGTTGAGAGTGACCTAATTTCGAAATACCGAAAGGTAAGCCTTCTTTTTGAATATTATTAGTTGCAATTGCTGCACCAATAGCACTTAAATCAGGTTGAGCTTGAGTTTGTGGAGCTGGATTGTATCCTGTCATATATTATCACCATACACATTAACCCAAACACAGTATTACTATGTTATGTATATACAAAGCTTTTTAGTTTAAATTTACACATAACCATAGAATCAAATCAAATCAAATCAAATCAAATCAAATCAAATCAAATCAAATCAAATCAAAAAAAGTAGAAAAATATTTAAACACCAAGAATACAGATTATTATTAGTATATAATATTAAATTATAAAAGAGGGTGAATTAATGCAAAATATTTTTTTTGAAATAGGTTTAATGTTTATATTAGCAACAATTGGGGCGTATACAACCAAACTAATCAAACAACCTATGATTCCAAGTTATATAATAGCAGGAATAATAGTAGGACCAATAATGCATTTAATCACTAATTCTAGCACAATTTTAACTTTATCAGAAATAGGAATAGCATTTCTTTTATTTATAGTAGGACTTGAAATTGACTTTAAAAAATTAAAGAACGTAGCCAAAGTATCTACAATTGGCGGAATAACTCAGATGTTTTTATTATTTAACCTAGGTTTTTTAATTGCAACATATTTTGGGTTTAAAAGTTTAGAAGCAGTATATTTCGGAATAATATTAACATTTTCATCCACAGCAGTCGTATTAAAAATTTTATCAGATAAATGCGAATTAGATACACTACACGCAAGATTAATTATAGGATTCTTACTAATCGAAGATATTTTTGTTGTTATGGTTTTATCAATACTAAATACAATAAATGAATTTTCCATAGGAATAATGCTAATATCAATAGCAAAAGGAATAGGCGCAGTTATAATCTGTTTACTTGCAGGAAAGTATATTTTCCCTGGAATTTTTAAATTCGCAGCAAAAACGCAAGAATTATTATTCTTAGTCGCAGTATCAGTATTATTTTTATTCTCAATATTCTTTAATTATATTGGATTTTCAGTAGTAATAGGTAGCTTCATGGCAGGAATTGTTCTAGGTAACCTACCGTATCATTTAGAAATTATGAGTAAAGCAGAAAGTTTAAAATCATTTTTTGCAACATTATTTTTTGTTTCATTAGGGCTAGAATTAAGTTTAGGATCAGTTACAACGTTATTAATCCCATTGATTGCAGGAGTAATCGTAATAATTTTAATTAAACCTCTAATAACTATGACAATATGTAGTTTTTTTGGATACAATAGAAGACCATCTTTTTTAGCAGCAATTTCATTAACTCAAATAAGTGAATTCAGCCTAATCATAGTCAGCCAAGGACTAATTCTAGGCCATGTAACTAAAGATTTTTTTTCAATGACAATAATGTTACTTATGACTACAATAATAACAACATCATATTTTATTAAATACGACCATAAAATATTCGATTTAATTGGAAATAAAATTAAATTTTTTGAAAATGTTGCTGCCAAAGAATTAGAAAATGTTCCAGAAAAATTCAAACCAGATGTAATTATTTGTGGATATAACAGAATAGGATACAGCATAGTAAAAAGTTTAGGTAAAAAGAAAATTTTAATTGTCGATTATAATCCAGAAATAATTAAAAATTTAATGAGAAAGAAAAATATAAAATGTATTTACGGAGACGTTGGAGATTCTGATTTATTAAAAAAAATACCATTAGATAACGCCAAATTACTTATTTCAACTGACCCTGATGTAAAAGATAATAAATTACTATTAAAAGAAACTAAACTAAGAAACAACAAAATGATCAAAGTAGTTACTGCAAACCAAATAGACGAGGCGTTAGATTTATATAAAAATGGAGCAAATTATGTAATTATGCCACATTTATTAGGAGGGCATCACGTCTCATTAATGTTAGATAAATTCAATCACATCAAAAATAAATTTAAAATCGAAAAAAACATACATATTAAAGATTTAACAGAAAGAAGAAAACAATGGCAGCAGATTTAATTATAGGAAAGAACGGTCTTAACATTAGTGTATATAATGAAATTAAAAAACAACTTAAAAGACATAAAACAATAAAATTAAAATTTCTAAAGTCATTTATTCAGGATAAAGATAGAAAAAAATTAGCTCAAGAAATTGCAACAGAATGTAAAGCTCAACTTGGGCCTGTTGTTGGATTTACTCTTGTTTTAAAAAAAATCTAAACAGGAAAAAAATTATCTCCTCTTCGAACTACATTTTTATCATCGAAATCATTAAACTCTTCAGACTTAGTTGATATTTTTTGTATAATGTGACAATTTAAATCAATAACTTGCTTCATAATATCAATATTTTCTTTTAATTTCTGACTAAATCTATCATTAGAATGATATATTTTTCTTGACATTAAATCATGAAGATTATCTAAAGTAGATGCATTTTCTAATTGAAGTTTATGAATAGAAACTAAATGCGCAGGATCTTTATTAAGTTCTCTATAAAAAGATAGTTTTTCATCTACATAATTAGTAGTGTGAATCATTGCTTGTTTAAGTTCATTACTATGTTTAATTGATTCAGTTTCTGCGCTATATTGTTTACTTAAAATTTTAATTTCCGATAAATTTTTAACAAAAGTTTCACCAAGGTTATTTCTTTCATTGATGAACAAATTCAAGTTTTGATTCCATAAAAAGTTTAGCATAGCAAACATTTATAAATTTCGCATATTTAAAGTTTTCCATGTCTTTTAACGATATTAAAAAAATTGAAAACTATCAATTCTACTTAGATAAAGCTATAAGCCGAGCACAAAATAAAGCATCATTAGCGAGAACTAAAAAATCAAAAGACAACCAACTTACAAAATCAAAAACAATAGAATTGCTTAAAATAAACATTATATCAGACATCCTTAGACAAGAATTAAAGAAAATAGTAGAAGATTTTCCAATGGTCGATAATTTAGATGATTTTTACAGAGAATTAGTTAAAATTAGTTTAGACCATGGTTTACTTAAAAAAAGTTTAGGTTCATTAAATTGGGCCAACAAAAAAGTAACTGAATTTAATACATTATACTCTGGAAAAATCACAAAAGCAAGGCAAATCACTTCAATAAACAGTTATAGACGAGAATTTTATGGAAGAGTTAGTAGTTTAATGAAACAAATGAAAACGTACCTTGCAAATATTGAAGAATCTAGAAAAGTAATGAGACATTTTCCATCAATAAAAACTTCAATGAAAACTATTGCAATTGCAGGATTTCCAAATGTGGGAAAAACAACCATACTTGCAAAAATAACACATGCAAAAGCAGAAATCGCAAATTACGCATTTACAACAAAAGGAATAAATTTAGGATATTATGAAGATGATAAACAAAAAATTCAATTTATAGACACTCCTGGTACTTTAAATAGATTTAATAAGATGAATATCCACGAAAGACAAGCTTACCTAGCATTAAAATACTTAGCTGAAAAAATAATATATGTATTTGATTTAACTGAAAGTTCTTACCCTTTATCAGATCAAGAAAAATTATACGATGAAATGAATAAATTAAATAAACCAATGTTTGTTTTTCTAAGTAAGACAGATTTAATTAAGAATATACCTAAAGAGTTTTCTAAAAAGTATAAATGTATCAAATTAGAAGATGCACATAAAATTTAAACGTCAAGTATAGCACATTTACATGCAAATTTATGACTTGCTCTTTTTAAAGCTAATTTCCCTGTTTTTACTTGATTCTGGTTAACTCTCAATGTCATTATAGCTTGACCTTCCTTAATTCTAGCCGCAACACCAATAACTTTCCCAAAAGATTTCTTCATTCCAGTTGACATTCTATCTGCTCCAGCTCCTGAAGCTAAAGGGTTTTCTCTAAGAATATGATGAGGAAAAACTCTAATTTTTAAATGATAATTACCTTTACCTAAACCTTTTTCTAAAACTCTATTTGCAGTTTGTCTTGCTGATTCTAATGCATTATGCCTTATTTGTAAATGCTCCTTAGAAACTAAATCAATTTTATTTGTAAATTCTTTAGAAGCATCGCCTAGATCAAATTTTACAATAAGTAAATTAGGTTTAGCTCTTACAAAACTTTTACTTTTATACTTACTGTGCCTAGTATAAGGTCTTTCTACTCTCCTATAAGCACATCCTTTTCGTAATTTTGCCATATAATATTAAAAATTAGGAGCTTATTTATAAAGTTTTCTTCATAATATTGTATGTTTTACAGTAATTCTTTTAAAATTAGTTAAATATTCTGAGTTTTATGAGAAAATATATTGTAAGAACTGAGATTTTGCAATACCTTAATATAAATAGAAGTTCAAAATATGATAGCATTGTTTCCCATGTATCTGAAATAACCGGAAAGTCTAAAAGTGCAATTGGATCATCTCTCTATAACTTATTAAGCATAGGGTTAATAAAAAGAGAAAGCAGAGGAGTTTATTCTAGAGAATTTAATGAAAAAAAAGTAAACCCTTCAAAAAAAGAAGAGCAAAATGAATACATTAAATTTCTTCTTGATGGACAAGTTAAAAAAAGGTCAAAAATTTTAGAAGAAATTTGTTATGAATTCGAAATACCATTAAATACTGCTAATACTCTAATTAAAAACTTAATAAATAAAAAAATATTTTCTTACGGACATGGTTTTTATAGCAATATTCCATTAGATGAAAAAATTACTTCAGAAGGAAGTAAAGAAAGACAAAGATATATTCTTGAAATATTAAAAGAAAAAGAATATAATAGTCTTGAAATAGCAAAATTAACTTCCAAACAATATGAAATACCGAAATGGATAGTTTATCATGACATTGATAAATTATTCAAAACAGAAAAAGTAATAAAACAAAAAAACGGAAAAATTGCATTAAAAGGAATTAAAAGGACAAGAGGCGGACTCAGAGTAGTAAAAAAAAATAGAAATGAAGTATCAAAAAAAAGTGAACATAATTTTGGATTAACTTTAATAGACTTATTAAACAAAAATGGTCCTTTAAGTTATAAAGAATTAGCAAAACAATCATCTAGTGTTGATATGGTTATGCTTAATGTCTTACTTTCAAATGGATCTATCATTAGAAGTAAAGGAATTTATTCAATAAATCAAAACTCATAGAAACTTTTATAAACAACTACTAAAGTTTTAAGTTTTGGAGGCGAATATTCATGGAAGAAAAATATTGTGTTTCATGCAAATCTAGAATAAGTAACGCTGTTGGTAGCGTAATTTTCAATTGTCCTAGTTGCGATAAAAAAGAAATTATTAGATGTGTTGACTGTAGAAAAAAGGCTGTAAAATATAAATGCTCAGAGTGCGAGTTTACAGGTCCTAACTAAGAGGTGGAAAAATGTCAGATGCTATTATAACATTTAAATTAATGCCAGAATCACCAGAAACAGACTTAGAAAAAGTTAAATCAGAAGCTTTATCTATTGCAAAAAAACATGGATCAATTGGCGATATGAGAACAGAAGAAGTACCTATTGCATTTGGACTAAAAGCAGTTATGGTTTTAGCAATGTATGAAATTGAAGGAAAAAAGTTTGACGATATTGCAGATGAAATGAAAACAGTTGAAGGTGTTCAATCTGCAGAAGTTCATAAAATGGATTTAGCTATGGGTTAAATTTTTAACAATTTCTTTTATATTTTTTTCACTTTTAATTCCATATCCTGAGAAATGAGTTCTTTTTTCATTCAATAATTCTAATTTAGGAATAGGTAATTTATAATTTTTACAAATTTCATGAATATCATAGAACCCAACAACATCAACTGTACTTTCTTCAACAATAAAGTTAGTCATTTTATTATTAATTATCTTATCTATTTTCATTGCTAATTCTTTATCCCATAATTGTCCTGTCCATAAAGGTCCAGAAAAAATAAATTCATCTCCACATTCGCAAGTTTCTTTATTATATTGACTAAATTTTCTATTCATACATTTTTTACAATATAAAAAATAAAGATGATTTTTAATTAATTCATCAACCAACTTGGCACCTTTAACAACTTTAAAATAAACTCTAGAATAATGTAACGTAGAATGAGAATATATTGGCATTAATGCTTTTTCATATTGAGCAGCAATCAATTGAACTTTTCTAATTAGAATTCTTAATCCTATTTCGTGCATTAATTCATTTTTTAACGGTTTACTAAAATACTTTCTCAAACAAGCTTCTTTAAAAGTTCCAGCCAAAGCTCCAGTATCTGTAGCTGTTACAGCCAATATACCATTTCTTGATATTCGTTTACAAGCAGAATCTAATAAAAAATTTGGACTTCCAAAAGGATCAATATCTATATAATCAAATCCAGAACTTTCCATTAAAAATAAATTTGCATCTTTTTGTGTAACATTAGCTTTAGCTCTATTTTTAATTAGATTTTTTATAATTAAAGAATAAGCATTTTTATCATAATCGTTCATCGAAATATTTTTTATTTTATTCTTTAACTCTAATAGAAACCTAATCCCTCTTATTCCACTTCCTGCTAAAGGTAAGGCTATCTGCATATCTTTATTTTCTATGGAGTTTAACAATGCAATTGAAATACTTCTATTTAATTCCATATTTGGGTTATAAAACACTTCTAATTCCTTAGATACTTTATCTTCTTTAGGAACATCTATCTTTGCCTTGCCTTCATCTACTTCTTTCATTTTAATACTGGAATTAACCTTCTGATATCTTTATGTTTTAAATAACTTTCAGTAAATTTTCTTGGTGTCTTTGAAATTAACGAAGAATGCAATTCTAAAACGCCATCGAATACAGCATATCCCATGTCTGAATCTACAGTTAATGGGGCATATTTTGGAATTGTTGTTAAGTCGTCATAACTAATTTTGTCACCTAACTCTAATTTACAAATTACTTTTCTTGATTCATCTGATGCTGCGTAATCAAAACTAAAGTGAGAATGTTCTTGTGCCAATATTCTATCACCTAGTTTAATATCTTTAAAATAAATCCTAAACAAAAAATCTGAATAATTTATTGCATTGTCTTTCTCAATCATTTTTTTTTGTTTATTTTTTATATGGTGTTGGGAAGCTATAGTTAGTGCAACCGAAACAGCAAAAATGGGGAAAAAATCACGATCATATAACATACCTACAAATGTCGCAATGCTAGATGCTAATGACCCGTAATATAGTCTATAATTTGTTTCAATGTCCATAAAAGTTTCAAACCATTCATCAGTTAAAATTTCATTATAAGCTTGTAAAGCAGGTAGCGTCATGATATCCTCTTTTTCTAATATTATTTTCTTCTCAAGATTTTCATTTTTATGAAAACTAGGCACTGCTCCATCCAATACATCATCAATACTACTCATGATAACAATACTCTAACGAATCCTTATAAATATTTAGCAATATTTTTAAACTTCCTTTTAATCTTACTCAATATGACTAGAATTGCAGTTATAGATAAAGAAAAATGTATTAATGGAAATGGTTGTGAGTTTCAATGCCATAAAGTTTGTCCAGTTGACAGATCAGGAACAGAATGTGTAACAGTAGGAGATTTTAACAAACCATTAATCAATGAAGAGACTTGCATAGGTTGCAATATATGCGTTGTCAAATGTCCAGTTGATGCAATTAATATCATAAACCTTCCTGAAAGCTTAAATGAACAACCAATTCATAGATATGGAGAAAATGAATTTGCATTATATAATCTACCAATGCCAATATTTGGAAAAGTTGTAGGTGTCTTAGGAAAAAACGGAATTGGAAAATCAACTGCAATTAAAATATTAGCAGGAGTAATGAAACCTAATTTAGGAAAGTGGGAAAAAGAAGCTACATACGATGATTTAATTCAATATTTCAAAGGAACTGAATCTCAAAAGTTTTTTGAAAAAGTAAAAAAAGGAGAAATAAAAATTGCATACAAACCTCAATCTGTTGATTTAATTCCAAAACAAACTAAAGGTAAAGTTATTGATTTATTAAAAAAGGTTGATGAAAAAAATGAAATTGAAAAAATTTCAAAAATTTTAGAATTAGAGAATATACTTGATAACGATATAAGTAAAATTTCAGGCGGAGAATTACAAAGAGTAGCAATTGCTGCAACTGTACTAAAAGATGCAAATTTATATGTTTTTGATGAACCAACATCTTATCTTGATATTAAACAAAGAATTAAAGTAAGTAAATTTATCAAAGAATTAGCTGATGAAAACACTGCAGTATTAGTTATTGAACATGATTTAATTATTTTAGATTACATGACAGATTTAGTCCATTTAATGTACGGAAGTGAAAATACTTTTGGTGTTGTTTCTTTACCAAAAACTACAAAACAAGGAATTAACACTTATCTAAGTGGTTATTTAAGAGAAGAAAATATGCGTATTAGAGATAAAGCAATTAAATTCGATACAAGAGCAGATGATAAAATTGTTTCTAAAGAAGAATTATGTTCATGGAATGAAGTTAATAAAAAATTAGATAAATTTACTTTACATGCTGAACCTGGAATTATTGTAAAGAAAAATGTAATTGGAGTATTAGGAGAAAATGGAATAGGTAAAACTACTTTTGTAAAAATATTAGCTGGAGCAGAAAAATCAGATAAAGGAAAAGTTGAAGGGGATATTAAGGTTAGTTACAAACCTCAATATATTAACTCAGATAGTGAAGAATTAGTTATGGTTGTATTGCAAGACGCAATTCAAAAATTAGACTCACTAATTATTAAACCTTTAAATCTAGAACCTTTATTTAACAAAAAAATATGTGAATTATCAGGCGGGCAATTACAAAGAGTCGCAATAGCAGATACTTTACAAAAAAATGCAAATTTATATTTATTAGATGAACCTTCAGCATACTTAGATGTTGAACAAAGATTAATTGTAAGTAAAGTTTTAGGAGATTTTATGGAACATAAAGGTGCATCTTCATTAGTTGTAGATCATGATTTATTATTTTTAGATCATTTATCCAAAAGTATAATGGTTTTTGATGGTATGCCTGCAAAGAAAGGAGTTGCGAAAGGACCATTTAAAATGAATGAAGGAATGACTATGTTTTTGAAAGACTTAGAAATAACTTTCAGAAGAGATAAAGAAAGTAACATGGCTAGGATAAATAAACCTGGAAGTGTTAAAGACAGAGAACAAAAGAGTAGTGGGAAATATTATTATACAGGGTGATTAAATGTTCAATGATTTATCTTATGAAGTTATACCTGAAGAGCGTAATATTAATGTATCTGGTCCTTTATCGCAAATTAAAAATATTATAGATAAAGTAATACCTCAACTAGACGTTAAAAGCCGTTTTAATTATAGTGGATATTTTGGATTGGATTTTGAATTATTATATAGACATAGTTTATTACCACATCGATTTGAAATTAATTTTCAATCAATTACAGATGAAAATTTTCAAGAAGCAAGATATTATTTTGATAGGGCTATCGATAGTTTATAGTAACCTACTCCAAAAACTCAACTTCGTCAACTATCCCATCGCTATTCATATCAATTCCTTCAACTACTTTAGAATTAATTTTATCATTATATTTATTACCTAAACATATTTGATCAAACTTTTTTAAGAAACCTATTATAGCTGCTCTTGTCCCTGCATGTTTTCTTCCAGCAATAACTAAAATTCTTTTACTCCTATTAAATTTATTAACTGTTTTCACAATTAAAGCATTTTCATCATTATGATAAATAACATTAGAAATAGTACTTTTAATATTTCCATTCTCAAACCTAATTGGCAAAGTATCGTTAAATTTTTCTGTTATTTTATTTGTTACTGGTCCACCTAATAGAATTAAGTTATTATCTAAATCCTCTTGCCTTACTTCAGTATCTAGTTTAACATTCAATTGAGGAACATAATTCAAATGAGTTCCAAGAAACAAAGCTAAATCCATTCCATAATAACCATCCCTAGATCTAGCCTTTTCTGGTCCATGAGGATCAGGTGAACCTACTACAATTAATGCATTCAAGGTATTATTCTCAATAAAAGGTTCTAAAAACTTATTTTTTACCTTTTTACTTGTTAATTTTTGAGTTAATTTTAATTCTTTAAACTTAAAGATAAAAGCATCTTCTTTCAAACAATAAATATTAGCACTTCCACCCTGTATTTGTTCTTTTTTTAATATCCGTATTAACCCTGATTTTTCCAAATTTCTTATATGGTAGTATATTTTTTGTTCATGTTCTTTTAAGATTTTAGACAATTCCTTAGGATACATTGGCTTAATTGCTATTTGCCTTAAAATTAACCTGGCAAGTTTACTTGATAAAGATTTCAAACTACTTAATTTAATTTCATTCGCAGTAACCGAATAAGTCCCATTTTGTCTTTGATCAACCACTAACATTTTATTTTTAAAGGTATTATAAATATTTTAGTAACACTTATATATAAGCCTTTCTTTTTTCAAACAACTTAAAATGTGCGGAATAATAGGATATATAGGAAACAGAGAAGCTAATGCAATAGTATTAGAAGGAATTAAGAGTTTAGAGTACAGAGGTTATGATAGTTTTGGAATTGCCAATAAAACTGAACAAATTAATTTAATTAAAGATGTTGGAAAAATTGGCGGAATAAATAATATAAACTTACCTGAATCAAATATTGCAATCGCACATACAAGATGGGCAACTCACGGTGGAGTTACCAAAGTAAATGCACACCCCCATCTTAGCATGGATAAAAAAATTGCAGTTGTTCATAACGGAATCATAGAAAATTTTCAAGAATTAAGATATATATTAAAACAAAAAGGAATAAGTATAAAATCAGATACAGACACTGAAGTAATACCGCTTTTAATTGAACATCACGTACAAAAGGGAGATAGCATCGCAGAAGCTTTCAGAAAAACATTACAATTCCTTAAAGGTAGCTTTGCAATAGTAATGATGACACTTGATAACAAGTTATATTTTGCAAGAAGAGGTAGTCCTTTAGTATTAGGTGTCGGCAAAAATGAAGTTTTTCTTGCAAGTGACGTTCCAGCATTTCTAAAACATACAAATAAAGTTATTTATTTAGATGATAACGAATACGGATATATAAACGAAGAGTATAAATTATTTTCATTAAATGACGGAAAAGAAATCACAAAAGAAATAAAAACAATTGAATGGAGCATCGATCAAGCCCAAAAAGGAGAATACCCACATTTTATGCTAAAAGAAATTAATGAACAAAAAGAAACAGTTAAACTTGCAATAGAAAGAGATATAGAATTAATATTAAAAGTTGCAAACGATCTTAAAAAAGCAAAAAATATATTTTTATTAGGATGCGGAACTAGTTATCATGCATGTCTTTCTGCAGCATATTTATTTAGCGATATTGCAAATATAAATGCACACGTTGCATTAGCTAGCGAATTTGGAAGATTTAAAAACATTATAGATGAAGACTCAATAATAATAGCAGTAAGTCAAAGCGGAGAAACAGCAGATCTTCTTGATGCAGTTAATTTTGCAAACATTAACAAGGCAAAAGTAATAAGCATAGTTAACGTAATGGGTTCAACTTTAACAAGAGTATCAGATTATAGTTTAATGATGAATGCAGGACCAGAAATATGCGTTCTTAGTACAAAAAGTTATACTAGTCAAATCGCATTATTTACTTTACTTGCATATGCAATAAATGGACAAGTAGAAGAAGGAAAAAATGCAATTAACGATGCAATAGATCAAATCCCAAAGTTAATCGATGATAATCTAGTTACTCTAAAAGGATTAGCTACAAAACTCAAAGATTCTAAAGATATGTTTATGATCGGAAGAGGAATTTTATTTCCGACAGCATTAGAAGCTGCATTAAAGGTTAAAGAAGTAACTTATATTCACGCAGAAGGGTTTGCTGGCGGTGAACTTAAACATGGAACTATAGCATTAATTGAGCAAGACATTCCAGTTATAGTATTTGTTCATAATCAAAGAAACGAATTAATTTTAAGTAACGCTATGGAAATTAAAGCAAGAGGAGGATACATTATTGGGTTTGGTACAGAAAAAAATGAAGTTTTTGATTATTTTATACAAATTCCAGAATCAGAAAACTTAGATCCAATACTTATGATTATTCCACTTCAAATATTAAGTTATTATTTAGCATTAGAAAGAGGGTGTGATCCAGACATGCCAAGAAATTTAGCAAAGAGTGTGACTGTAAAATGAGACAACTTTTTGGTACAGATGGAATTAGAGGAAAAGCAAATGTTTATCCTATGAATATAGAAGTTGCAACAAAAGTAGGACAAGCAGTAGTTGAAGTTTTAAAAAATAAACAAAATCCTAAAATAATTATTGGAAAAGATACAAGATTAAGCGGATATATGTTTGAACATGCAATAACTGCAGGTGTCACTTCAATGGGAGGCAAAGCAATATTAGTTGGTCCTATGCCCACTCCGGCAATTGCCCATTTAACTAAAAGTTTTAATGCAGATGCTGGAATTGTTATTAGTGCAAGTCATAATCCTGCAGAAGATAACGGAATAAAAATATTTGATTCAAATGGATTTAAATTAGATGATAAAATTGAAGAACAAATAGAAGAAATAATTCTTGGAAAAGATTTACAATTAAATAAAATTGGTAAAGCAGTTAGAATCAAAAACGCAAGTGGAAGATATATTGAATTTGCAAAAAGTTCAATTAAAAATTATTCACTTGAAGGAATAAAAATAGTATTAGATTGTGCAAATGGTGCAGCGTATAACATTGCTCCTTTAGTTTTCTCAGAATTAGGAGCAGAAGTTATTGTTTTAAACAATAACCCTGATGGAGAAAATATTAACCTTAATTGCGGAAGTGAACATCCAGATATAATTCGTAATGCTGTAATCAAAAACAATGCCAATATCGGAATTGCGTTAGATGGTGACGCAGACAGAGTTATTGTAGTTGATGAAAAAGGAGAAGAAGTTAACGGAGATAAAATAATGGCAATTTCCGCCTTAGAATTAAAAAGAAAAGGGTTATTGAAAAATAATACAGTTGTTTCTACCATAATGAGTAATTTAGGTTTAAAAAAATGTCTTCAAGAAAACGGAATAAACTTAATTCAAACCCAAGTAGGAGACAGATACGTTACCGAAGAAATGAGAAAAAACAAATATATTTTTGGTGGAGAACAAAGTGGACATTTAATTTTTTTAGATTATGCGACCACAGGAGATGGAATTATTAGCGCATTACAATTATTAAAAATAATGAAAAAGAGTGGAAAGAAAATATCTGAATTAGCTGAAGTTATGAATACAATTCCACAATATATCAAAAATGTAGAAGTTAAGGAAAAAAAAGAATTAAATAATTTAGAAATTACTAAACAAGCAATTTCAGATGTTGAAAAATCTTTAGGAGCAAATGGAAGAGTTATAGTAAGGTATTCTGGAACTCAAAATGTTGCTAGAGTAATGATTGAAGGAGAAGGTGACATTGAAAGTTTTGCAAATAAAATAGTTAACGCAATCAAAGAAGAGGTTGGAGTTTAATGCAAGCAATAATATTAGCAGCAGGAAAATCAACAAGAACTGAACCGTTAACTATCAATAAACCAAAAGTATTGTTAAAAGTTGCAAATAAAACTTTAATTGAACATAACTTAGACCAATTAATAGGAATAGTAGATGAAGCAATTATAGTAGTAGGGTTTCTTAAAGAAGAAATAATTGAATTTATTGGAAATGAATATAAAGGAATTAAAATAAAGTATGTAGAACAAGTTAAGCAATTAGGAACTGGTGATGCTGTTAATTCTTGTAAAGATTTAATTCAAAATAAATTTATTTTAATGATGGGTGATGATTTATATCATAAGAAAGATATTAAAGAATGTATTAAATATAATTATTCAGTATTAGTTCAAAAGGTAAAAAACCCTGAAAGGTTCGGAGTATTTATAACCGAAAATAACATAATTAAAGATTTAATTGAAAAACCAAATGAATTTGTAAGTGATTTAGTAAATTGTGCATTATATGTTCTAGATAAAAAAATATTTAATTTTGAAATGCAAAAATCAGAAAGAGGCGAATATGAAATTACGGAAGCAATATTATCATTATCTAAAGAAAATGAAATTCAAGCAATTGAAGTTAGTGAATATTGGCTTAGCATAGGTTACGCATGGCATTTATTAGATGCAAATACAAAATTTCTTAACAGAATTAATGAAAATATTCAAGGTGAAGTAGAAAAAAGTGTTACAATAAAAGGAAACGTTATTATTGGAAAAGGAACCATAATTAAAAATGGAGTTTACATTGAAGGTCCAGTTATTATTGGCGAAAATTGTAACATTGGTCCTAATTGTTACATTAGACCTAGTACTTCAATCGGAAATAATTGCAAAGTAGGAAACGCAGTTGAAATAAAAAATTCTATTATTATGAACAATACAAATGTTGGACATTTATCTTATATTGGCGATTCAGTATTAGGTGAAAATAGTAATATGGGAGCAGGAACCATAACAGCCAACCTAAGACATGATAATGCAAATGTTTTTACAGAAATAAGAGATAAATTACTTGACTCAGATAGAAGAAAATTCGGAACTATAGTTGCTGAAAATGTTCATACTGGAATTCACACTAGCATATATCCTGGAAGAAAATTCTGGCCTGGAACTATAACATTACCTGGTGCAATTGTGAGGAAAGATGTTAAGTGAAGTACAGAAAAGTTAAGAAGGTACAGAAACAAATAGATATGTTAATAGAAGTTAATGATTTTGAAAAAGCAAGAGACCTTGGACATTATTTAGCAACCAAAACAAATATGACAGAGTATTATGTACAACTTGCATTCTTACAGTACTCATGCGGAAATGTAGATCCTAAATTATATTCTAGTTTAATTAAAATTAAATCAAAAAATCCTGAATTATTATTTGAATTAGGAGTTTTAGCATACAATGTCGGAGATTTTGAAAAAAGTAAAGAAAAAATGAAAATAGTATTAGAGTTAGAACCAAAAAACATAGAAGCACTTATTATAATGGCAGAGATTTTAGCCATAGAAAAAAAAGATTTTACAAATTATAAAAATAGATTATTTTTTCTTGGAGTAAAAGATATTAAAATAACTAATTATTTTGATAAAATAGAAGATTTTTTTGATTTTTTAGCTTTAGATGAATACAAAGAAGCTAAATCAATATTACCTGAACTTAAAGGAGCAATTAGTGATTTAGATTATTATAATATTTTAGGACATTATTTATCAGAAGTAAAAAAACATAAAGTCGCAGATATGGCTTTTGAAAAATCAATAAAGTATACTATAGAAAGTAAAGACTTAGACCTTGACAAAAAAATAGAAATAATAGATGATACTATAATGTATATTCATGATAGTGAAGTTATAGACAGAACTATTGATGCACAGGCAAATCTAGTTTTAATAGAAATGATAGGTAATCCAATGTCTTCAAAATTATTAAATACACTTAAAAGCTTAGCAAAAGATTATGGTTTTAATTACAAACAAAAAATAAGAGAATTTAACTCTGAAAGGAAAAAAGTTTTTCCACAACTCCTTTAACATTTATTGTTTCTCCTTCAACTAACTTTTCTAATTTTTTAACACTTCCTTTTGACTTTTTTCTTCTTTTGTTTAAATCTTGATTAATGTACAAAACTGTATACCTAGCATTATTTAACTTTCTTAAATAATCTCTTTCTTTTTTGAGCCATTCTGTGTTTGATATTATTTTAACACCTAGAATGTTTAAAGAATTAAGATACTTTCCCACTAATTCCAAAGAAGCTTTGTCAAAGTCTGTTTTGAATTTAGTTATATATCCGTGAAATGTAATGTGCCTAATGGTTCCTAAATAATGAGAGACATTATAAACAGAAACATTTGAAAAAGTAGTTTTATTTTCATCTATCCTTCTTTCCAAAACTAAAGAAACCCCATTCATAAAATTAAATTGTGCAGACACATCATCAGAATTCGCTACTTTATACTGAAAGGTATCTAATAAATCAAATGCAACTTCAGCACTAGATAATTTATATTTTTTCATAAGTTAGGTAAAACATTCTTCTTTTTTAAATAAATCCCTTACAATATACTAATGAGTTACATTTATATACTACTCTTGCTTTTACTTTTTCAATATGGTAATCCTATTTGATCAATTTAACATGCCTGAAGATATATTTAAAATAGTTTTTGCTACAGAACAACAAGAATTAGTTGGTAGTTTATTAATTGAATTCATAAAAGAAAACGATGGTGAAATTACTAAAACTGAAATGAGTGAATTTGCAACAAAGTTACATGAAGGTAATTATGTTACTGAAATAAATAAAGAACCTTTTATTGGAAAAAAAATTAAAATAAGTTATAATAAAAGACAATTCTACGATAGAATATTAACTCCGATGAAATCAATGGGTTTAATTGACTATGACATGTACAAAAGAAGTTATAAATTAAGTGAAAGGTTCAATAAACTAATGATTAAAATTGGTTTGTTATGGTTAAAGAAGTTAGATAAATTTAGACCTAACCGAGTTTTTTAGAATCCCACCAAAAACCTTTTAAATACCCTATATTTAACTTTTCTTATGAACGCTCAAGAATTAATTAAAAAATATATTGAATTCTTTAAAAGTAAAGATCACAAAGAAATACCTAGTGCTCCTTTAATTCCTGAACATGATCCTACAGTTTTGTTCACAACTGCAGGAATGCATCCTTTAGTTCCCTATTTATTAGGACAAAAACATTCAAAAGGAAAAAGAATAGTTAATGTTCAAAAATGTATTAGAACTGGTGACATTGATGAAGTTGGTGACACTACACATCATACTTTCTTTCTTATGCTTGGAAATTGGAGTTTTGGAGATTATTTCAAAAAAGAAGCTATTGAATTCAGTTTTGAATTTTTAACAAAAACACTTAAAATTGATATAAATTATTTAGCAGTTAGTGTATTCAAAGGAGATAAAGATGCTCCTAAAGATGAAGAAGCTGCTAAGATATGGTATAATTTAGGTATTAAAAAAGATAGAGTTGCATTCTTACCTAAGAAAGAAAACTGGTGGGGTCCCGCTGGTGAAAATGGACCTTGTGGCCCAGATACAGAAATGTTTTACTGGGTTGGAGAAGTTCCAGCTCCTCCTACTTTTGATCCAGAAGATAAAAGATGGGTTGAAATTTGGAACGATGTTTTTATGCAATATGATAAACAAGATAAAAAATACTTTCCTTTAGCAATGAAAAATGTAGATACTGGGTTAGGAGTAGAAAGAGTTACATCAATATTACAAGGATATGATGACAATTATTTATCAGAATTATTCAAGCCTATTATAGAAGAAATTGAAAAATTAAGTAAAAAAAAATACAAAGAAGATAAAAAAACAATGAGAATAATTGCAGATCATATTAGGGCTGCAGTTTTTATCCTTGGAGATGAAAGAGGAGTAACACCTGGAAAAGTTGATCAAAGTTATATTTTAAGAAGGTTCATCAGAAGAGTTATAAGAAATGCTCATAAATTAAACATTAAATCTAGTTTATGTGAAAATTTAGCAGAAATAGTAATTAACATTTATCAAGATTTATTTCCTTTATTAAAAGAAAAGAAAAAATTTATTTTCTCTCAATTAAAAGAAGAAGAAGATAAATTTAGACTTACTTTAGAAAAAGGACTTAAAGAAATGCATAAAATAGTTGATAAAGAAAAATATATTAATTCAAAAAATGCATTCTTATTATTTCAAAGTTATGGTTTTCCAATTGAAATGATTACTGAAATTGCAGGAGAAGTAAATGTAAAAGTTGACGTTGAAGGATTTAATAAAGAATTTGAAAAACATCAAGAAGTTTCAAGAATTGGAGCAGAAAAAAAATTTAAAGGTGGGTTAAGTGATTCTTCAGACGAAAGTAAAAAACTACATACTGCAACTCATTTATTAGGTGAAGCATTAAGAAGAGTACTTGGACAAGAAATTGTACAAAAAGGAAGTAACATTACTCCAGAAAGGTTAAGATTTGATTTTAATTTTCCTAGAAAATTAACTGATGAAGAAAAAAAGAAAATTGAAGACATGATAAACGAGCAAATTGAAAAAGGAATAAATGTTGAAAGGTTAGAAATGCCTTTTAAGGAAGCTAAAGAAAAAGGAGCTATTGCTGAATTTGAAAGTAAATATGATGAAGTTGTTTCTGTATATAAAGTTGGGAAATTCAGTTTAGAAGTTTGCGGTGGCCCACATGTTAAAAACACTTCTGAATTAGGTTCATTCAAGATTAAAAAAGAAGAGTCTTCATCTGCTGGTGTTAGAAGGATTAAGGCCGTAGTTCAGTAATTTTTATATATTTAAATTAACATACTATAAGTATGGTTAGGTTTGCTCTTAGTTTTAGAAAATATACTCCTTCTAATTTAGAAATTGATTTAGCTCATGAAGGATTTGTTTGTTTAGAAAATAAAGGTGGATTAGACGGAGAAATTGATTTATTATATTTAGAAAAAGAAAGTATTGAATATAAAATCATAACACATGGAGGTAAAAAAAGAACCTTTGTAAAAGGTAAACCTAATATTTCTCAACTTATTTTAAATTTAACATATCTTGGTGAAAATCATGATGAAAAAAGAGAGAGTTTAAATGAAATTTATCAAAATTTACAAGATAAAGTAGGAGAAATATATGCTTTATTTGATAGAGGAACTCATGAAGCTAAAATAATTATCCATTATATCAATCAAAAGTTTAAAGATTTTAACTTATCTAAAGCTTCCGAATTATTAGAACAAGAAAGAAAATTAAGAAGACCTAGAATTAAATTATTTTGAATAACTATTTATTAAGACCATAATTAAGAAACTGTTTAATCACTTCAGGATTTTGAACTAAATCTAAACCCAGAAAAGAAACACCACTATTTAAACTCAAAGGTTCATAATTTGTAACTTCTCCAGTATTTAAATCAACAGCCATTAACAAATCCCCTTGCAATGCTACAGCCGGAGTTGTTACATTTTGGTTAATATTTCTTAAAACTTCTTGCACTCTTTGTTTTCCACCTTTCTCAGCATGTGGAAGAAAAGCTATACCCAATGGACCTTCAGAATTAACAACATCAAAATCATCTTCATATATTGAATGTGCTACAAATTTTTCAAGATAACCAACCATTCCAGCTGAATAAACTGTAACAGTACTTGTTTTAGCTTTATATAATAAATGCTCTTGAAGGCCATTTACTTCATCCATTTTTGCTTTAAGAAGAAAAGGACATCCACCACCAATATATGTAAAAGTTGCATTGTCTACCTTGTTATGAATTATACCTTGATCTTTATCAGAAACAATTTCTATATTTTCTAAAACATTTTCTATTTCTTTTCCAAAAGAACTTCTCAACAATTCTATATGCTCTTCAGCTACTTCACGTTGTAACTCATCATCAATCAGGACTATGCCACTTATATCACTTATTTTAGAGTTATTTTCATTTTGCAAATGAAATTCAATAATTCTGTCAACTTGACCAGCTGGATCAGAATCAGCAACTTCTGGTTCATATTCATTTCTTTTTACCGATCCAAAAGGACAAACTAACCCTATTTGACCCTGAGGCAAATATTTCAATACTTGAGCATTCAAGTCATTTCTATTTCCGTTTTGTATTATTAATGACATTTTTATTTTATTAATTTGATTTTTTTATAAAAGTTTTGTAATTACTCCTTTTCCATGCTTTATTAGTTCATCACCTTCTAAAGTAATTACAGTTCCTGAATTAGATAAACTTTCAAGTTTTAATCCATCATCTAAACTTATTTTTAAATTAACATCTCCATGTAACCCATATAACTTTGCATCCATTATTCTAATTAAATTAGCGGCTCTTTTTAACTCAAAAGGATCTAACTCTCCCCCTTCAACATGAGGTAAAACAGATACACCCTTTAATCCAAAATGACTAACCATACATCTAGGTTTCTTTTCACTATCTATTTCAACATAGTTTTCCATAAGTGGCATAAACCCTGCTGAATACCCAATTACTAATTCTTCTTCAGATCTAACCTTATTCATAACTAAATCTTCTACTCCCATTCTTAATAGGTTTTGTTTTAATAATTGAGCATATCCCCCTGGAATAAATAAAACATTATGTTCTTCAATAAGTTCTCTTAAATTATTATTTCCTTCCCTAAAAAAATATTGCCTATTATCTTTAATACGAACTGCGAATTCATCTGTAATGTATACATTATCCACTGAAACTGTTTGTTCAATATGTTCAAGCAAAGAATGAAATTTAAAAGAATTACAAACTTGATAATTGAAATTATTATGGTTTTTAAAATCCCCACCTTGAAATGATGTTCCAGCTGCTTCAGTCCAAGGTAAATAAAGAATATTTGCATCAATATCACCTATTGCTTCCTCTAATAAATTAACATTCTCATAAGGGTTATGACCATTTTGAACTATTAAAGACATTAAGTCCCCAATAAGTGGTTACTTTATAAATCTAACTCTAAAATTCCCATAATTTCTTCTGAGTTTTTATCTCTTTTAGCAATTTAGAATCTTTTAACATAAAGTCAACATCGTAATTAAACTTTTTTCTAACAAAATGCTTTATGTATTTTAACATTAGTTCTTTTGAGCTAAATTCTATAGGTTTATTAGACATTGTTGTTCTAGCTGCTTCTCTTGTAACCCACACTCCTAATGGGGCATAATATTCATTTGTAACAAACCTTAATACTATAACTTTGGCTTGTTTTTTCATTTCTTTGAATTTTTCAGCTATAGCTAGCCTAACTGTATAATATCCTCCTGCAGTATTTTCTGCATAAGATTTTCTTCCTGTGTATCCTTCAACATCATGATTAAAACCTTTTCCATTTACATGAGTTTCAAATAACTCATAACTCCAAACATCAGGGAAAGTTAATATTAAATAATAATTCCCTAGATGATATCCAAAATAAACACAATAGTTTAATTTTTCATTTAATTTAATGTTATTAATTAAGTCTTTACTTACAGTATCATCAATTGCAGTAATACTCCATCTAGTAGGAACTAATTTTCTTTGATTTTTAACACCTAAATTTCCAACTGATAATAATTTAGTTAAATAATGTTCATCAAAATTATTATACAAATCTATAATTGCAGAATTCGCCTTCAAATCAGTATCATCTACTATTTTTTGAATCTTGTTAGGAACTTTTACATTTTCAGTTATTCGCATTTTTTCAAGTTGAGCATTAGAACCATAAGGGTTAGTTTCTTTATCTAAATTCATTTTAAATATCGGTTTATCTTTCAAATTAATTTCAACATCAGTTGGAGAAGACGACAAAGCTAATTCCTTAGACAAATCTAAAAATTTATTATTCAAACTTTTTACATTTACTTCAAACCTTGAATTTAATAATTCCTTTCTTAAATCTAAAATTTGATTTATTTGAAAATTTTGGTTTTTCCAGAAGGAAACATCATCATTATTAGAGTAATTTTCAGTTGTTAACACTCCAACATTAATATTAGGATAACCATGCCTACCAATAAATACATTTGGAGCCTTTCCAAAAAAATCTTGCTTTAAAGAAACAGGTTTAATATTATTCGGCTTAATATGTTCATATACTTTACATTTGTGCATAATAAAGTAAAAAGGTATTGACTATAAAAACTTTACTTCATACTACTTTCTACTTTTTTTAATACACTATCTATTGCAACAAATAAATTTCTTTCAGTCACTTCACTATTATGAATTTGGCCGTTATCAATCATTCTACATTTAATTTCATACTTTTTACTTTGTTCACGTTCATGTACAGATTTCATACTAAGATGTAACTCCTCAAATGCACTTCCCCCTTCAGAAAACTTTCTAGCATAACTTCCTACTATTTTTCTAAGAATTATCTTACTTCCGCCATCTATATCCCTAAAACCACTTAATACAATGTTTCCGCCTAACTTCACATTATCTTCTTCCACTTATAACACCCCGTAAAATATAAAGTAAAGTAAATATTTAAATCTTACGTTAGTTTTTTAAAAAAAGAAGAATATCCTTATTTTATGAAAATAGGTGTTTCCGGTAGTAACATTACTGATATCAATTATGTAATAAAAAAATTAAAAAAACATGGATATGATGCATCTACTGAGTATGAGAAATTCTTAATATACATACAAGATAAAGATAATGCTCCTAAAAATGCTAAAATAATCATAAAAAAAGATAATAACTTCAAAGAAAAAATTGATATAATGATTGATAATTTAGAGTATGAAAGACCTACATGGGATGAATATTTCTTATCCATTATGAGAAAAGTTGGAACTAGATCAACTTGTAGCAGGGGAAGAAGTGGTTGTGTAATAACAAGAAATAATCAAATTTTAGTAACTGGATATGTTGGAGCTCCTAGAAATGTTGGTCATTGCGATGAAATAGGACATGAATTTAAACAAATGTTAAAGGAAGATGGAAATATTAGAAAACATTGCGTAAGAACAACTCATGCTGAACAAAATGCAATTTGTCAAGCTTCTAAACTAGGTATTTCTTTAGATAAAGGAACTTTATATTGTTCAATGACTCCATGTTACACTTGTGCTAAGATGATAATTAATTGTGGAATTAATAAAGTAGTTGCATTAAAGGATTATCATGCATCTGAAGAAACAAAAAAAGTCTTCAAACAAGCAAAAATTAAACTAAATCTAATCAATAAAGAAATTACTAAGTATAAAGATATGTGAAAAACTATTTAAATAACCTGAATTTTCGTATAATTATGGAAGAAGGAGATAACGCAAAAGATTTTTCTTTAAAAAACCAAAATAATAAAGAAAGAAATTTAAACTATTATAAAAATAAAAAATTAATTTTATACTTTTACCCGAAAGATGACACGCCTGGTTGTACAAAGGAAGCATGTTCACTTAGAGATGGAATTAAAGAATTAGAAGATAATAATTACGTAGTTGTTGGAGTTTCTCCAGATAATGCCGAAAAGCATACAAAATTCATAACAAAATATAACCTTCCATTTGAATTGTTAGTTGATGAAAATCATGAACTTGCTGAAAAATATGGAGTTTGGGTTGAAAAAAATATGTACGGAAGAAAATATATGGGGATTGCTAGAACTACTTTTGTCATTGAAAATGAAAAAATACAAAAGATATACAACAAAGTTAATGTTGGAGATCATGCTAATCAAATAATTGGTGATACAAATGGAAATTAAAGTAATAAATGAAAAATTAGAAGAACATAAAACTCCAGCTTTAGCTGTAGGAATTTTTGAAGATCAAGAATTAAGTAAAGATTTAATTGAAATAGACCAAAAAATTGACGGTTTAATCTCAAATATGAAATCTACCGAAGAAACTGATGAAGATAATTTTGATCTAGATTTAATACATTGTTTTGATAAACTTAATTGCAACAAATTATTAGTTTTAAATCTAGGTAAAAAAGGTGAATTTACTAAATCAAAATTACAAAGAATAGCTGCAAAAGCTGCAAAAAAATTAAAAGCTGAAAATATTAAAGAAATTTCAGTATATTTACATGAAATAGATTCTGAAATTGAAAATAAAGCTCAAATTGTAGTTGATGGTATAATTTCTGCATTATATGAATTTGATAAATATAAAAGCGTTAAAAAAAATATAAAAGAAATTACAAAGCTAAACATTCTAGCTCCAAGTAACCATGAAGAAATACAAAAACAAGTAACTCGGGCAGAAATTATTGCAAATAACATTAATTATGTTAGAGATTTAGTAAATGAACCTAGTGAAATTGTAACTCCTGAATATTTAGCAAATGAAACAAAAAAAATAACTGAAAATGTTAAAAACGTTAAACTTACTGTAATGGGTTTAGAAGAAATTCAAGCTCAAGGTTTAGGCGGATTATTCACTGTAGGAAAAGGTGGAAATAATGAAGCTAGATTTATTGTTGCTGAATATAATAATGCAAAAGAAAAACCAATTGCATTTGTTGGAAAAGGAATTACTTTTGATTCAGGCGGATTAAATGTTAAACCAGCAACATACATGGAAAACATGAGAAGTGACATGGCTGGAGCTGCAACAGTGTTAGGAACATTAAAGGCTTGCATTGAGTTAAAAGTTAAAAAAAATGTAATTTTCATTGTACCCACATGTGAAAATTCAATAAGCGACAGAAGTTATAGACAAGGTGACATAATCCATGCATACAACGGTAAAACAATTGAAGTTTGGCATACTGATGCAGAAGGAAGATTAATTCTAGCAGATGGGTTAAGTTATGCTGAAAAAAATTACGATTGTCAAGCAATATTTGACATTGCAACTTTAACTGGAGCTTCAATTATAGCATTAGGATATGACATAACTTGTTTATTAGGTACAAATGAAGAATTAAATCAAAAATTCATTAACGCATCTAAAAACACAACTGAACTATTCTGGGAACTTCCATTACATGAAGATTATGATGAACAAATGACTGGTGAAATGGGAGATTTAAGAAATATTGCGAAAGATAATATGGGCCCAGGAACAATAACTGCAGGGTTATTTTTAAAGAATTTCGTTGAAAAAACTCCTTGGATACATTTAGACATTGGTGGATCTGGCTGGAGTAATTCAGCTAAAGATTACAAACCAAAGGGAGCAACTGGTGTATGTTTAAAAACTTTTATTGAGTTTTTGGAGAATTAATAATAATTCTTTAAATTCTTTTATTATAAAATCAGGTTTAATTTTTTTTGATTTTATATGTTTATATTTTCCTTTTAAAATTCGTACTGTAATCATACCTAATTCATTTCCTGCTTTAATTTCAGTGTTAAGTCTATCTCCTACACTTATTGTTTTGCTTACATTTAATTTATATTTTTTTATAATTTCTTTAAAATTATTCAATTTAGAAATATCTTGATTTTGTTTATCTGAAATAATAACGTCATCAAAATATTTGTCTAATTTAAGTAATAATATTTTTTCCCATTGTTTATTTAACCTACCATTAGTCATTAGAATTAATTTTATATTTAATTTTTTAAGTTTTGAAAGAATTTTATGCACGCCTTCAAAAGTTTCAATGTCGTTCATTTTAGTTTTATGGTAGGCAATTACACCAGCTGCAATAATTTTTTCAGGATATTTTATATTATAACTTTTTAACAAATCATTAAAATGAAAGTTATAATTCGATCCTCTTTTTAGAATTATTTTTAATAAGGAACTATATACATTCTCAAATTTATCTTTTAATCCATGCTTAACCATTTCTTTAACTGCATTCTTTCTACATTTGGTAGCAATTTTACTTGAACTAAATAATGTATCGTCTAAATCAAAAATAATAGCTTTAATCATGTAAGAAATAATAGTTTTATAGTTTATTAATGTTTGCTTCAAAAAAAAGCATCTAATTTACTTTGTTTTTTTTCTCCAATTAATTCATCTTTATCTATATCAAAGATTTCAAATATTTTTTCTACAACTGGAATAACTTGATGGTTAATGTAATAACTACTATCATAATCTTTAACATCATCTGGAAGCATTGCTCTATCTCTTAACACTCCGGTTCCGTTTGTAATTACATAACCAACTAAACTTCCTGGTCCAACTTTTATTCCTTTATTTTCCATCTGTTTAGCAACTGCAACATGCGGACCAATGCTATCATATTCTGAAGGTTTTCTAGTTAATTTAGTGTAAATAATTAAATCTTTAACTGGAATATTCTTTGTCTTTAAATTAACAATAATTTGTTTTACATAATCTTTTGCTTTAATAATATCTTTTTCTTTCAAAATCATATTTAAGATATTTTGCTGAACAGTTTTAGCAATAAAACTAACATTTCTTCTTACTGTTTCAAATCCTTTAATATTCAAAGTATCATCTTTTCTTAATAATGCATACCTTTTTTTTGCTCCAACATCGCTTCCTTTTGTTTGAACAAATATCCCCCTTGGATAAAATTCTTCATATTCTAATTCCATTATACCTGGAAGAGTTGCATTAATTCCGTCAACAAATTTAATTGCTTCATCTTCAGTTTTATCTTTTAATTCCATAAAAATAGAATCAGTATCTCCATATATGACACTAAATCCTTTTTCTTTTGCATTTTCTATAACTTTTTTAATATAATATCTTGCAAATGCAGTAACACTATTCCCTGAATCATATGAATACCATCTTGCCGGCGCAAAACCTAAATAACCATAAAAACTATTTGCTAAAACTTTTAACGCTTCAGACTTTGCACTCAATAGAAGATTATCTTTTTCTTTTTTCAACATTTCTTTAATCCTAGATCTTCTAGAAATAATATTTTCTAATATACTTGAAACAAAATCTTTTTCTTTTTTACAAAACCAAGTATCTTCATTTTCTAATGGAACTTTCTCAGATTGACATTCTTGATGGTCACAATTAATTGAATTAATTCCAACGTTATGACTTATTATTATAGTTGGGTACAAACTTAAAAAATCAAAAACAGCTATGTTCTCATAAACTCCAGGAGTTGGCTCAAATACAAAAGCTCCCTGAAACCGTTTTGCCATTCTTTCATTAGTTTGATTATAACCTGGCTTATTCAAGACAATTTCATTATACTCTTTACACATCCTAATAATATACCATTCAACTAATTGAGAAAAACTCATTCTACTAATCTCAAAAATAGGAAGTCCTATTATTTTTACCATCTCTTCTAAATTAGGTAAAACTTTTTGAAACAATTTATATGTTAAAATTGAATCCTTTAAATTATATTTACAATATGTTTCTAATTCTGCTCCCCCTTTATCCCAAACTTCAGCTAACTTTTCAACTTCAACATCATCTTTTTTTTCACCTAACAATTCAGAGGCAACTTCATTTAACTTTAAACTATCTGTCTTTAAACTTCTTGAAATAATAATTCTAATAAAATTAATTAAATCAACATGAGCCATTCCCGTTACATCAACGCTACTATATCTTCCTTTTTGTTTTTTTGGAGTACTTCCATCAAAAGAAAAATCTAATTTTACATTATGAATTTTAGCCCTTGTCATAATATAAGGCATATCAAATCCATCTGAATAATACCCAGTTATAATATCAGGAGAATATTCTTTAATGTAATCATTTAACTTTTGAAGTAATTCTTTTTCATTAGATACAAATTCAATATAAGTTTCATTAGTTGGAAAAGTTTTCCAGGTTAAAACTTTTTTAAAATCCTTTCCAAATAATGCTACCATTAATATTGGATGTTCTTCTGGCAATATATTTTTACCATCAGGATTATAAGTTTCAATATCAAAAGCTAACAATTTATTTTCTACAGAATTTTTATTTAATGGCTCAATTGATTTTAAATTTAAGGTTGGAAAATCTTCATTTAACTGTTCCCCTTCAACAATTAATGTAGTTAAAGGTAAAATATTCATATCAATCAAATATTGATTAACAAAAGGAATATCGTATTCATAGACATTTTCTAGCAAATCCCACGATTTTATAACATCCTTTATTCTAGAAATTGAAGAAGGAACATTCACAAAAACTTTTACTGCTTGAATCTTTTTTCCAATAAGTTTTTTTTCAATTACTTCAGTATTTATAACAAAAGCATCTGTTTTTCCTTCTTCTTCTAATTTAAGTCTTTTAACTTTTTCTTGAAATAAACTAATATCTTTTGCTACTGCAATAAAATAAGGAGAAAAAGAATCATCAACTACACATATTTGTTTATTATGAGACCTCCCATACATATAAATTCTAGGTTTTTCATTAACAATTTTATAATCAATATATATAGGATTAAATTCTAATTTCATGAAAAACCTTATTATAGTATTCTTTTAAAACTTTTGTATATGAAATAGTAACCATATATTTATATATTTTCAAAGCTTATACTTACTTATGAGAAAAGCATATGATTTAACTGAAGATGAAGATTTAGTTCCAAGACCAGGTAGCATAGAAGATTACGATAGAGATAGTTTAAAGGAAATTATGAAAAGGATAGCTGAAAATAGTTATAAAGATACTTCTGAAGTTAGAGAACATTTACTTTTTGTTGAAAGAATAGCAGATAAAGTTCAGAGTAAATTATTAGCTCAAAGCGAAGGAGCAGAAACATCTTGGGTTTTGAAAAGAGATTTAATTAAAGTTCAAGATACGTTTAAAGTTCTATGCAGAATATTAGATAAATTAGAGTGATTTTTAGGCACCTGCTTTCATAAATTGTGGGTAAGTTTTATAAAACAAGGTTATTTACCAACATGTGGGGGTTACATGCGTAGATTAATATATTTATTATTTATTATAGTATTAGCATTTTCAGCAGTTGCTGAAGAGTTTGAAGTATATTACATTCCAGCTCAAGATGATGTTTTAGTAATTAAACAAAACTCTTTGCCTAAATTTTATCAAACTTATATCATTGAAGATTCTTTAATTGATAAACCAAAAGTGAATAATCAACTTAATATCAATACTAAGCCAAAGGAAGTTATTCCTAAACAAGAAATAACTCCCATTGTAAAAGAAAGTATTTCAGATAAGTTAAAACGTGAAAAAGAGAGTATTTCTGAAAGATTAAGAAAAGAATTAAAAGCTAAAAATAAAGTTAATTTAGTTCCTGAAGTAATAGAAAAAAGTAAAAATGTAGATTTAAATCCTGAACTCAAATCACCTATTTCTGAAGATATTGTAGAATTTAAACCTAAAGAAAATATTGAAAATACTGTAGATAGTAGAACAAAATCAATACAAAAAAATCATCAAACATCTAATGATTTTAGATCAGAAATAATTAGAGAACATGAACAAAATAAAATTAATGCTTCTTTTTATAATATTAAAAAAACAGATTCTAGTGCATTTACAAGGTTTTATTTTTCAAGCTTAGAAAGAGTCCAAATTGAAATGAATTATTTAGATAAAAATCAAAATAACCATAATTTAAAAATTTTACAAAGTCAATATGATGATTTTTATCGTCAGCATATTTTTAATGGAGAAGGGCAGGTTAGTTATTTCGGTATATCTAGCGATGAATCAGGTTTAGTAGATAAGTATTATACTAATAATGCTATAAAAACTCTATATGAAACAGCTGAACATACAAATACACCATATACGGCAGAAGGGATATATGATTCATTTGACCACAAAAATATTATAATAAGTGAAAAAATAATAATACCAAATCAAACATATCCTCATTTTTTATGGAAGTATGAAGCTCATAATAATGGAAGTGTAGCATTAAATAACGCAAAATTCTATGTTTGTAATGATTTCGACTTAGATCAAGAAATAAAATTAAGTTATGAAAACTACAAAGGAGCTACAGATATTCTTGAATACTTTCCTGAAAATTATAATGTACTTTATTCTACTAACTTTACAGATAAACCCAATACTAATTTAGCAATATATCCTAATATTGAACCTATAGGTGTAGAACTTACAAATACTCTTCAAGGTACTAAAAATACACTAATTGAAGATGGTACTAATTTTTCATCTAATTATAACAAATATACATCAACAAGAAGTGCCCATTGTTTTCAATTTGGTTTTGGAACTATATTACCAAATGAAAATAAAAGTGTTGATTTCATTATAGAAGCTGATATTAGTTCAAACAGAAGACTTCCAGATGTAGAAATTAGCGACATTAGTTTTCATAAAGAAGGTGAAAAAGTAATTACTACTTTTAAAACAACTAACACAGGAGATGGAACTCTTTTTAACTTCGACATGTTAATAAATAATCAAAAATTTAAATACGATACTCCTTTAGATATCGGAGAAAGTAAAGTACATTATTTCCCTATTACAATTGAAAAAGGTCAAGAAGTTAAATTCGTAATTGATCCTGAAAATAAACTTTTAGAAAATGATGAAACAAACCAAGAATTTAAAAGTAGATTCTTTTCACAAAATGTTCAATTAGATTTAGAATTAGGAGATAGAAAGTTTTACATCAAAGACGATGAATTAAGCGGTTATAAAGATTATTTAGCAGTTAATTTTACAGTTAAAAACAATGGAGAAGTTGCAATTAAGAATTTCGACATTTTATTGCAAATAATGGAAGGAAATAATGTAATTAACAAAACAATTTATAATAATGAAGAACTTTTATTTCCTAATGAAAACAGAATAATAACAATTAATTTTCTCTCAAAAGAATTTAATATAACAAACAACCAAGATCTTTTTATTAAAATAGATCCAAATAATGAAATAAAAGAAACAAATGAAAACAATAACAAAATTAAAAGAAGATATTATGATGAAAGGTTAATAGTTAATAATATGATTTTAGACCAGCAAGGTCTTAGTTCTAATACGCTTGAATGGAATCAAGCACAAGGTGTACAACATTATAAATTTTTAAAGGATTTTGAAATATTTGCAATACACAACGGAAGAACTATAACAGATCATTATGTAGCAACTAACTCAGAGCATACTTATACAACTATCCCTATCGATAATGATTGTAAAGCAGGACCTTCAACAAATCTATTTGTGAGATTTAATAGAGGAGATACAGAAGGGTCAACTCATCCAATTCCTGAAGACCCTTGCGAAGGACAATATCCAGACCCAGCAAGTCAAAATTATGTTACAGGATTAAAAATAAAATCAAAATCACAAGGTTTGTTAGAATTAGAATGGGATGCATCACAATTCCATAGCTTCCAACATTTTAATATTTACAAAAATGATATTTTAATTGCAACAACAAATGAAACTTCATTTACTGATAATTTCATTGAAGAAGATATTAAATATACATATAAAATTACAACAGTTGATAGTTCTTGTGTAATTGAAAGCTTGCCATCTAGATTTACTTATTATGAAATAAATAATGGGTTTACTAATGTAGAAACTATCCTAAACCCAGAAATACAAGATATATGTAAACCAACTAATAAACTAACCGACATTTCAATTAGTGAAGTTAATTTCAACAAAATTGGTGAGTCTGTAAATGTAAGTTTTTCAGTGAATAATCAAGGTGAAAATGCAGTAGAAGATTTTAATATTTTATTAAGAGCATTTGAAAGAAATAAAGTTGTTAATGAACTTAATTTTAATATAAATAAATTTATTAAAAGTGGAGAATCTATAAAAAGTTCAACATTATTTGACATTAAAGAAAATCAAGAATTATTATTACATTTAGATTCAGAACAAATTATTCCTGAAAGCAATGAAAGAAATAATGTAATTAGAAAAAAATTCTATGCAGCAAATGTATATTTAGATGTTGATGTTAAGCCAATAATACTAAATGATTTGTTCAAAGATTATGTTAAAAATAAATTAAAACAATATAACTTTGTTAACAGTGAAGAAAAGGCAGATTATGTTATTTCAATTGGAAAAAACCCCGGAAGTATACACTTACTAAACTTCGGATGGGGTTTAAAACAAGGTGTAGTTAGATATCAAGATAAAAAAGAAAGCCTACCATACAATGGATTAGTAAATTCAATTGTTAACGATAAATTTAGAATTTATGTTTTAGGAAATTCAATTGAAGGAATTGTTGCTGCATTAAGAGAATTTAATTATAATGAATTAGAAGCAAATAAAGATATTTATGTTGCTAAAGAAAATCTAAAAGGTTTAAGCACTTTTGATTACTTCAATGTTCCTGAAAATAAAGTACATTATATGAAAAATACTCAAGAATTTGCAGACATTGTAAAATTAGGATTATTAGGTGGATATAACTTTAAACAAGAATTAATAAGAACTAATGATTTAGTAGAATTAAGATTAAAACATATTGAACCTCAGCATACTGTTTCATTTAATCAATTTATAGATGTACTTTCAGGAGGATCATTAAAATATAGTAAAATTCCTGTTGTTTTAGCAGGAGGATTATGGAATAATTTATCTTACTGGCAAGAATATGGTGAAGAGTTAGCAGCATCTGGAAGAGATGTATGGTTGGCTGAAATAACTGGTGGCCCTGGAACTGAATGTGAAGAATGTCCTAATTATGATTTTGATGACCTTACTGATAAATATTGGCCTGCAATTATTGCAGGAGTTCAAGCTTATACTGGTCAAACTAAAGTTCAATATGTTGGGTTTAGTAACGGTGCAAGAACCGCATTAAGTTCATTAGATAAATGGAACAATGTTGGAATTGAGAATGCAGGATTTTATTGGGACGGAAGTGACTGGACTTCAGTTAGCTTACCATCAAACCCAGTAGATACTTTGGTTGCGGTTGGAGCTCCTGGAGCATTTGAAGGGGATAGTTTGGGTAAGAGTTTAGTTTCTAATTATGCTCAAACTGCCATTAGTAATGCAGAAGAAGCCCAATTAGCTCACGTTTCATTTAACAAATTATTAGGTTCAATTGTAGGCGCTCAAAGTTTATTTTCGGATACTATTGAAACAATTTCTTTAAATTTATTTAAAGATTATTTTAACTGGATGAGTTCCGACCAAGATACTCAACCTGGTAATTTCAACATTAATAAATTCGCAGCAATTAGAGGATATTTAGGGGAATCAGAATCTAGTGATGGAATTGTTACTAAAAACGATATGGATTCAATTTATGAAAATGTACAATCAGATGATAAACATTATTTTAGAGTATTAGGAGCGCATTCAATTTTAAGTTTTGTAGATAAAAGTGTTACTAAAGATATTATTACAAGAAAGTTAAATGGTGAAGAGTTTAAATTCACACAAAGATGTTTCAATTTAGAAAAACAAAATGGAGAGGTGCCAATATGTTAGATAAAAACTATATGAAATGGGGATTATATGGAGGAAGTTTAGTAATTATTTTAATTGCAATATTATATTTATTTATTTTTAATACTGCTAATGCTGGTTTTTTAGGCTTCGTATTTGGTTTAATACCTTTACTACCAGGGTTACAAATACAAAACATGATAGGTTCAACTTTACCTGGGTTCTTATTAATTTTTTTTTCAGCTATATTCTACTTCCTATTAGGATTCCTATTAGGTTTAATTGCGAGGAAACTTTACTTAAGATACAATGAATAAAATTAAATCAAATTGGATTGTGTATTTGTTTTTACTAGTTGTATCTATGTCTGCGGTAAATGCTGTAACAATTGAAGATTTACTTGCAACTTACGACTACGATTATTCAGTTGAAGAATTAAGTGTAATTGATTATACTACAACTGGTGAAGATACAAATGCAAATTCATTATTTGATAATTTAATTATAAGTGTAAATTTAAATTCAGATGCAAAAACTTATGATTTAATAGGAGAACTCAGTTACAATGATATAGTTGTACAATCAATTTCCTTAAATCAAGAATTAATTCTTGGACAAAATACAATTAATTTTCCATTTAAAGCTAAATCATTAGAAAATTATACATATAATTTTTCATTAAAAATATTTGAAAATGCAACATTAGTTTTAAGGGAAGATAAAAATCATTTAGTTACGTTTGACATAAATGAATTAGAACCAAGAGAAATAAAAATTACAGGTATTACAAGCGAAGCTATAAACAATGAATCAGATTCAAGGTTAGACTACCTAGCTGCTCACATAAATTTAGACTCAACTATCAACGAAGAAGTTACAATATTTGGATATTTAACAGGTGATAATGATACTTCTGCTTTTACGCAACAAACTTCACAAAGTCAAGATTTCACATTACTTTTTGATTCTGAAGTAATCAGAGATAATAATTTAAGAGGTAAAATCAATCTATCTTCAGTAACAATAGAAACATCTGAAGTAACATATAATTACGAGTTAAATTCATTCCTTGGAGAATTCCAAAAACAAGAATTTGATCCAAAGAAAACAATATTAACTAACAATTATCAAGAAGATATTCAAAACATTTCAGATAAAATCAATAATTTAACTATTTCAATCGAAATAGAAACAAATGAATCAGGAGAATATCAATTCAAATCAGCTTTACACGATTCCTATGGGAATTTCATTGAAGATATTGATAAAAGTTATAACTTAAATCTAGGAACTAACGCTATAGATTTCGTAATTGATGGAGAAACAATATATAATTCAAAATTATCTGGACCTTATGTATTAAGTTATGTTAAAATATTAAAAAACGAAACAGTATTAGACTCAGTAACTGATGATTACACTACAAACACTTATTTATACAACCAATTTGTAGCTCCATCCCTTCCTGAATTAAATATTAATAATATTAGTTTAGATGATTATACTTCTGATTTTACTGGAATAGATATTGAAATTAAAAATATGGGAATAGAAGCTTATAGCGTTAGTGTTGAAGTTTTCGATGATAATTTTGAATTATTAGATAGTATTGTCATTCCACTAATTAATTCATCTTATTCATTAAGATTTGAAGATGTTAAAATTAATGATACAGATTCTATTTTTGTAATTATTGACAATAATAATGAAATTGAAGAAACTAATGAAACAAATAATGTATTTAGTAGAAATAAAGATATATACGCACCTGAATTACTAATAACTTCTCCTATAGGTGAATTACTTCCAATAGATATTGTAAATATTACAGCACTAACTGATGAAAATGCAAATTGTAGTTATACTTTTGAAAATGAAAAAGTATTTTTTACATCTAACGGATTAAATCACCTTACTCAATTTAACGTACAAGATGGAGTAACTTATAACCTTCCAATTACATGTAAAGACGAATTCAATAACTCAGATACTTTAACACATACATTTTCAATACAATCTTATTCATTACCTGAAGCAAATATATTAACCAGTTCAACTAATGGCAAACCAAACTTAGAAGTTGAGTTCATTGCACAAACAACTGGAGGAAAACTTCCATTAACATATTCATGGGACTTTGATAATGATGGAATAGAAGATGCTTCATCACAAATAATAAACCATACATTTACTCTTGGGTTACATGAAGTCACTTTAACTGTTACAGATGCCAAAGATATTGAAGTTACTAGTAAAGTAAACATTTCAGTATTCAATGATTTAATCATTGAAACTTCTGCAGATAAACAAACATTATATCCTTTACCTTCAGAAGTTCAATTCACATCAAATATAATTGAAGGAAATGCTCCGTATACTTATTCATGGGATGTAGATAATGATGGAGTGGAAGATTACACTATAGAAAACCCGTCACATACATTTACAGAAGCTGGAAATTTTAATTCAACATTAACTGTTTGTGATCAAAGTCTATGTAAAAATTCTATAGTAGAAATTATAGCACAAGCTAACACTGTCCCTTCCCCGGTAATTTTTGCAAATGTAACTTCAGGCATTGAACCTTTACATATACATTTTGATGAAATATCTAATACAGGAAATGGTGAAATAACATATGAATGGTATTTTGATGATGATGATACTATAGATTTTACAGAAAAAAGTTTTGATACAATATTATATGAAGGTTTTTATGAAATAATCGTTATTGCAACTGACTCAGAAGGAGACGTTGATGCTAGTTTAATAGAAATAACTGTTACTAAGAATGAAACATTAGATCAAATTAATTGTGATTTAAGTACAACTCAAAATCAACAAACTGTTAACTTTAATTTAGAATGTGTAGGTCGTGGTCCATTTACATACGATTGGAGTTTTGGAAATACTAGTAAAGATCCAACTCAAGAATTTTCTGTTGGAACACATGATATTAGTGTAACAGTAACCCCAACAGAAGGTAATGCAATAACTTTACAAAAATCAATTACCATAGATGATATATTATCACTTGCTATTGAAACAGATAAAAATTCAGGAGATTCTCCATTAACCGTTAATTTTAATTCAATAATTGCAGGAGGAAGTCCGCCTTATGTATATATATGGGACATGAATGATGATGGACATATTGAAAGCAATGAAAATAGTATTACTCATACTTTTAATGAAACAGGAGAATATATGACAATTTTAACTGCATGTGATAGTAGTACTTGTCTTACTGAAAATATAACTATAACAGTAAATGAAGAAGATCTTAGTCCAACTCTAAGTATTAGTTCAGATAAAGACCAAGGAAGAATTCCATTAGAAGTTAATTTTAAATCAAAAGTTACAGGAGGAAATTTTCCATTAACTTATTCATGGGACATTGACAATGACGGAGTAGAAGATTTTAATAATGCAAACATAACTCATATATACACCGAAAAAAATAACTATGTAGCAAAATTAACAGTTTGTGATAAAGATAATGATTGTGTTAATGATACAATAAATATTACTGCAATAGATGAAAGTGAATTATTAGCTCAAATTAATTTAACTTATAGCAATATTTTCCATCCATCGGATGTTAAATTTGAATCAATAGTTACTGGAGGAAATGGTCCATATACTTATGAATGGGACTTAAATGGAGATGAATTTGTTGACTTCGAAGATAGTTCATTTGAATTATCATATGGATTTTCTATAGATACAATGATTGCATTAAAAGTTTGTGATTCTTCACAAGTATGCGTAACTGATACTGAAAGATTATTTGTTCAAGATGAAGCAGATATTGATTTTGAAATTGTTGCAGATAAAATAACAGGTGATGCACCTTTAGAAGTTTCATTTAGTGCAAATGTTATTACAGCAAACACTCCAGTATTCTATGAATGGGATATGACTAACGATGGTGACCTTGAATTTACTCAAGATTTAGTTACATATACATACAGTGAAAGTGGAATTTATAATGCAAGATTAAGATTATGCGATGCAGATAATGATTGTGATGAAAAAACAATAGAATTAATTGTAACTGGTAATAAAATACCTACTCTTGAACTATTATCAGATAACACATTAGGTAAAGCTCCATTTACTATCAATATAGATAGTGAAGGCACAGGTGACGGTAATTTAGCATACTCATGGGACATTAATGGTGATGACGTCGAAGATTATAATACTGAAAACATTAGTCACACTTACACTGAAGAAGGATTCTTCAGACCTAAATTAACAATGTGTGATGCTGATAATGAATGTATTTCAAAAAGTCTAGATGTATTTGTTAATACTAACTTAGTTCCAAGTTTAAGTATAAGTTCAAATATAGTTTCAGGAGAAGCTCCGTTAGAAGTAGCTTTTGATTCAACTGCATCTGGTGGAGATGGAATTCTTACATATTCATGGGATATAAATAACGATAGTGATACAGATTTTCAACAAGATGATATAACTTTCACTTATACTAAAGCTGGGTCTTACATACCTTCTCTAAGAGTTTGTGATGAAGATAATGATTGTGTTTCAAAAAGTGTAAATATAGTAGTTGAATCAAACTTAATACCTACTTTAAATATAGATACTAATGTAAATTCAGGAGAAGCTCCATTAGAAGTTAATTTTGATGCTACAACATCTAGCGGAGATGGAACTTTAACATATTCATGGGATATTGATAATGATGGAAATTCAGATTTCCAAGAGGAAGATGTAACTCACACTTACACAGAAGATGGAGATTATATTGCTAAATTAACTGTTTGTGATGAAGATAATGATTGTGTTACTAAAAACGTAAGCATAATCGTTAATACTAATTTAATACCTTCGTTAAGTATTAACGCAGATAAAACATCAGGCATAGCTCCTCTAGAAGTTACTTTTACTTCCGATATAACAAGCGGTGATTCACCTTATACTTATTCCTGGGATATAGATAATGATGGAGTTGAAGACTATTCAGAAGCTTCAATTATACATACTTATTCTGAAGGAAATTATGTCGCTAAATTAACAGTATGTGATAAAGACAATGATTGTGTTAATGAAAATATTGATATTCAAGCTTTAGATTCTTCTGGTGTAATAACTAAAAACCTAAAAGCAGGATGGAATTTATTCGGAGCAAATCAACCAACCCAAATTCAAATTTCTGAAAAATGTAACAAAGTATGGAGTTATAATGGAACTTGGCAAAAGAATCCACTAACTATCAATAGTGGTCTTGGGTTTTGGATTTTAGCAAAGGAAGGTTGCTCAATTGATTTACATATGCAATCATCTGTAAAACATTCTGACTTAAGTGACGGTTGGAATTTAGTAACTTTAGATTCGATATTAGACGATAATAAATTTGTTGTTAATGCTTGTCAAAATAGTGTTAAGAAAATTTGGTTATACAATGGAACATGGAGTAAACCTTCATTAATTCAAAAAGTAAATGCAGATCCTTACCAAGGTGCTTGGGTTTTATGCGGTGCAAATCAAGTATCTAATTCAAAATCTAGAGTAATGCCTGAAAAACCAACTATATAGAAAAGTTTATAAATTAGTAAATATATATTTCTTTATTCATGTTTAAAAAGAGGTGTTATAATGTTAAAAAAAGGTAGTTTAAACTTATCAATTAATGCTATTGTTGTTTTAATTCTTGCAATTACTATGCTTGGGCTGGGTCTAGGTTTTATGAAAACAATGTTCGGACAAGCAACTGAACAATTTGATGACGTTGCTGGTGAAATGAAAGCCAGACTTATAGATGAAATAAAATCATCAAGTAAAAGAATCACATTAAATGTTAATGATGTTGAAATGAAAAGAGGAAGTACTAAAGAATTTTTCTTCGGGATTAAAAATGATTTAGAAAGCGAAAAAACATTTGG
>CAZPRK010000006.1:26979-28282 GCA_964589485.1 uncultured Methanosarcinales archaeon | reverse complement strand
AGAAAAGATTTCACTATAGAGGTAAAATAAAATGACTAAAAAAGCAAGTTTAAATTTATCCATTAACGCAATTGTTGTTTTAATATTAGCAATCACTATGCTTGGACTAGGTCTAGGTTTTATGAAAACTATGTTTGGGCAAGCAGTTGGTGAATTCGAAAATGTTGCAGGTGAAATGAAAAATAGAATTGTTGATGAACTTGAATCTAGCGATGAAAGGTTAACATTCAACAATATTGAGATTGATTTAAAAAGAGGAGGTTCAAAAGATGTCTTCTTTGGATTAAAAAATGATGAAGGAAATGAAAAAACTTTTACAATAACAACTGATATAGTCACAGATATAAATTCATTTGTAGGTGCAGGTGGTCAAGCCACAGGAGCAGGAGTTATATGTTTTACTAACTTTGAAGGACATAATTCAGGTAAAATAATGGGAGATGCAACAAACAGTCCTCAAATTAAATTCAATACAGTTAAAGAAAGATTTTTAGAAGCAGGAGATATTGCTGTATTAAAATTAAATGTACAAGCAACATCATCAGCAGAATTATCAACATTTAGTTGCGCTATGGCAACAAGTCATGATGGAACAAGTGTTTACGCAATTAAATACTTTAATATTAATGTTAAATAGGTGATAAAATGGCAAAAAGATTAAAAGAAAGTGAAGAATTTCAAATTATGTTATTAGTACTAGACAAATTCCTTTGGTTAGGTTTTGGTGTAATGGCATTTGGTTTGTTTAAGATGATATCAGCATCTGTTGCAGACGGAATCTATTACGTTATAACTGGAGCAGTTCTATTACTACTATTCATGATATTAATAGTTAGAGAATACGAAATAGTGAAGTAGAATGAACAAAAAAGGATTAGAACTATCCATTAATTTTATTGTTATTTTAATTTTTTGTGTGATAGTTCTTGTTTTTGGTCTTTCTTTGGCCAAAAATATGTTTTCTGAAGCTAACGAATTTAAAGGCGAAGTAGATAAAAACACTAAAAGAGAAATTGAATCTTTATTATCTTCTGGACAAAGAGTAGCTATTCCATTAAATACTGCAAAAATGAATAATGGCGACACTAAAGCTTTTGGTTTAGGAATATTAAATACACTTGAAAATAAAGATAAGTTTATTTTTTATTCAGAAATGAGCGATGGAAGTGAAAATTTACAAATCCTCCCTAAATTTGTAAGAATTATAGACTTAAAAAACAATGAAAAACATTCTGAAAGTATAACAGTTAGAGTTAAGGGAGTAGACCCAGGAACATATATTGTTAATGCGGTTGTATGTTAT
>CAZPRK010000006.1:0-26879 GCA_964589485.1 uncultured Methanosarcinales archaeon | reverse complement strand
AAACGACCCCAAATTCAAATTCAGTAGCTACAACCAATACGGTTCCACTAAAAAAATATACATTACAGTACCATGAAAAAAGCTAATCTATCAATAGAACATATAGTAGCAGTTATAATAGCAATTTCGGTTTTAGGATTTTTATTATTTTTCATACAAAACGAATTTTCACAAACATCTGAAATAATTAATGATGAAATCAAAAACAGATTATTTGAAGAAACTAAAGAAAAAATAATACTAGAGTTTGAATCTAAAAATATTGCAATAACAGCTTCACCTAAACTTATAACAGCTAAGCAAGGAGAAATAAAAAGAATAATTATAGGTATAAAAAATATAAACAATGAAGAAACTAATTTCAACATATCAATCAAAGGAAAAGATTGGTTTAAATATAATAAAAAAAGAACCTTAAAACCAGATGAAATTTCATTTATAATCTCAGAACTAAACGTTCCTCCAAATGCAATAAAACAAAATTACAATTTTCAATTATTCGCAAACGAATACAAAGAAGATTTATTTCTTACAGTGAAATAAGTAACAATATCCCTGACAAAATTAATGAACTAAAATAAATTACTTTATTCCAATTATATACTTTATATCCATCAAAGTAAGAAAATGGTAACAAATTAAACAAACCTAAATATGAATTAATTATTGCACCATATTGAAACAATACAGAGGAAAATAACATATTCAATATAATAAACATTAAAGCTAATAACAAATTAGTAAAAGGCCCAACTAAACTTACAATTCCATTTTCTTTACGACTCAAATGACCTGTAATATACACAGCACCAGGAGCTAAAAAAATAAATCCAAAAAATGCAAATAATATCCCTAAAAGTAACATTTGGTTATTAGCACGAAAAGCGGCAATAGCACCAAACTTTTGAGCCATATATTTATGTGCAAGTTCATGCAATAAAAAACCTAAACCTGCAGTAAATAAAGCCAATAAGAATCCACCACGAAAAACAATAGTAAATGCTAAGGTTACAGCAATCCAAGCTTTAAGTAACTCATGTTTTTCATTCATCTTTTAATTTTTCTTTAATATACTCCTTTAATTTCAAAGCATTTTCCTCTATTTTTTGTAAGTAACTTAAGTCACTAAAACTTTCTATTCCACATTCTTTACAATAGTATTCACTACTATCTTTAATAGAATATTCTGCTTCCTCATCACAAATTATACACTTCTTCATTATTCACAAAACAACTTATGTTTCTCTGTTCCAGAAACTTCTGCAAGTATTCTTTTAACTATTGCTTTTTCTGGGTCTGGCATTAATTTTACTCTTTTCTTAAGATCTGCAAAATCTTCAAAATCTTTTTCTTTTCTTTCTTCGAGTATATCCCACATATGCCTTTTTCCTAAACCCGGCAATAATTCTAATTGATGCATTCTAGTTGTTAGAGGAAGTGCTTTATTAAAAAAATTAACAAAGTCTTTTTCGTGTTTATTAACAATGTCTTTAATTACAAATTCTAACTCAGCTCTAGCTGTTTGAGTTAACCTTTCTATAGGAAGTTTTCCAGAAATATGATGAATTTTATCTCTTTTTCCTTCACCAATATAAACTTCTTCATATGGCTGAAGAAAAACTTCTTTTTTTGGAACCAATTCAAGTAATACAAAATGTTCTTTACCTAAAGCTTGCGCTATTGAAGTCTTTTTATGTATTGGTTTATTATCAAAAGGGTATCCATTTGGTAAAAAATCCAATACAATTGCATTTTCTTCTTTAGTGCTCCTTAGTTCCATTCTTAATTTATTTCTTCAATTATTTTTTTCAACTGATCTTGAGTTAAAGTTAATACATAACCCTGTAAAATAACTTTTAATTCTTCAATTGTTTTTGGTGCAAGATCAACAATCTTTGCAATTTGTTCCGGCTTTAATCTTGAAATATCTAAACCTTCAATTTTCTTTGCAACTTCTTCTTGACCTTTTTGAAAATCACTAAACTGATTCAAATAATCTTCAGTTTTATTTGCTCTGAAATTTAATTCACCGTCACGTTCTTTAATTTTACCTAATTCTTGCCTTAAATCAGACATAGTAATAGGTGTTTCTGATACTAATACTGGTTTTACCATTGTTATACCCTCTTCAAATGTACAGGATGTACAATTAATTCTTTTACTACAGTTCTATCTTTTAATTCAACTACATAAGATCTTCCTTTAAGACCTTTAACAGTAACCATTTTTCCATGAAATCTTGGATGATATAATCCTCGTTGAACCGCTGGCTCAGCATTTAAAATAACTTTATCCCCACTTTCTAACTTTTGAAAATACCTAGTAATGCTAATTTTTCCTTTTTCTCTAACTCCTTTCTTGAATTTATTCCTTGTTTTTCTTCTAGAGCTACCTATTCTTTGAACCATTTAAAATACCTCACTAACTATATAAACTATCTTAGTTATTTTTCACCTATATAAAAAGCTTTTGCTTGCATATCTTTTTAAATATTACCCTTTAGAACATAAAAAATAGAAAACCAAAAAGTTTAAATACCTATGGTCAAACCAAAAAACTAATTTCAGTGGAGGGGTAATAACATGGAATTTTTTTCACAACTCAAAGAAAAGTTCGCAAATATGAATAATAAAGAAGAGCATGAAATGCCAGAAGGAGACGAATACGTTGAACTCGAGCATACTGTTGCTAAAGATTCTAGCTCTAAAATCGTCGTAAGACCTTTTAATTTAGAAGATTTTGAAGACATTAAAGAAATTCTAGATATATTAAGAGAAGGTACCACAATTGCATTAATTAACATTAGACCTCTTAAAGATAAAGATCTAGTTGAATTAAAAAGAGCAATCAACAAATTAAAGAAAACTACAGATGCTGTTGAAGGAGATATCGCAGGATTTGGAGATGACTGGATTGTTGTTACACCTAGTTTTGCTAAAATTCATAGAAGCGAAACAATGGCTGAAGTAAAAGAAGAATAGATTTATATATACTCAGTACATAAAACGATTATGCCTCTTACAGAAATAGTATTAAAAAGCTTCTCAATTATTAATACAACTATCTTAACTGGAGTTATAAGTACATCTCCTTACAATATAAGTACTAATATAGAACCAACTTATAAAGACACAAAATTTAGTATCAAAAGTAAATCATTATTATACCAAGATAAAAAAATTTTACAAGGTAATACTTCTATGTTTCTTAAATTAGATACTAAAAAAAGAAAACGTGGATCTTATATTGGAATAAGAGTAGATTTATATTAATTTTCAATAACATCCCACATTAATAATGCCATCCTTTCAACAAACTTTCTATCCTTTTCATCCACTCCTTGAATATCTACATCAACTTTTTTGTTGTCTTTATACCTATTATTAATTCCACCTTGCCTCATTGCTGAAAAATGTAACAAAATATGTAACAATTGCCATTCTAATTTATTTACATTAAATCTAAGTTCAAATTCTCTTTTAACAGCCTTTAATGTATAAGGATTTAAGTCCAAAGATTCAGCTTTTTTAATAAACTCTTTTTCATATGGTCCATAGAATTTCGGGAAATTTTCATCTATCCAACTTCTCATACTTACTAACTTATCAATATCTAGCCTCTCCATAGAAAAAACAAAATACAATATTTATTTATAATTAAGCTATATGCTACATATACTTCATTAAGGCATTCTATCCAAATTAGTATGCATATAATTTTCTTTTGACTCAGTAAGTCCACGAGAAAATTCCAATTGAGGATTTTTTAAATTTTCTTTAATTGAAATTTGAGCAATTTTCATTTCTTCAAGTTGTAGTTCTTTTCCTACCCAAGTTAAATTTTTTCCATCATTCTCTTTACGAGGTATTATTTCTATGCAAAAATGTGCAACATCTTGCCCTAATCCATTATTAATAATAATATTATTCCCACTATATTCAGAAAACATTTCTTTAACAAGTTTATTAACAACTTGAGTTAATTTCACAAATACTTCATCAGGAACTTGTTCAAATATAGTATAATGTTTTTTTGGAATTACAATAGATCTATCTTTTTTTTTAATAACTTTAATAACATTATCTTCATATAAAACTTCTTTTTCTTCACAGTATTTACAAATTCTCATAATCCCAACTCATCATTTTTATATCTAGGAATAATATGTAACAAAACATGTTGACATTTTTGACCAGCAGATATCCCATTAGCTACAAATAAACTTGTTCCTTGAGCTTTCATTCCTTTTAATATAGCATTTGAAATTTTTTTAGCAACAATAAGCATTTGAGCAAAAACTTCATCAGGTAATTGAGGAGTTATAGTAATATGTTTCCTTGGAAATAAAAGAACATGTCCATTTGTTGCCGGCTTTATATCTAAAATCGCTAAAAAATCATCATCTTTATAGATGACATTAGAACTAATTTTATTATCTACAATTTTACAAAAAACACAATTTTCTTTTGTAAACGTTTCAATTTCCTCTGGAGTCATAGAATCTAACTTTGCTTTTGCATTCATACAATATAATAAGTTATTAAATTATATAAAACTTATGCGAGAATCATAAAGTTTAAATAATATACTTTACACAATTATTAAAAAAAGAGGTATATTCATGAAAAAGTTAGATAAGTTAATACAATTATTAATTCCACCATCTTTAGTTTTACTTTTGGTTGTTACAATCATTGAACTTTTTTATGGCGTCGGAAAAGCAATGTCTTTTTTTATTGACGTTTTCGATATTTATGTTATTATTATATTCGCAATAGACTTATATTACAGATGGTTTGAAACACCTCAATTAATTCCTTATTTAAAAAAACATTTTCTAGACATAATAGCCACTATTCCTTTTAATTTAATATTTTTAGGCATTGAAGGGTTAACATTAATAAGAGCATTCAGAGGAATAAAAATTTTAACAAGAATTGCAAGGTTAGCTAGATATTCTAGATTTTTAAGATTACTTAGGTTTGGAACAAGAGCTCCCAGATTTATTAGGTTCAGAAAACACATTAAAGAAACAAAAATAAGAAAAGTTCAACCTCACGAGAAGGAAATGAATAAAACATTAAGTTTTAAAGTAATTTTATTAATAACTATTAACTCAATTATGGGTACTGGAATTTGGTTTCTTACTTCAGCTGGAGCAAAACATGCAGGTCCAGCTTCATTAATTTCATGGGGAATTCTATCTTTAATTTCAGTTTATATAGCAATGTGTTTCGCAGAATTAACCGCAATGTTTCCAAAAGCTGGAGGAGTATATGAATTCGCTAAACAAGCATATGGACGGTTTTGGTCTTTTGTTATAGGTTGGACAACCTCTATTGCAGGAAGTGTTACAATTGCCATGCTACTTCTTGGAGCTTTACAATATTTAATTCCAATAAAATATTCTTATACATATGTTCCTATTGCAATATTCCTAATATTATTATTTAGTTACGTTGCATTTAATGGAATGCAAACATCAACAGTAATGTTAGTAAGCTTTGCTTTAATTACTTTAACAGCCGTTATAGCTATTATAGTTCCAGGTCTAATTAATATTGATCCAAGTAATTTCGATCCATTTTTTGTTTTTCCTACAGCTAGTGTTCTATTGGCAATATTTTTTATTGCAGAAACATTTTTTGGATGGGAAAGTGCAATTTTTTTATCAGCTGAAACAAAAAACCCAACTAAAATTATGCCTAAGGCATTAATATATGGTACAATAGTTATAGCTATTTTATCCTTTTTACTAGCCTTTACTGCAATGGGAACAATTCCTTGGAGTGAATTCGCAAACTCAGTAGCTCCACTTAAAGATTTAGGTGCAATACATTTTGGTGCAGTTGGCGGAATAATATTTAGTATATTAATTTTTATTTCAGTAATAGGAGCAACAGCTGGATGGATTGTTACTGCCCCTAGACTATTAATGTCAATTGCAGAAGATAAATTATTTTTTACACAATTCGCTAAGATCCATCCTAAACACAAGAGTCCTTATATATCCATAGCATTCCAAGCAATCGTAGTTTCTGCCTTAGTTATAGTTGGAGCAGGCTCTTATGAAACTCTTTTACATATGCTAATTCCTTTAATTTTAATTGTTTATTCTGCAGTATTATTAAGTTTAGTTATTTTAAGGTTTAAGCAACCCGAAGTAAAAAGACCTTATAGAGTTGTTTTTGGTAAAATAGGCCCAATAATTACAATTGGTTTTATGATATTTTTACTTTACATGTTTATTAAAGAAACACATAGTGCATTAGATATATTAAGAATATCTACAGGGTTGGTAGCTTTCGGAATTCCTGCATATTTCGCAATAGAACTGTTCTATGACAATAAATATGTTGAAATTAGAAAAAATATTATGGCAAAATTTTCACATCACTACCATTTAGTCCCTTTCACTAAACCTATTTTTAATCGTATTATTAAATTACTAAAATTAAAAAGAAACTCAACCATTATAGACTATGACTGTGGCACAGGAGCCTTCACAAAAAGATTAATTAAAAATAAAATCAATTTCAAAAAAATATTTGCAATAGATAAAGCTAAAGAAGAAATAAAAGTGTTTAAGAAAAATATTCCAAAAGGTTTTGAAAACAAAATAAATATCCAATATAGAAAATCATGGAAAATTCCAGATAAAATAAAAAATGTAGATTACTTTTTCTCATCAAACTCATTAGGTTATATTCCAGATATACCTAAATTTCTTAATCATTTACGAAAAGTTATGCGAAAGAACAGTAGATATTGTTTTTATATTAAACATTCATTCATAAACATGACACCAAATGCATTAATTGTTGAAAATAAAGAAGAAATAAAAAGAATATTTGAAAAAGAAAAATTTTCTGTAGAATATACTAAGAAAAAAAGTTTTCTTAAAGAGGAAATCTATATTTCGGGTAAAAAAAGATAAAAATCTATTCTTCTTTACTTACGTTTACAGCTTTTGGACCTCTATCGCCTTGCTCTACTTCAAATTCAACAGAATCGTTTTCATTTAATTGAACTCCTTCATTAATACCTGTTTGATGTACGAAATATTCGTTACCATCTTCACCAGATATGAAGCCAAATCCTTTTCCGTTGTTGAAAAATTTAACAGTACCTTTCATGTTATCTACCTCCTTCTAGTTATTCTCTTTGTCAAGCTTAGATTGACACTCGTTACAATAATACTTAGAATTCTCTCCCTTTCTCACAACAAAACGTGTTTTGCAGAACCTACAATACTTTATAATTTTATAATCAATCATTTTAAGCTAATATAAGTGATAAATACTCCTTTCTTTTTAAATGCATCTGTTTTTGAAGCCAATTTTTACTTAAAACTGCCTATTTCCTTAATTAGTTCTTTTAGAAATTCTTTATAATTCTTTGCACCAAGTACTTCATTATCTCTATTTCTCACAGATACAGTATTATCTTTAATTTCTTTTTCCCCTACAACAAGAATATAATTAACTTTCATCATTTGAGCATCTCTAACTTTTTTATTTATACTCTCGCTCCTGTCATCAATTTCAACCAATAACCCTTTATCTCTAAATTCAGTTGCAACTTTTTCAGCATAATCATTAAACCTATCTGCAACTGTCAAAATTTTAACTTGTACAGGTGAAAGCCACATTGGAAACTTTCCCGCATAATGTTCAATTAACATCCCTAAAAATCGTTCTACGCTACCATAAATAGCTCTATGTAACATTACAGGTTTATGTTTTTTTCCATCTTGTCCATCATACTCTAAATTGAATTTTTCAGGCATTGAAAAATCTACTTGTATAGTTCCGCATTGCCATGTTCGGTTTAAACTATCCTTTAGATGAAAATCAATTTTAGGTCCATAAAATGCACCATCTCCTTCATTTAAAACATAATCTACTTTCTTTTTTTCTAATGCGTTCTTCAAAGAAGTTTCAGCTTTATCCCAAATTTCTTGTGAACCCATAGCTTTTTCTGGTTTAGTAGATAACTCAATATGATATTCAAAACCAAATGTTTTGTAAACATGATCAATAAATTCAATCAAACCTACAATTTCATCTTCCATTTGTTCTTCTGTACAAAACAAATGTGCATCATCTTGAGTAAAATTTCTTACTCTGAATAATCCATTCAAAACACCAGATAATTCATGACGATGCACTAACCCAAATTCTCCCATACGTAAAGGTAATTCTTTATATGAATGTAAACTATTTTTATAAACTAATAAATTCCCTGGACAGTTCATTGGTTTAACTGCAAAATCTTCTTTATCTATCTTAGTAAAATACATATTTTCCTTATAATGATCCCAATGTCCACTTTGAATCCATAAAGATTTGTTTAAAATTATTGGAGTTTTACTTTCTCTATATCCTCGTTTAAGCATTTCTTTTCTCATAAATTCAATTAATTTATTCCATATATGAGTTCCTTTATCATGAAAAAATGGAAAACCTGGAGCTTCATCATGAAAACTAAACAAATCAAGTTGTTTTCCCAAAAGTTTATGATCTCTTTTTTTAGCTTCTTCCAAGAGATGTAAATGTTCTTTTAACATTTTTTTATCAGGAAAAGAAATACCATAAATCCTAGTTAACATTTTATTTTTATTATCTCCCTTCCAATAAGCTCCAGCCAATTTTATTAATTTAAATGACTTTAACTTACCAGTATGAGGAACATGAGGACCACGACATAAATCAATAAAATCTCCTGTTTTATATATACTCAAAAAATTATCTTCAGAATCATTAATTATAGCTTGTTTATACTTATCTCCTTTAAACATCTCTAAAGCTTTCTTTTTAGTTAATTCTTCTCTTACAAAAGTATGTTTTTCTTTTACAATATTTTTCATTTCAGCTTCAATTTTCTCAAAATCTTCAGAACTTAATTTATCAACATCTATATCATAATAAAATCCTTCTTCAACTGCTGGTCCAACCCAAAACTTTGCCTTTGGAAATAATTTATTTATCGCAGCCGCCATTAAATGAGCAGAACTATGTCTAAAAACTTCAACACCTTCTTTATCTTTAAATGTTAAAATTCTTATACTACAATCAGATGTTATTTCTTTACCTAAGTCTTGAACTACTCCATCAACTTCAATTGCCACTGCTTCTCTTCCTAAACCTTCAGATATAGAATTAGCTATATCTAATCCCGTACATTCTTTAAATTTTTTATTTGATCCATCAGGAAAGGTTATTTTTATCATTTCTACTTAGAAACAAAGAACTTTTTAAATAAGTTTTGCTTTTTAATTCAAAATTTTTTCTACTTCTAATAATGCTCCTTTTATTAATATGTTTAATAAGTGAACTTTATTTATATCAACTTCAAAAGTTTCTTCATTCATATATAATAGTTTATTTATCTCTAATAACCCTGAATCCGTACTTTCATCAGACATACCATACAATTCACTTATTCCACCAGGAACTATAGAGTAAGGTTTATCTTCTACTATTATATCCATATCTTTAGGAAGATCAAAAAACTGTCCTGCATTATCCGCAATATATTCCATAAATGTATTAACTATTTTTCTTTCAACTAAAAGTCCATCGGTTGTCATAAACCCAAAAGCTGGCCTCTTAATACCCTCTTCATAATCTTGTCGCTCTTTAGGAATTTTTGATTCCATTGAATGACCATTTAATAAGAATACTCTTCCATCAATAGATTTAATCATTTCATTTAATGCAGAATGAAAAGGATCGTAAAACATTCTTACAAACATTTCTTTTTCACTTGAAAAATATTGTCTTTTTAATAAATTTGTTCCATCTGAAGCTTTATCAATAATACAACCATCTCTTGGTCTATTTAAATTAAATATATTCCTGTGAAGTAAACTTGCTAAATAATTAAATTCACTGAATTTATAAATTTCATTAGCAGCTATATCTCCGTCTTTTCTAAGTCCATTAACTACTTCAAGGTTTTCCAAATTCATTATTCTTTGTTCTAATAACTCATATGGAACAAGTTCACCACCATGAGGAGAAACTGAGATTATACTAGATGGAGCTCTATGCATAATAAAAGTCGAACCTAATTCTTCTATTTTCCTTGTTTCTAAGTTAAAATAACGCATAATTATTTTAAAATAGATTAATACTTATAAAAGTTCATATAGAACTATGCATCAATTTTATATACATGTTAGATATCAAGAAGTATATGAAAAGGTTATATACACTTCAAGAAATAGCACACATCCGAAGACTTCAAGATTTAAGTGATCCATATGTAGCCCCTCCTGTAAAATCTTATAACTCAGGAAAACATAAAAAATCTGTAGAACAATTTTATACTAGAGAAAGATTTGAAGTATTAGAAAAAATATTACAATTTTCAAGTATTTATCAAGATCAATTAAGTAAACATTTTACAGATTTACAAGAATCTGAAATGGTTCTAGATATTTGTATTGGAAATGGAATTTTAAGTGAAAAATTGATTAAACATGGAAAAACAGTTTTCGGTTTTGATCTATCAAAAGACTCATTAGAATATTGTTTAGAAAAAATAAGTTCAGAAAATTTACATTTAGTTATGGCAGATTTTTATGAAATACCTTTTAAAGAGAGGTTTGATGCCGCTTTTTGTATTAACAATTTTAATTTTCCTGATAAAGAGAAAATTATTAGAAGTATATATTCTGTGCTTAAAAAAGAAGGTTTGTTTTCCCTTTCAATGAATACAAAGAAAGATTATGGTCAGTTTTTTGGTCAAGAAGTAAGTGAAGCTATCAAACAAGAAAAACTAACTTTAACTGAAGAAGAAAAAATAATTTTGAAATCAGATACAAGTCCAGTAGTTCCAAAACACAAAAAATATCCGGTAAAAGAAACTTTAGAACAAATTGGATTCGAAATATTAAAAGAAGAAAAATTAATTAATGAAGGCGGGTATTATTTCTTAGCTAGAAAGTAGAAACATTTTAATATAATAATAACATCTTTTTATGAAAATGACATGTGATAAATGTATGAAAGTTTCTGGAGGGCTAATGCTTCTTGTAGGTTTTTTGTTTCTTTTACAAGATTTAGCAATATGGAACTTTTTTGGACTTAATTGGTACACAGCAGCATTTCTACTTTTCGGATTAATGAAATTTGCTGGGTCAACATGTAAAGATTGCAAATAAGCAATCTATTTTTTATTTTTTTATTTAATCAAAAACTTTATTAATACTGAAATATATATTTTCTATTATGAAACAATACGATATAATTGTTATAGGTAGTGGCGGGGGAAGTAAAATAAGCACTCCTGCTTCTGAATTAGGATATAAATGTGCAATTATAGAAAAATGGAAATGGGGTGGCACATGTCTTAATAGAGGTTGTATACCAAGTAAAATGTTAATCCATCCTGCTAATATTTCTATGGCAATAAGGGAAGCTAATAAGTTAGGAATTAAAGCAAATATAAAATCAATTGATTTTAAAAATATTATAAAAAGAATTAATTCTACTGTAGGAAAAGATTCTAGAAGTATTCCTAAATGGTATGATAAGAAAAAAAACTTAGACTATTATCACGGACATGCTACTTTTATTTCAGATAAAGTTATTGAAGTTAACGGTAAAAAAATAACAGCTAAAAAAATATTCATTGCAACTGGAGCTAAGCCATCTATTCCTCCTATTCCCGGATTAAAAGGCACACCATATATGACAAGCACTGAAGCACTAAGAAATACTAAATTACCAAAAAAATTAATTGTTTTAGGCGGTGGTTATATAGCTGCTGAATTAGGTCATGCATATTCAGCTCTAGGAAGTGATGTTCATTTCTTAGTAAGAGGTGAATTAATAGCAAGAGAAGATAATGATATTAAAAAAGAATTTAGTAAAAACTTTTGTACTAATCATAAAGTTCATTTTGTTAATACAAAAGCTGTTGAATATAAAAATAAAGAATTTATTATCACAACAAGTAAAGGAAAAATTAAAGGTGATGGTTTATTAATTGCTACCGGCGTAAAACCAAACACTGACAATTTAGGATTAGAAAATACTAAAATTAAAACAAATAGAGGATTTATTAAAGTAAATAAACACTTAGAAACTTCTGTAAAAAATGTATATGCTTTAGGAGATTGTGTTGGTAATTTCATGTTTAGACATAGTGTGAATTTTGAAGGAGAATATTTATTTAATAATTTAAAGAAAAAAACTCCTATAAAATATCCACCAATGCCTCACGCTGTTTTTTCTCATCCAGAAATTGGGGCAGTAGGAATGACTGAAGAACAATTGATAGAAAAGAAAATCCCTTATTATAAAGGAATAAATAGATATGAAAATAGTGCAATGGGAATGGCAAGAATGCCAGATCATGGGTTAGTAAAATTACTTTTCCATAAAAAAACAGAAAAATTACTAGGAGCACACATTATCGGAGAAGAAGCTTCAAACATGATTCATCAATTAATATACGCTATTACATTTAAAGCAACTAAAAGTGACTTATTAAAAATGATTTATATTCATCCTGCTTTACCAGAAATTGTTAAGAACGCGGTAAGGAATGCAAAATGAAATTCCAAAAATATTATACTAGATTCATAGGAATATTTTTTCTATTAGTTTTAATAAGTTTAATTACTGATTACTTGAATAAAGGGTATTCTGCAGAAACTTGGCATAAAATATTTCATGTTTTATTAGGAATTATCATCATTAAATTTGGTTGGAATAATAAAAATTTCTGGAAACCTTTTTGTTTAGTTAATGGAGGGTTCTTTCTTTACATAGGATTATTCGGGTTTGCGTTCCCAGACTTTGGCGGATTAGATGCGTTTAACTTCATTGATTCAGTGTTGCATACAATAGTTGGAGTAAGTGGATTGATTATTGGGAAGCTTAACATTTAAATAAAATAACTAAATCTATTTTATCATGGACAAACAATTAAACGAATACATTAAAGCTAACATTCCTATATATAAAGAACAATTAAAATCATTAATTGAAATTCCTAGCATTAGTCAAGATAAAAACCATCATTCTGATTTACATAAAGTATTACAAAAAGCAGAATCAATATTAAAAGAAATTGGATTCACCAGTGAAATAATTGAAACTAAAGGAAACCCTGTTTTATTGGCTAAATTAGAGCTAAACAAAAACAAACCTTGGATTACAATATACAATCACATGGATGTACAACCAGCGAATGAACCTCAATGGGAAACTAATCCATTTGAAGCAATAGAAAAAGATAACAAAATATACGGGAGAGGTTCAACCGATGATAAAGGTCCTGCATTAACAATCATCCATGCAATTAATTTCTTAAAACAAAATAAATTAGATATACCAAACATACAAATCATTTACGAAACCGAGGAAGAAATTGGAAGTAAAAATTTCAAAGAATTTCTTGATAAAGCAAATTTAGAAAATCCAGAATCTATTCTAATTAGCGATACTATATTTGAAGGAAATACTCCTGCAATAACATATAAATTAAGAGGTTTAGTAAGGGCCATAGTTAAACTAAAAACCCATGAAAAAGATTTACATTCAGGGGTTTATGGTGGCATAGCAATGAATCCGTTTAACATTTTATCCCAAGCTTTAGGAAACTGCCTAGATAAAGAAGGAAAAATAAAAATTCCTGGATTTTACGATGATGTAATAAAGCCAGGTATGGATGAAATTCAAGAATTAGCTAAAGATGAAGAAGAAATGCAATATGAAGGTGATTTATACACTAAAGATAAAATGAAAATAATTAATGCAATTCACAATCCTACTTTTGAAATACATGAATATTATGGTGGACAAAGTAATGAAAACCAAGGAATAAAAACAGCCATTCCGTATGAAGCTTATGCAAAAATTAGCATGAGAATTGTTCCAGATCAAAATCCAAAAAATGTAATTAAAAAATTAGAACATTTTCTTAAAGAAACTCATGAAGGTATAGAAATCATTTTCAATGAAGGCAACGAAGGAACAGTAACAAAACTAAATAATAAATTTATGAAAAAAGCACAGGAAGCTTGTGAATATGGTTTTGGAAAAAAAGCTTTATTTGTTGCAACAGGAGGCACAATAGGAGCAATTCCTAAATTACAAACTAAATTCAAAGTACCTATTGTATTAATAGCACAAAGTTTAATTTCTGATGGTTATCATGCACCAAATGAACATTTTAGAATAGAACAAGCAGAAATGGGAATTAAAACAATGGTTAAATATTTAAATAAAATATAAAAAAAAATTAACCTAAAACAAGCCAAGGTCCATATTTTAAGAATAATGGTACAAACACTAAAGCAACAATACTCATCAATTTAATAAGTATATTCAATGCTGGACCACTTGTATCTTTGAAAGGATCACCTACAGTATCACCAACAACTGCAGCTTTATGAGGTTCGCTTCCTTTTCCACCATGTGCGCCAGCTTCAATGTATTTCTTAGCATTATCCCATGCTCCACCAGAGTTTGCCATTGAAATTGCCATCATAACTCCAGCAACTAAAGCTCCAGCTAATAATCCACCTACAGCTTCAACACCTAATGCTAAACCTGTTAGAATAGGCACAAGAACAGCTAATACACCTGGTAAAACCATTTCTTTCAATGCTCCCTGTGTTGCAATATCTACACATTTTTCATGATCAGCTTTTGCTTCGCCTTTCATTAATCCTTTAATTTCTCTGAATTGTCTTCGAACTTCTTCAATCATTTTAAAAGCTGCTCTTCCAACGGCATTCATTGTTAATGCGCAGAAAACAAAAGGTAACATTGCTCCTAATAATAACCCAATCATAACTATTGGTGACATGATATCAATTTTTGATAATCCTGCTACTTGACTAAAAGCACTAAATAACGCTAATGCTGTTAAAGCAGCTGAACCTATTGCAAACCCTTTACCAATAGCAGCAGTTGTATTTCCTGCACTGTCTAAAGCATCTGTAATTTCTCTTACTTTTTTTGGTAATCCTGCCATTTCTGCAATTCCGCCAGCATTATCTGCAACTGGACCATATGCGTCTACAGCTAAACTAATTCCCAATGTACTTAACATTCCTACAGCTGCAATTGCAATTCCATATAAACCTGCAAAATAATAAGCTAAATATATTGCAACAGCTAATACTATAGTAGGTAAAGCAGTACTCATATAACCAATTGCTAACCCTTCAATAATGTTTGTTGCACTTCCAGTCTTACTAGCTTCTGCAATTCGTTTTACAGGTTTAAAATGATCAGAAGTATAATATTCTGTTATTAAACCAATCAAAACTCCGGCAATTAACCCTGTAATTATTGAAATATATACTCCAACAAAATGTGTAGGTAATAACATTTTTGTTAAAGGATAACTTACTACAATTACAATTCCAGTTGCCCATAATAATCCTTTTCTTAACACACCATGAACTTTAGCTTCTTCAGAAACTCTAACAAAAAAGCTTCCAATAACTGAAGCTAAAATACCTACTGCTGCTAAAGCTAATGGTAAAATTGCTCCTTTTACCCCAAAGAACACTGCTCCTAAAGCCATTGATGCAATCATACTCCCAACATAACTTTCATATAAATCAGCACCCATTCCAGCTACATCACCAACATTATCTCCTACATTATCCGCAATTACTGCAGGGTTTCTTGGATCATCTTCAGGAATTCCTGCTTCAACTTTTCCTACTAAATCTGCACCAACATCAGCAGCTTTTGTAAATATTCCACCACCAACTCTTGCAAATAAAGCAATTGAACTTGCTCCTAAACCAAATCCAGTTAATATACTAGCAGAGGCTGCTGTACTTAAACCCATAACTGAACTAAAAATATAATATAATACTGACAAACCAAGTAAACCTATTCCAACAACAGTTAACCCCATAACTGCTCCAGAACTAAATGCAATTTCTAATGCTTTATATCCATGATTTTTAGCAGCATTAGCTGTTCTTACATTAGCTTTTGTTGCAACACTCATTCCAATAAACCCTGCTAATGCACTTCCAAAAGCTCCAACTAAAAATGAAATAGATGTTAACCATCCTTCTTGGATACTTGTTTCAGGATTATCTAATGCAAACCCTAAAACTAAAGCCAATAAAAATACAAACCACACTAAATTTTTGTATTCCCTCTTAAGAAAAGCCATTGCTCCAGTTCTAATAGCAAGAGCAATTTCTTGCATTTTATCATTTCCAGGACTTTGCCTGTTAATCTTTAAAACTAAAAACTCTGCAAAAATTAATGCTAATATTGCAGTACCCATAACATAAAATATTAAACCCATGTAATTTCCCCCCTATATAATAATTAATTAAATTGAGTTTATAACATTTATTTATAAAAGTTTCGAATAAAGAATTATTTAGTTTTTATTTTTCTTTTCAAATAGTTTAAATCCTTTTTAATAATTTCAAGAGTTTTGTTTTGTTTCTTCACTTCATACATCCTAAAAATAAAGTATATTACATAAAGTCCAAATACACCACCAACTAAAACTTCTACTCTATTTAAAACAGTTTGAACTAACTCAGTTAATATTGTAATACCATCTGCCATATATATGTTTAAGAAAGTACTATTTAAATAATTTATGAAAAAATGCGCCGGCCGTGCAGCCAGTCTACAATCGTATGCACCTGTCTTTGTTGGCGCATTAGAATAATGAAAATATGCGTCGGCCGTGCTCTCGATGCACAATCCAATGCGCCTACGCTATTAGTGGGTTTGTAGCCGTATTTTAAAAACCTTGTCATTCCTTCAGATATTGAAGGGATTGATATACTGTATTGCAGCGTTTCTATTGGCAAAATATTTATATAAACCTTTAACTATCCTACTTCTGTACTGGACGGATTTCTAATCCCTCCGAGATGAGATACGATACGATTGAAAGACCTAGAGAACTAGGCGTATGGTAAATCAACCGGAGGTATAACATGGCAACAATTGAAAACTGCGAGAGGGTTCTAGAATTTGTAGGAGAGAATCCAAAGAAGAGTTTGACAGTTATTTCTGATGCTTTGAAGCTGAATTTCTACCAGGTCAGAGACTCTGTTAAATTCTTGAAGAAACACAAAATATTGGATGTGGAACAACATGGTAGAGCACAGTATGTAATTCTCTACGGAGCTGGTGAAATTGCCTGAATATCCAAATTGGATCAGGATGCTTCGGAGTATCATTGAAGATAGTGAGGAGACTCAAGATGGGGATGAGAGCTAGAATCACTGTCAGAATTGATAATGAGTTGTTTGAGAAGATCAAGCTTCTGTCAGACAACAGAATCTCTGAATACACTAGAGAATTATTAATCAACGCAGCAGGAGGTGGTATCAAAGAATAAAAAAAGCACCTGGAAGAGGCGCTAGTCAATCTGTCCAAAGAAAGGTTAGTGCTTCTTCTATTTAATTATTGCGTTTGAATGCAATTAATCTTCATAACGCAAGTTAATAAAAAATTTGGAACAATGTTGAGTCTCCTAAATTTGGGGTACTCGACGCTAAAAAACCAAGAAAAAAGATTTCAACAATAGATTGAAGTCTAAAAAAGAAATGCAATTTGCGAAGCAATTTGCTTGAAAATAATAGAAAAACAATACCTGTTCATCAGGTTAGTGTTGAGTATTAATTGGAGTTATGAAATGGGAAAGCCAAAGAAGTATGATAGAAGAACAATAAACTTCGGAGAAATAGGAAATCCAGCAAGAACTATTGTTGAAGACTATGTCAAGAAGAATGGAAATAATGAACTGTCATTATTGATTCGAAAGCTGGTCATATTCTATTTCATCAATGATCCTCGCTATGAAGATGCGAAGAAAAGAATGCTTCTTGGAAGAAAGCAAGAGATAGTTGATAGATTCTTGCTAATCCAAAAGGAACTCCAGCAGATCAACAAAGAGCTTGAAGACAAAGGTATTGATACGGACTGGTGATAAAATGATAGTAAAGAAATGGAATGAATTGAATTTTGAAGAGCTAGCTGATCCAAAAGTACTCTATGACAATTTTGAAGGAGTAGTTCAATCAGATACTTTAAGGAAGAAAAAGTGGCGTATTTTGGCCAAAGAAAAATGTCATAAAAACCAAGATTCAGCAGAAAATCGCTGAAAAACATTATGAAAAATGGCACATTGGAACGCAAACAAGAGATTTATGTTCCTTTAAGTGACATTTTTTTGGCATTTTTTTTATATAGTGCGTAATATTTATATACATTTGAGTATATTTGTAGTTTATAAACAATGGAATCAAAGAATATTACTCTGAGAGTTAACGAAAAGCTCTATGATCAGTATAGACAATTTTGTAAAAAGAAAGGCCTATTAGTATCAAGGCAATTCGAGATAATGATGGAGAAACAGATGAAAAATGACTAGTCATAAAATCAATGAGGATTATGTAAAACTCATCTCTGAGAATCAGACTAGAAAGAAGTTCATTGATAAACAACTGATTAAAGTAGGTTGGAAAAAAACTCAGTGGAAGGATGAAGTTAATTCTGTGAAATCTAATTTTAAAACAAAAAATTATGATTTATTTGATGGTACTTGTGAGAAAGGAGTTGATAGATTTATAGATTATTTACTATTGGCTCAAGATAATTCTCCACTTGCAATTATTGAAGCAAAGAAATATGCTGTTGATCCAAAAGAAGGAACAATTCAAGCAAGAACCTATCAAGAAGATATTGAAAATCAAATAGGAAAGAAAGTTCCAATATTTTTGACAAATGGAGAGAAATGGTTTTTAATAGATGAGATGGGGAGGGAAGAGGAAATTAGAGGTGGACCTTTTAGTCAGGAAGATCTTGAAAGAAAAGCTGAGTTATTTAGAAAAAGAAAAGACCCTACAAAAATATTCACTAAAGTTGTTGATAGAGATAGAAGTGTTCTAAATGTGAAGAAACTTGCTGAACATTTTTCAAAAGGCCATAAAAAAGCATTGGTTCAGATGGCGACAGGTACAGGAAAGACCAGAATAGCTATGGCAATAATTGATATTCTTGTAAAAGCAAATTATGTGAGAAATGTTTTATTCATAGCAGATAGAATTGCATTGGCAGATCAAGCTAGTGCAGATGGATTCAAAAAATTCTTTAAAGAACCTGTTCATGAATTGCATAGAAATGGATTTAGTACTACGTCAAGATTCTATTCTTCAACAGTCCAGACATTAATGGGTAAAAACAACAACAGAATGGTTGATAAATTTAGTCCTGGTTTTTTTGATTTGATTGTATTTGATGAAGCTCACAGATCACAATACGATAGAAACAATTACATTCATCAATATTTTGATGCTATTAAAATTGGATTAACTGCAACACCTAGAGAAGAAGATTCAAAAAATACATATGGATTATTTGATTGTGCTGAGGGAGAACCAACTGTAGAATATGATTATGATGATGCAGTGAGAGCAGGCGACCTAGTTCCATATTTACCAATTGTAATAGAGACCGAGAATTTAAAATTAGGAATTAAAGGGCAAAAATTAACAGCTGCATTAAAGGATCAGTTGAGAAAACAAGAAGTTGACCCTGAAAACACCGATTTAGAAGGTACTCAATTCGAGAGAACATTCCTTGACAAGAAAACAAATGAACTAATTGTAGCAGAATTTCTTCAAAATTGTTATAGATCTCCCGAAGGATTGCCCTGTAAATCTATTTTCTTCTGTAGGGGCAAAAAACATGCAGATCGTATGAAGAAGGCGTTCCAAAATTTAGATCCTAGCCTAAGTAATCATGTTCAAGTTATTGTCTCAAGATATAGATCACAAGATGAAGTTAAAAGGTTCAAGCAGAAATCTGAACCTAGGATTGCATTATCAGTAGGTATGCTAGACACTGGTGTCGATATACCCGAAGTATGTAATCTAGTATTTATTGGGCCTGTTTATTCTCCAATTAGATTCTGGCAGATGCTTGGAAGAGGAACTAGAAACTTCAAAGCAGCATGTGCTCCTGGAAGACATCCAGAGTGGTTGCCTCAAGAAAATGGTTCGCCTTTTAAGAATGATTTCTTGATGATAGACTTCCAACTTGGAGATGTTAATAATGTTAAATTACATCATTTGAATAAAACAAAAGAAAAGAAATCAGGAAAGGATATTCTAACAATCATATTTGATAATAGGATTAATTTATTGAAACAGAATCTGACTGACAATCAAAAGAAAATCATTGTGGAAAAACTTCTAACAGACATTAACTCATTAAATGAAGACTCTTTTATTGTTAGAGAAAAACATTCATTAATTAAAAAACTAAAGGGTACATTTGATCTTGATAAATATGTTAAAGAGTTACATGAAGAGATTCAACCATTGATGATAATGCTCCATGGCAAAGATCCCAAAGTTACACCGTTTATTCTTCAGGTAGAGAAATTATTTTATGCAATAGTTAAGAATAAACTAGATTTAATTGATAAAATAAAAGCATACGTTCAAGTTAGAATGGAAAACATTCTGGATAAAGTGAATAAAATTAATGAGATCAAGGCAAAAAAATCTAGAATAATTGAAGTTTTGAAAGATGATTTCTGGGATGATCTAACATTCGAAAGAGTAGAAATCATACTAAAAGAATTATCTCCTCTGATGAAATATTATGAAGAAGAGAAAGGATCACCAATCGAGATAGATAAACCAGATACTGTTGTGAGTAGAACTAAGTTTGTTTATGAGATTAAAGAAGATCCAAAGATGGCAGAGTTCATTAAAAATAATTCTGTTGTTCAAAAAATCAAAAAGAAGCAAGGAATCACTTGTATGGAACTTCACGAGTTAGAGAAAGAATTAATCAAACTGAATCCATCATACACCATAGAGAGTATTCAAACTAACCTTCATAAAGATTTCTTGAAGTTCCTACATGAAATGATTGGTTTAACTCATGAATATGATCCTAAGGAGATCATTGAAAGGGAATTTGACAAGTATGTGATAGATCATATTAACTATAATTCTAAGCAAATAGAGTTCTTGCAAATGCTGAAAAAGGTCTTTGCCAACAGGAAATATATTGAACTAAAGGACTTCGCAAAAGAGCCGTTTAAAGACGAGAACCCCGTCGAATTGTTCAATGGAGTGGATGAATTAAAGAGCATTGTGGCCAGAGTACAAGCAATTGTTATGAAATAGGTCAACCTTGGTTGACACACAAGCTTTATATACTAGCTATCTTTTTCTATTTTCATGAGAGTATCAGAATATAAATCAATATCAGCAAAAATCTCAAGAGAAGAGTTCACTAGAATAGATGAGTATTGCAAAAAGAAAGGCATTACTCCATCTTCATTAATTAGGGATTTGTTGCTAAATGAGATCAAGGTTTCAGTACCTCATCATGTTGCAGGTTCTAATAAAATCAACTACAACAAGGACAAGGATAATTTCAGCTGGAACATCTTGCTTGATGATAAAACAGAAGTTGAAGTTATCAAAAATATGTCTGCAAGATACTTGCAGCAATTACAAAAAACAATTACAGAAGAGCTAGATCTAAGAGAACACATAATCAAAAAGAAAAAGAAAGATTCTGTGCCTGTTCCAAGCTCAATGTTAGGGGGTAAAAAATGACATTACCAAATGGATGGGAAGAAGTGCCAATATTCAAATATCTTGATCTAGTTAAATCAGGAGTTAAAAAATTTGAAGGAATCAAAGTATATATTGATACGAGATCAGTAGAAACAGGAATAATCAAAGATAAAACTACTGAAGTAGATTATGAATCTAAACCGAGCAGAGCAAATATGCAAGTTCAAAAAGGGGATGTTATCTTTGCTAAAATGAAAGATACTGAAAAAATATATGTTATAGGTGAAGAAGATTCAGATCATCTATATTCAACTGGTTTTGCAATACTAAGAGTTAATGATAAATCTAAATTACACCCAAAGTATGTATATTTTTGGTTACGAACTCGAGAGTTCCAAAGAAAGAAGAATAAAGAATGCACTGGTGCGACTCAGAAAGCAATAAATGAAACAAAATTACGAGACTTTACAATTCCAGTTCCACCTCTTGATGTTCAAGAGAAAATAATCGCACTCCTAGAAAAAGCAGAACAAATCAAAGACTGGAGAAAAGAAGCAGATTCATTGTCAAAAGATTATTTGAAGAGTGTGTTTGTTGATATGTTTGGAGATCCTGCTAATAATACAAAGAAATTACCTCTAAAAAAGCTCTCAGAAGTATGCACAAAAATTACAGATGGGACTCATCACTCTCCAACTAATCTAAATGAAGGAGATTATCCATATATAACTGCTAAACATATTAAGAAAGATGGAATCGATCTATCTAATTTAACATATGTGTCTAAAGAAGTTCATAAGCAAATTTATAATAGATGTAATCCAGAAAAAGGAGATTTGCTATATATCAAAGATGGAGTTACTACAGGTATAGCTCAAGTTAACACATTGGATTATGAGTTTAGTATGCTTTCAAGTTTAGCTTTACTAAAGATGTCAAATTCTTTAAATGTTTACTATTTGAAATATTTATTAAATCATTCAACTATGTATGAAAAAATCAGAAGTGGAATGGGTGGAGCAGCAATAACAAGATTAACTCTGACAAAGATTAATGATCTTGAAATACCTCTTCCCCCTATTGAAGAACAAACTAAATTTTCAAAACTAGCATTACATTTTGAAAATAATCAAAAGTATCAAAAAGAAGTTAAATTAAATATTGAAAACCTATTCAACGCACTAATGCAAAAGGCATTCAAGGGGGAGCTACTATGAACAAGAAAGGTCAAAATATGCTTGGACAAGCAATAATATTTGTAGGACTATTTTTAGTTGGGGGAATAATAAGTTTATTTGCCGTGCCAGTTTTTCCAGGAAGATTTTTCATTTGTGGATTGCTATTTGCAGGTGCAGGTATGGGCCTAATTAAATTTGTATTCCATATTGGAGGAAAATAAAATGTTAGACAATGAATTAAAATCAAAAATAAATCAACTATGGGACAAATTCTGGAGTGGAGGGATTTCTAATCCAATAATAGCAATAGAACAAATGTCATATTTAATCTTCATGAAAAGATTGGAAGATGAGGAAAATAAAAGAGAACAAAATGCATTATTAGGTGGTAATGGACATACAGAAATATTCAAAGATAAAGATGATTACAAATGGTCTGTCTGGACAAAAATGTCTGCAGATAAAATACTTGATCATGTTAGAGACAAAGTATTTCCTTTTCTAAGATCCATAGGTGCAGAAGATAGCATGTATCAGCAATATATGAAGGATGCAATATTTGTTATTCCAACATCTTCGCTCCTCATAGAATCTGTTAAATTAATCAATGATATGCATATTAAAGAACAGAACAGAGATACAAAAGGTGACATCTATGAATATTTATTGTCCCAATTAACAACGGCAGGAAAAAATGGTCAATTTAGAACACCACGACATATAATTAAAATGATGACTGAATTGGTGAACCCTCAAATTGGAGATAATGTGGGTGATCCTGCTTGCGGAACTGCAGGTTTTTTGATTTCAGCATTAGAGCACATACTAAAAGGTTCAACATCAAAAGATCTAATCAAAAAAGACAAAGATGGAAATGAATATAATTTTGTAGGGGATAAATTAACAGAAGCGCAGTGGAAAGTACTAGAGGAAAATACGATTCATGGATTTGATATAGATCGAACAATGGTTAGGATTGCATTAATGAATTTAATGATGCATGGTATTGAAAATCCTAAAGTAAATCAGGAGAATACACTCTCTAAAAGATATGAGCAAAGTAATTATTTCGATGTAATTCTCGCTAATCCTCCTTTCAAAGGTAGCATTGATGAGTCTGATCTAAGTGATACATTCACAATAAACTCAAAGAAAACAGAATTGTTATACTTGGAGTTAATGTTCAACCTTCTGAATCAAGGTGGAAGATGTGCAGTAATCGTTCCAGACGGAGTATTATTTGGTAATTCCAAGGCACATAAAAATATTAGAAAAATTATTGTAGAAGAGTGCAGACTAGATGCTGTTATTTCAATGCCTTCTGGAGTATTCAAACCATATGCAGGAGTTTCAACAGGAATCCTTGTATTTACAAAAGGAGAACCCACAGAGAAAGTATGGTTTTATGACATGCAAGCTGATGGTTTCACACTTGATGACAAAAGAACAAAAATAGATGGAAAAGGAGACATTCCTGATATCATTGAGAAGTTCAAGAAAAGAGAAAAGGAAAAATACGATGATCGGGGTACTAAATGTTTCTTTGTGCCAGTGGAAGAAATAAAAGGTAAAGGATATGACTTGAGTATTTCTAAATACAAAAAAATCAAGTATGAAGAAGTAAAATATGACAAACCTGAAGTCATAAAGAAGAATATTTTAGAGATCGAGAACAAGATTATTAAGTCTCTGAAGGAGTTGGAGGTTTAAAATGGCATATAAATTCTCTCCATCAAGTCTATCATTACTAAAAGAATGTCCAAGATGTTTCTGGCTTGCTTTCAATAAAGGCGTCAAAAGACCAGCAGGAATATTTCCATCACTACCATCAGGAATGGATAAAATACTAAAAGTACATTTCGACAAGTTCATGGAAAAAGGAGAGTTACCACCAGAACTTGCAGAACTAAATGGAGATATCAAACTATTTGATGATGCCGATCTACTCAAGATTTGGAGAAGCAACTTCAAAGGAATCCCTTGGACAGACAAAGAAGGAAACCTCTTCAGAGGAGCAGTAGACAACATACTCAAAAAAGGAAAGAAACTCATCGTTCTTGACTACAAAACACGAGGATATCCATTAAAAGAAGACACAGCAGCACACTATCAAAACCAAATGGACATCTATAACTTCCTTTTACGAAAGAACGACTATGAAACAGAAGATTATGCATATCTAATATTCTATCATCCAGATAAAGTCAATGAAGATGGATCAGTTGTATTTAATACAGACATAGTTAAAATGAAAACTGATGTCAAGAATGCACAGAAGATTTTCGAGAAAGCATTAGACACATTAAAAGGAGATATGCCTGAAGCAGGCGAAGAATGTGATTATTGTAAATGGATAGATAACTGTAATTGTGAGGTTTGTAAATGAAATCAATAATTGCATTTGGAGATAGCATAACTTTTGGCAGATTTGATGAGTCAAAAGGAGGTTGGGTTGCAAGATTAAAGAAATACTATGAAGATCAAGATATTTATCACGCTGTTTACAATCAAGGAGTTCCAGGAGATAATTCTAAAGGATTACTTCAGAGAATTGATGTTGAATGCATATCCAGAGCAAGATATGTTTGGGATGGAGATAAACATGTAATCCTAATAGCCATTGGAATTAATGATTCGAGAGGATTTGAAACACCCGATAACTTGGATGTTCCTCCAGATGAATATGAAAAGAATGTCCGACAAATTATTGAAATTGCAAAGAAGCATTCAAAAGAAATTGCGATCATAGGAATAACACCAGTTGATGAAAAAATTACAAACCCATTTGAAAATACATATTTCACAAATGCAAGAATTGAAGAGTATAACAAAATCTTGAAAACAATTGCTGAAGAGAACAAAATACCCTTTATTGATGTTTACAATGAAATGAAAAATCAAGATTACACAAAATTACTTGCAGATGGAGTTCATCCTAATTCTAAAGGTTATGATTTTATTTATGGTGTTGTGAAAGATAAATTGCTGAAGACTAAACTAATTAGCTAGGATATTAAGATGCCAAGATTAAAATCATTATTTGTAATACAATACTTCATTAAAACAATCATTTCTGGAGCTGTAATGACTTTACTTGGTATATCTATAATTCAATCAGGCATTATTGACTTTCTTTGGGAAACCACTTGGATGAGACCAGCGATAATTCTTGCACTTGCAGTAATTCCTATTCTGTTTGCAGTTGATGAATATAATACAAATCAAAAAGTGATAAACCAATTATTGAGATAATTCTGCCTTCACAATCTCTTGCACTTGCTCATTCTGCAATAGCTTCTCCATCATTGCTTCGTAGGGTTTTCTGACTTCAAGCTGTTCCTTCATGTTTGCTATCTGTTCTTGCATATCACTGAATTTCTTTTTCTGTGCTTTTTCAGCTTTCATGATATCTCTGTTATGCAGGACTGATTCACAATTATTGCATTGGAGTGCATTAAATGGATTGACTTTGCCACAAGAAGGACATTCAATATTCTTTGGCATTGCATGTTTATGTTGAGCCTTTACTTTATCAGGTGGGATTAATCCCTTCTTTATGAGCTGTAACTGCAGAGCATCATTTTGTGTACTCATGTCATAGGTTTTCAATTGTTTTGCAGAAGTCCATCTTGCAGCGTGTTGAATTTCCATGTCTGTATCACCACGAAGTCTCCTGAAAGTTACACCATTTCGTTTTAAAGAATAGCAGGTTATGTGTTTAGGGATTTTCAATATTTTACATGCAGTCTCGAGCCTTTTATTTATGTTGACTGGAGTCATTTGTGCACCCATTTTTTTATTGCCAGTGTTAACAAAGATGTATGCGTTTGGATCATTCTTGAATGGATGCTTTTCAAGCCATCTCATCAAAAAAGGATATGCGTCAATGCATTGGAGAATCCCTGTTCCTTCTTTGCCATGATCTGATAAAGTAATGATTGCATAGTTTGGTTTTTTATGTTCAATATCTCTAATTTTCCGATACAACAACTCTTGAGGTCTTGCAATACTCTCCAAAGCTAACATCAAATAAGCTTGCATTCGCAAGTCATTTGAAAAGAAATCAAGTATCTTGTGAAATTCTTCAAGATCAAGTTTATCATTTCTTGTTTTCTGTTTACTTTTATCAACTTTAG
>CAZPRK010000005.1:0-88854 GCA_964589485.1 uncultured Methanosarcinales archaeon | reverse complement strand
TTGGAAGCTAGCTTATGTTTATTTGGATAATAAATGGCAGGAGATTGAATTAGATGGGCGTATAGCTATGAAAGGTTATAATTGGATTAATGGAAAAGCTAGTGAAACTTTTAGATTAAAAGGTAAAAATTTGCCTGAAGATGAATACTATATCGCAGCATATGCTTGTAAGAAAATAAACAGAGAATGGGATTGTAATGATAATAAATGGATGTTGCAAAAAATTAAAGTAGAACATGATCAGTTTTTACCTGATTCTCCTGTTTGACTGGATAATTTAGATATTAAAAATGATTATTTGATAGAAGAAGATATTGGTGATTTTAAATATATTGAAAGTGGAAAAGAAGTTTGTGGTGAATGGTGTAAATTGGATCATTCAGCAAGGTATACTAATTCTAATGGTGAAAGTGTACGGGTAAACGTATTTACTTTTGATGGTTTAGTTGAGCAAAAAGTTAATAGGATTTTAAATGAAGATTCACCACAAATTTCAATAGTTTCTATATCTGAAAATACTTTTATTTATACTCATAAAAATTATTATGAGTCCGGTATTGTGTGGGTGGATAAAAATAAACAAGTAGTAGTGTCTCTTCAAACAAATGAAGAAGTGAATCTACTAAATTTTGCAAGTAGTTATTTAGAAAATTATCCAAGTACTTTGAATTTAATTGTGAATTATGATACAAAAGGTGTAAACTTAAAGGGATATGGTAGTATAAGGACAGATACTTATTGTTATTTGGATACAGGTTGTACTTCACAAGATGCAGATTATTATACTAAGACAAATAAGATATATTCTAAAGTTGAATTTTATTCTGACAGTGATGTTGATATGTTAAGAAGGAACTTAGAATCTTATGCTGAAGCAAATGATTTTAATAAAGAAGGAAATTACTTTGAAAAGCACTCAGGCGATAATCTGATATATATGAAATTATTTAACAATGTGTTAGTTACTTCTAGAATTACAAACCCTGATTTTGGTTCAAAATACTACATGAACTTTGTATATGAATATGATAGAAAGTTTCCTCTTTTTTATACTGGAACTTTTACTAAAGAAGGAACTATTAGTGGAACTTTAATAGATTCAAATACAGAAGAACCTATATCTGGGGCACGATTAGTTGGAGGAACAAATCATCCTGACCCTAAAGAAATAATTACTGCTGAAAATGGTTATTTTGAATTTGATTATCATACGCCTTTTGTAAGTGGAAGTTCTAATGAATTACTAACAAGTACTTCTTTTGTTTTTTATGAAAAAGGGTATGGATATAGTAATATGTTTCTGATCGATGAAGATAATGGAGAGTTAAAGTATCAGCTAACTGCACCTTTTGGAAGTGAAGAGGTTACTGATTATTCTGTAACTGAAGGAATAACTTTTGAAATGTATCCTCGTAGGGATATTTCTATTACAACAGATGATGAATTAAGATTTAGCATATATCGTAAGTTAAATGATAATTCAGAATGGTCTGGGGGAAGAGGAAATGGTCGTTTTAAAAAAGCTCATTATTTAAGAACTGCCGTACCTTTAGGTTATACTATTTATGTTGAGTTTGAAGATGAACTTGGTAATAAGTATACTTCAACTGAATTTCTTGTTCCAACTAATCTTGAAATTGATGAATTAGTTTATTTAGATTATTTGAATGGTGAATTTAGTTGGGGTACAGGGGTACGAAAAAAAGAAAAATATGTACGTGAAGTGCCAGATGCACCTACTTCCAACTGAGGCTGAAGCACTTCGAATAAAAACCTTTATAAATAACCTTGTTTTTTATTTTTTTAATAGGTGATATCGAATGGGAGAAACTCAACCAAAGAGTATAGGAACATTACAAAAAGGAAATTTTGTTGTTATTGATGGAGTTGCTTGTAGAGTGAGTGATACTCAAACAAGTAGACCTGGAAAGCATGGACACGCAAAGGTTAGATTAACTGGAGCAGGATTAATAGATGATAAAAAAAGAGTAATTGTTGCGCCTGGTCATGATAATATAGATGTTCCAATTATTGGAAAAAAAACAGCTCAAGTACTAAGTTTATCTGGAGATAGTGCAAATGTAATGGATTCAGAAACTTACGAAACATTTGACTTAAAAATACCTGAAGATTTAACTGGACAAGTTGTTGAAGGGTGTAGTGTATTATATTGGGAAATACTTGACGACAAAGTAATGAAGCAAGTAAAAAATGAATAAAAATGGCAAAATTCGCAGAAGCAAAAGCAAGATTGTTTGATAACATCTTTGTATGTAGGACTTGTAAAAGTAAAATAAGAGCTCCTAACATGAAAGTAATATTGGGAAAAATTAAATGCAGAAAATGCAACGATAGAGCTTTAAGAACTGTTCGTAAAAAATGAACTATTTATTTGTTCTTTTCTTTTATGTATTAATAATATTTCTAATTTATTATAACAGAAAAAAATTTGAAATTCATGCAAAATTTATTGCTTTGTATAGGACTAAAATTGGAATTAATTGGATGAAAAAAATTTCTCAAATTGCTCCTTCTTTCTGGAAATGGTGGGCTTATATTGGTGTTGTTATAGGATATATCGGTTTGTTAGTAATTAGTTTTGTATTAATTAAAGGGTTGTTTGATTTATTTTTAGTTCCTGAAGCACCTGCCAGTATTTCAATAGTTTTACCTGGAGTTAAAATTCCAGGGAGTTCGATATTTATTCCTTTTTGGAGTGGTTTAATTTCAATATTTATTGTTGCTTCTATTCATGAATTTGCTCATGGAGTTATTTCTAAATTATATAATATTAGAGTAAAATCTTCTGGAATTGTATTTTTCGGTCCAATCATTGGAGCTTTTGTTGAACCAGATGAAACAGTACTAAAGAAGGCCCCAAAAATACAACAATTATCTATTTTTGCTGCTGGTCCATTTTCAAATATTTGTTTAGGTTTTTTAATATTAGCCTTAATGTTATTTGTATTATTCCCTTTTGCATCAAGTATTGTTGAACCACAAGGAATTGAAATAATGGGAGTTAAGGAAGGGTTTCCTGCTGAATTATCTGGAATAAAGGAAGGAGATATATTAACTAGAGTTGATGGAAAAATAGTTTATGATTTAGTTAATTTTAGTAAAGAATTAAGTTTAAGGGAACCAGGTAAAATGATTATTTTATCTACCGATAAAAAGAATTATTTAGTTAATTTAACATTTAACCCAGATAATAAGTCATTATCATATGTTGGAATAAATTTAAATCAAAAAATTGGTTTAAAAGATGGCGTAAGTAATTTAAATTGGGGTTTATTTTATTTAATAGATTTTCTTAAAATTTTATTTATGTTAACCATGGGTATAGGGCTTGCTAATTTACTTCCTTTAGGTCCAGTTGATGGGGGCAGGATGTTACAAGTTGGTTTGTATCAATTTTTTGAAAAAAATAGAGCTGATTTGATTTGGCAAAAAGTAAGCGTTATAACATTATTAGTTTTATTTTCGAGTATAGTTATTCCTATTTTTAGAAGTATATTTTAGTTAGTTTTAAATAACTCTTTTTTCTTTTAAGTTTATGATTTCAATTATTTTAGTTGAGCCAGAAAATCCTGGAAATTTGGGTGCAGTAGCGAGAGTTATGAAAAATTTTGATGTTGAAAATTTAATAGTAATTAATCCTAAATGTGATGTTAAAGATGTTGAAGCTTTAAAGCGTAGTAAACAAGGTTTAAGTGTTTTAGAGAATGTAACACAAATGACTTTAAACGAGTTAAAATTTGATTATTTAATTGGAACTAGTGCTAAAATAGGAAGTGATTATAATATTATGCGAAGTCCAGTTCTTTCATCTGAATTTGCAGATAAATTGGGTCAAGAATCTAATATTGGAATTATGATTGGAAGAGAAAGTTCTGGTTTAACAAATAAAGAATTAGATCTTTGTGACTTTATTGTACATATACCATCATCAATAAAATACCCAACTTTAAACATAAGTCATAGTGTTACAATATTGCTTTATGAATTGTATAAAAGAAAAAATAAAATTAAACCTATAACAAGAGAAAAAAAAGAATTAATAATGAATTTATTTGAAAATTTATTTTCATTATTAGATTTTCAAACAGATGCAAAGAAAGATATTCAATTTAAGTTATGGAAAAAAATTATTGGTAAAAGTTTATTATCCGAAAGAGAATCTTTTCTTATTATGGGTTTATTAAGAAAAATAATAGACAAACTTTAGTTGAGAATTTCTTTAACTCTATCTTGATTTTTTGGCCTTGCTAATTGTCCTAAACCATAATAAGTTTTTTTTGCGCTTGGTCCCCATGAATAATCTCCTTGAACATCTACTACTTTAGCAATTACAAATTCTTCAGTTTGAAGGCCTTTTTTTAAGTGATAATATATACTTCTCATGGTAACTTTAGGAAAAATTAAAACATATTTTTTGTAAATTTCATACCCTGTTTCTTCATTAATAACAGAAAGAATATCTACTATATTTTGTCTAATTTCTGATTTAGGTGGACGTCCTTTTTTTGCCATATAGTTAAAATATCATGGGGATTTAAATAGTTTTTGATAAGCTTTATAACTAATTATATTTAAAGAGATATTATGGATTATTTGTTGTTATTAAGCCAAGATTTTTTAGATTTAGCTAGGAGTGAAGTAATAACGGTTTTGAAACCTAATGAAACTAAATTTAGTAATAAATTTATTATTGCAAAAGATATAGACTTTAAGTTATCTTCAAAATTAGCTTATACTAAACAGGTAATGAAAATTCTTTTTACATCTACAATTGATAATGTTAATAATGATTTGAATAATTTTGACTTTAGTGTATTTGATGGGAGTTTTTCTGTGAAAGCTTGTCATGGTTTGAATGTTAGAGAAAAAGAATTTGCAGATATAATTTGGAATAAATTGAAAGATGTAGATTTGAAAAATGCAAATAATAAATTTTATTTTTATGAAATTGAAAATAAAGTATATTTTACATTATTTTTACATGAAAATAATGAAAATTTTCTTTCACGAAGGAGTCATTTGCGCCCTGGAAAAACAGGGAATAGTTTACATCCTAAGTTAGCAAGATGTTTAGTTAATTTGTTAAATTCTAATAAAGTTTTAGATCCTTTTTGTGGAACTGGTGGCTTATTGATAGAAGCAGGGTTAATGGGCTTGGATATTAAAGGGTATGATATCAACGAAATTGCATTAAAAAAGGCAAGATTAAATTTTGAACATTTTAAAATTAAAGGGGAAGTGCACAATAAAGATGCAACTAAAGTAAAATTAAATAATGTTGTATGTGATTTGCCATATGGTAAAAGTAGTAAATTAAGTACGGATTTAGATAAACTCTATATTGACTTTTTTAATAATTTAAAAAAGAATGATTTTGTACGTGGAGTTATAGTTATGCCTAACTTTGTTGATTATAAAAAATATTTAAACGGTTTTAAAATTGTTAATAAATTTGACATTTTTATACATAAGAGCTTAAGTAAATTAATTCTTATTTTAGAGTAACCATTTTTTAAAAGTAACAAAAACTTATAAAGTTAATAGACACTCTCTTCTTAAAGAGGTGAATATTTATGGCTATTGCGTTAAATTTATTGAATGTTGTGTTTTTGTTATTAGGAGGATATGTTGCGATTACTTTTTTGTTTCCGTTTTTAAGAGATTTTCTATCTTCAGTTTTGAAAAGTGAAAAAGGAACAGATGGGTTAATGGGAGTTCTTAACATTTATGTTATAATTTTTGTTACTATTGGTGTAGTCGAAGAACTAATTTCATCGGAAGTAGTTTGGTTAAATTATCTTCAATCTTTAAATGCAGGACTTAATTTATTAACATCATTAATTCCGTATTTACAATATTTGGTTTTAGGCGGATTAGTTGTTTTGGGATTAAATTCACTTAGAAAGTAAGGATATTTCCTTTTTTTATTTTATTATTTTTGATTGTATTTACAGGTAATTCTATAACATAGTTAGCTTTACATTTTGGAAAAATTAAAGTAAATGGAATAAAATTTTCTTTCATAAAAATTATTTCTTTTTTTGAGTTTAACCAAATTACATCTATTGGATAAAAAACAAAAAACATATGTAAAGAAACTTTAGTTTTTTTATTAAAAACAAATGTTATTGCACGGTTTTTATTTTGTTTGCTAAACATTAAACCAATAAATTTACCAAGAAAAGATTTAATTATTTTATTCTTATTAACAATAATTTTATTATTTAACCTTATATTCATCTTATATATAATTAATAGTAAAGTATATAAATATGGTTATTCAAATTTAATATACTATATAGGGGTGTTATTGTTTGTATAAAATGAATAATCAATTCAAGTTTTTATTATTTATTGTTTTAGTTCTTATATTTTCTAATAATGTATTTGGATCTACGCCTTCAATTAGTCAGATTCAATGTAATAATGGAACTTCTTGGGTTGATTGTAGTAACATTACTTACGCTAAGAGTATAGCAAAAGTAAGAGGAAATTGTACATTTAATAGCTCTATTGATAATGTTACTTTTAGTTTGTATAATTTAGAAAATAATCAATTTTTTTACCTTAATATTAGTTTTAGTACAAATTCATCAGATACTTTTGAATATGATCATGTTGATTTAGAAATAAATGATTCAGGAAATTGGACATTAAGTACTAATTGTTTCGGTAATTCTACTTTAACTCAAACAAATGTAACTTGGTTTGTTCCTTGGGGAAGAATTGTTCCTTATTTAATATCTCCAAATTCTGATATTACGATGGTAAAACATAATCTACAAAATATTTCTACCGGGTTTACTTGTGTATTAGGAGAATGTAATAATGTTAGAGCTACTTTAGACCCAGAAAAAGTAGAAGAAATATTTGAAGATAAAGAAGTTGAAGACGTAATTATTATTTTAAAAACTGATGTTGAAGATTTAGGTTTAGAAGATGTTAAAGAAAAAGTAAAAAATGTTCAAGATGAAGTATTATCTACATTAGAAACAAAAAATGGATTGTTTTCTGAACCAGAAATTGTAGTTAAAAAGAAATATAAACTTGCAAGTGCAATTTCAGCAAATTTAACAAAGGAAGGTTATGAAAAGTTAAAAGAAAACCCTAACGTTGAAGCTATTTTATCTAATGGAATAAAAAGAATTTTTTTAGATGGAAGTGTTCCTAAAATTAATGCAACTAATGCATGGAATTTAAAATATGGTGGAGTTAATATTACAGGGAGTGGTGAAACTGTTTGTGTAATAGACACAGGAATAGATTATAATCATTCTGCTCTGGGAAATAGTTGGGGTGTTAAAGTAATTGGTGGGTATGATTATGTTAATAATGATGATGATCCATATGATGATCATGGGCATGGAACTCATGTTGCAGGAATTGTTGCAAGTAACGATTCAACATATAAGGGAGTTGCTCCAGATTCAAAATTAATTGCAATGAAAGTTTGTAATTCTGCAGGATTGTGTAGTGATGCAGCTATATTGTCTGCACTTGAATGGTGTGTTGATAACGCAACAAAGTATAATATTTCTGTAATTACTATGAGCTTAGGATCAGATACACTTTATACTGATTATTGTAATGATGATGCTAATGCTGGAATAATAGATTTAGCTGTAGGTCAAAATATAATGGTTACAGTAGCATCAGGAAATGCAGGGTCTAGAACTGGAATTGCAAGTCCTGCATGTATACAAAATGCAACTGCAATTGGGGGAACAACTAAAACTGATGGATTATATACATCATCAAATATAGCTCCTCCTTTAGATTTTTATGCTCCAGGTCAATCTATTACAAGTGCAAATGATGGGGGAGGGTTTGTTAGTTTAACTGGAACTTCAATGGCAACTCCGCATGTTGCAGGAGCGGCAGCATTAATATATCAATACAATAGGTTACGTTTTTCTAGAAATGTAACTCCGTTTCAAATTGAAGATAAATTTAAAGTAACTGGACAAACAATTTCTGAAAGTACAAGCGGAGTTGTTAGAAAAAGAATAGATGCATTTCAATCTGTTTCAGATAAAGGAGATGTTCCGATGACTATAGGAGCTTTACCATTTTATTCATTAACTCAAAATCCAGTTTTTCCTGAAAATTTAAGTTGTTTATCTAACATGAAGGCAGGAGAAACTTGTAATCAAAGTTGGACAATAAATGCAACCATTGATTCTGATACTACTTGGACTTTTTATTCAAAATATCATCATAAAGATGTGTTAAATATTACTTCTAAATTTAATATAAATGTGGTAGCGGATTTAGAAACTCCTGCACTTGATTTAGTTGATCCTGTTAATTTGTATAATTCAAGTAATAATTCTATTAATTTTAATTTTTCAATATATGAAAAAACTTATACTTGGGTTAATTGTACTTTATACTTAAACAACACGTTGAATATAACAAACGAAAATTTATCTGTAACTGCTTCTACTTTGAGTTATACAAATTTAAGTGTAAATGGATTATTAGATGGGCATCATAGCTGGAATGTAACTTGTAGAGATGCTGATGATTATGAAAATACTACAACTAGTCGAATTGTTGTTATAGATACCAAAAAACCAATAATTGAAAGTGTTAGTTTAAATAATGAAATCATTGAAAGTAATAGTTCTTTAATTATTACTGTAAATGTTACTGATATTATTGGAATTAAAAATATGAGTTTAAGTTCAAATTTAACATTTAATTCAACAAATTTTAGTTTATCTAATGGAAATATCTTTGATGGAACGTGGACTTTACATACCTCTATTATTGGAACTAATGGAACATATAACTTGAACATTACTACTTATGATTATTCTGGGAATGTAAATTCTTCAAATAAAACTTTATTAATTAGTGAAGTATTTCCTAACATTAGTAATATTAATGTAAATACTTTAACTTTAACTGAAGGAATTCAATTTAATAATGAAAATGGAACTTATATTTTTAATTGGACAGTTGTAGAATCTAATTTGAATTATACTAATCTTAGCATAGATTATGGAGCAATATATAATTTATCTAATAGTAATGGAACTAATTCTTTTACTACTCAGTTAGATGTTGGAAGACATACTATTAAATTTGGAGCAATCGATATTACTAACAAAATTTTTGAAACTCAAATATATAATTTTATTACTAATTCTAAAATTAATTCTACGTTTGAAAGTAATAAAATGAAAACTATTTATACTAATACAAGTAATATTTCAATTAAATATCAAAATGGAAGTTTAATTGGAGTTGATAAAGTATATTTTAATCAAACTTTAAATTTAAATCTGGATGTGAATTATAGCTTATCTAACATTCCAGTAAGTTTAAATTTTACTGGGACTAATGCAAAGTGGAATAATAGTTTAAATTTTAAAATATTAACTCATGACTTTACATTTAATTCTTCAATTATTGCATTAGGAGTTACACCTCAAAAAGAAGTTGTTGTAAAATCTTTTAATGATTTTATTTCAGATGAGTATTATTATGCGACTTTTAATGTTAATATAAGTACATTTGATTCTTCTAAAACTTATTTTCATTATTGTACTAATAATTATTCATTAAATAATTGTTTTTTAATTGAAAATATTTGTACAAATGAAACTAAAAAAACATATCTTGATCAAAATTTATCTTGTTATTGGTCTAACTTTACAGGTAATGTTCCTTTAGATAATATTACTAGAGTTTTTACTCCTACCTTGGAGGCTTTATCTTTTTCGATAGATAATGTTATTGGAAATATTACTTTCTTATCTCCTATAAATGGAAGTGTTAGTTTAGAGTCAGGTGAAAATGTTAAACTAAATATTTCTGTAAATGACAACCTTTCAATGTTAAATATTTCTGTAAATTCAGGTGAATTTATTTTTAATGTTTCAATTAATGATTATTGTGTTAAGAATAAAACAAATGGAATTGTAATTACTAATTGTACAAATGTTCCAGTTAATGGGTCCTTGTTTCATAATATTCTAAACAATGGAACTAATGGAGTTGTATTAGGATTAAAAGATGTACATTCAAATTATGTAGAATTTAATTATGATTTTTTAGTTAACGATACTACACCTCCAACTATTACTTCAAGTGAAATTGTAAATGGAAGTGTCTTAACATCTGAAATATTATCTGATTTTGACATTACAATGAATGATTGGACAAATTTAACTATAATTACAACTAATGGGAGTATAGTAAATATAATGAATTCAAGTAAACAATTGTCAGGATTTGATTTAAGTAAATATTACGATACTTCAATTCAAAATCAATCTTTATATTTATCTATTTGGGATGTACATGGAAATAGAAATATTAAGAATTTTTCTTTTGCTATTGTGGAATCAAGTTTTAGTCAATTATTTGCTGCAACTTCATCTGGCGGAGCAAACTTGAGTAGTTTTGTAGCCAATACTGTTTCAAGTTTTAGATCTTTACCTGCTTCAATTTCATTAGATTTAGCTGTTCTTCCTACAGTTCCTGAAACTTTTACTTCCCTTTATACAATAAAAACATTTACATCATTTACAGTTGAATCGAATACAACAAATAGTTCAATGGATAGTGTAATGACGTTTAAAATTTCAAAAATTAAATTAGATTCTCAAAATATTAGTTATGATAACATTTCATTATATTCAACTCAAACTGGTTCAACAAATAGTTTTGAAGAATTATCAACTGTAAACGTAAGTAATGTTGGGCAATTTATTACATATGAAGCAAATGTAAGTCATTTTTCAACATTTGTTTCAGGAGTAAAAAATTCAGGGAGTAAATCTCCTGGAAGTAGTTCTTCTAGTTCTTCATCAAGTAGTTCAGGTGGAGGCGGCGGCGGAGGTGGCGGTGGATCTAAAATTTCATCTGCAGCTAAAGGATTAAATTTTACCCATATATGGCTTGATGTTTCTGAAGGAGATTTATTAGAATTAAAATTAAATCATACTAGGGCTGTATTAAGAGAATTGAAATTTAATGCATTATCTAATGTAACTAGTTTAGAACTTAAAGTTTATACTATGGATAGTTTTAGAACATTAGATGAACCAATATATAAATTTTTAAAATTTAAATTTAAAGATTATAGTGATGTTACGGTTAGATTTAGAGTTGAAAAAACTTTTTTAGAGAATGGAATAGGTGTATATAATTTAATTAATGATAAATGGGAAAAACTGACTTTTAAAATGTATAATTCTGATTCATATTATAGTTATTTTGAAGTTCAAGTTTCGGAGTTAGAGTATTTAGCAATAACATTGCCTGAAAAAGAAATTAATGCAGATCAAGTTAAAAGTTCTATAAAAACGCCTGAAAAGATAAAAACTAATGAATTAGTTAAATTTGAAAAAGAAATAGAGAAAAATGATAGAAATTATTGGATTTTAGGTTTAAATTTATTTGCAGTATTTGTGTTTGTTTATTTCTTTAGGAAATTTTTCTTTAATTAATTCAAAATATATATATAGTTTGTAAATTTTATTTATATTATGTATGAAATTAATATTGCTCCTTATCTTTTTAAGTATGGTGCAATTGAAATAAGGTATTATGGTTTAGTGTATATATTAGGGTTTTTATTAGTTTATTATATTTTAAATAAAAAAAAGAATGAACTTAATTTAAATGATGAAACTTTAGATTCTTTTATTTTTAATTCTATGATTGGTCTAATAGTTGGAGCTAGATTAATGCATTTTTTAATAAATCAACCATCTATTTTTTTTACTAACCCTTTAGAATTGTTTAAAGTGTGGAATGGAGGAATGTCTTTCTTTGGAGCATTGATTGGTATATTGGTAAGTGGGATATATTTTGTGAAAAAATATAAATTAGATTTTTTTAAGTTAGCTGATTTAATTGTTGTTCCTGTTTCTTTTACTTTAATATTAGGAAGAGTAGCTAATTTAATTAATCAAGAATTAGTAGGAACTGTAACAAATGTAAATTGGTGTTTTAATTTTATTGGGTATGAAGGTTGTAGACACCCTTATCAATTGTATGCAGCAATGACGCATTTAATATTATTTTTAATATTATTACTTATAGTTAAGATTAAGCAACAGAAAAAGTTACAAGATGGAATGGTTTTACTTAATTTTGTATTATTTTACTCTATTTTAAGGTTTATTGTAGATTTTTTTAGGGAAGATCCTAGAATTTTTATGTTAACTTCATGGCAATATATTTCTATACTTACTGTAATTATAGTTTTAATCTATTTTAGAAAAGGTTTCCTTCATCGAAAGTAGGATCAGAAACTTCTGATATAATGTTTTTAATGTCACGGTCATCATTAATAATTTTATCTTCTTTTCCACAATAAGGGCATTTAGTTTTTACAGTTGGGTTTCTGGAAAAGCTATATCTACACCTTGAACAAAAATACTTAATTTTATTTGTTGACTTAGGAGGTTGTGGAGTTTTTCCAGAGTAACAAGATAAACATAATACGCTATAATTATCTTCATCTTGAGATACATATTTTACATTATTAATATTAATCTCGCATTTACATTTTTCGCATATTGAAGACATAGTTTAAGGATACAATATTTACTTTAAATATTTTATTGTACCTTTATATATAGAAAAGCTTTTATATTGTAATATTAAATATTCTGATATGATTCTTGCACTTAAAAAAGAATTATTAGAAATTTTAACTTTAACTATTAATGTATTAGAAAGTAGAGTAGATAGAGATATTTTTGAATTGAAAGAATTAAGTAATAGGGCAATAAAATTAACTGCTTTATATCAAGATGAAGATTCAATGTCTATTGCAGTTTTAATTTATTCTATTTTTAAAATTTTAGAAAGAATGACAATTATTGATAAAAAATATTATTCTTCTATTATTTTATATTTAAAAAATGCAATCGAGTTTATGAAACAATCTGATAGGAAAAGATATAGTTCTGAAATAAAAGCAATATTTAAGCTAATTGATAAGATTGATGCAAGGTTAAGAATTTTTGTTGAAGAAGTTGTTAATAAAGCTAGAATTACAAAGGGAAGTAAATTAGTTGAAAATGGAGTTAGTATCGCAAAAGCAGCATCACTTATGGGAATTTCACAATGGGAATTGATGAGTTATGTTGGTAAGACTGAATTTATGGATTTAAACCCTTTCAAGGAAGATGTAAAACGAAGGTTAAATTTTGCGAGGAAATTATTCAAATGAGAGTTATTATTTTTGATTCTGGACCTATTATAAGTTTAGCTGTAAATAATATGTTATGGGTTTTAGATAAATTAAAGGAAGATTTTGGTGGAGAATTTTACATTCCTTTATCTGTACGAAAAGAATTAATAGATAGACCAATTGAATCAAAAAAATTTAAATTTGAAGCTTTACAAGTTTTGAATTATATTAGAAAAGGGACTTTAAAGGTTCATACTGAAACTCCTGAATTAACTAAATTAACTAATTCTCTTTTAGCATTAGTAAACACTTGTTATACTTGTAGTAAAGAAAATTTTAAAATGATACATTATGCTGAAATGGAAGCTGTAGCATTAGCTATAAAATTAAAAGCCGAAGCAATGGTTGTAGATGAAAGAATGATGAGAAGTGTTGTGGAAGAACCTATGATGGTTGAAAAAATTATGTCTGGAAGACTTCATAGGACTATGAAATTTGATAAAGCTAAATTGAGAAAGTTTAAGGAAAAAACTAAAAATATTAAATTAATAAGGTCAATTGAATTGGCTGTTGTTGCTTATGAGAAAGGATGGTTAAATGATTTTTTACCAAAAAAAAAGGAAGTAAAAAAACCAGGTAAATTTTTATTACAAGCTGTTTTATGGGCATTGAAATTACGAGGAGCTTCAATTACGCAAAGAGAAATAGATAAAATTGTTAAATTAGAGACTTCTTCTGTATCTTAATTGATCAATAGTTGGAGTTTTTCTGTTTTTAACTTCTTGGATAATATCTGAAATGTTAGTTTTTGGAGCATATTGCATATGAATTTGGTCTGGCTTTGTAGCTGCCTTTTGTACTTTATTTTGATCTATAATTTCTTTAAACATTTGAACTAAAGTGGGATTGTTTTTTGCATTTTCCATTTCTTGCTTTAGCAATAGTTCGATTTTAGCGCTTACTTTTAATGCATTTAATTTACAATAATTTTTGAAGTTATCTAATACTTCTCCTTCGATGTGTAAAGTTAATGTTTTTTTTGGCATGGTTATTTGGTTTTTATTTTGATTTATAATGATTTGTATAGTGTTGTAATTATGTTTTTGATAATCCAAATCTTTAAATAATTATCACTTGATTTTTTTAATCAATGAAAGGTATAGTTATTGGTGGGAAATTTGGAGAAATTTGTATTAGGCAAAAAAGTTCAGAGAAAATTGAATTAGGTGAATTATTAGTTTCTCAAAGCGATCAAGGAAAAATATTATTACAAGTATTTGATTTAATATATGGGAGTCAAATCACACAACAAAATTTAGAATTAGTTTCGGGATTAAAACTTGAACAAAATGAAAATAGTGATTTTTTTGATGCTAATTTGAGAAATTATAATTTAGCTTTATTAAAACCGATGATTAATGTAAGTAACGTTAATGCAAAACTTTGTAAAGAATTACCTGTTTTTTTTTCAGAAGTAAGAGAAATAACATCAAGTGATTTAAGTTTCTTAGAAAAACCAAATGATAGTATTTTTGTTGGGAATTTAAGAAGTGGTTCTAAAGTTTTAGATGTAGATGTTTATCTTCCTGGAAAAAATGTATTTACTCATCATGTTTTAATTGCAGCAACTACTGGAAGAGGAAAAAGTAATATGTTGTCTGTAATGCTTTGGGATTCTTTAGATAAAACTTATTGTGGTACTTTAGTATTAGATCCACATGATGAATATTATGGAAGAAATAAATTAGGTTTGAAAGATCATTCTAGCAATAAAGTAGTTTATTATTCTTCAAATCCTGTTTCTGGAACAAGGACATTAAAAATTAATATAAAAAATATTAAACCTTGGCATTTTAATGGATGTATTAATTTTTCAGATCCACAAATTCAAGCTTTACAACAATATTATAAAGAATACGGTAAGAATTGGATTGAAGCTATTGTATTGGATAAATCTTTACTTGAAAAGAATAGCTTTTTTGAAGGAACAATTGCAGTTATAAAACGAGTTTTAATGCAAATTTTAAGTATAGAATCCAATGGACATGAAATTTTTACTAATAGTATATTTGAAACATCTGCAGGAGATACAACTATTACCGATATTTGTAATGAATTGGAACAAAGTAATACTGTTATTATTGATACAAGTGTTTTTTCAGGAAATGTAGAAATTTTAATAGGTAGTTTAGTTTCTTGGGAAATTTTTTCAAGATATAAAAATTATAAAGGAAAAGGAGAATTAAATAATAAACCTGTAATTAATATTATTTTAGAAGAAGCTCCTAGAGTATTAGGGAAAGAAATTTTGGAAAGAGGAAGTAACATTTTTGCAACCATTGCAAGGGAAGGAAGAAAATTTCAAGTGGGATTAACTGCAATAACTCAATTGCCTTCATTGATTCCTAGGCAAATTTTAGCTAACATGAATACTAAAATTATTCTTGGTATTGAAATGGCTCCTGAAAGGCAAGCAATTATAGATTCTGCAAGTCAAGATTTAAGTACAGATAACAGGAATATAGCTTCCTTAGATAAAGGTGAAGCTATAATTACAAGTAATTTTACTAAATTTGCAATGCCTATTAGAATTCCTTTATTTGAAAAATTTGCGAAAATTGAAGAAAAAGAAAATGTTAAATTAAATTATGGTGGGTTTTCAAATTGAAATTCGCACACATGTCAGATGTTCATATTGGTGGATGGAGAGACCCTAAATTAAGTGAATTGGGATTGGAAGCTTTCGGAAGAGCTATAGATATTTGTATTGAAAAAAAAGTTGATTTTGTGTTAATTTCTGGAGATTTATTTGATACATCATTACCTAGTGTCGATAGGTTAAAAACTACAGTCATACATTTAAGAAAAGTAAAAAATGCAAAAATTCCAGTTTATATTATAGCTGGAAGTCATGATTTTTCTCCAAGTGGAAAAACAATGTTAGATGTTTTAGAAGAAGCTCAATTGGTTATTAATGTAGTTAAAGGAGAAATAATTGATAACAAGTTAAAGTTAAGGTTTACAATAGATGAAAAAACTGGAGTTAAAATTACTGGAATGTTAGGAAAGAAAGGATGTTTAGAGAAAAAGTATTATGAAAATTTACTGAAACATCATTTAGAGGAAGAAGATGGATATAAAATATTCATGTTTCATTCTGCATTGGAAGAATTTAAACCGAAGGGATTAGAAAACATGGAAGCAAATCCTTTAAGTCTATTACCTAAAAATTTTAATTATTATGCTGGCGGGCATGTGCATTATATTTTTGATAAGCAAGAACCAGGATATGGTCTTATTACTTATCCTGGAGCATTATTTCCTAATAATTTTGCTGAGTTGGAAAAATATGGAAGAGGGGGATTTTACATTGTAGAAAATGATAATTTGGATTGGATTCCTGTGCAAATTTATTCTCATGCTAAAATAGAAGTATTGAGTAACCATAACTCTCCAAGAGAAATTGAAAATAATATTTTATCTGAAATAGATAAATTAGAATTAAAAAATAGTATTGTAACTATTAGAGTTCATGGAACTTTAGAAAATGGGAAAGTTTTTGATATTGACTTTAATAAATTATTTGAAGCAGTTACAAATAAAGGTGCATATTTTGTAATGAAAAATACTTCTGCATTAAAAACTAAAGAATTTGAAGAAATTAAAGTCAACACGATTGATTCAAAGGATGTTGAAATTAAATTAATAAAAGAACATATTGGTCAAATTAAAGTTAAAAATTTAGATTTAGAACAAGAATCACAATTAACTTCTGATATGATGAATTTGTTAAATACAATGAAACAAGAAGGCGAAAAAGTAGTTGATTTTGAAAAAAGAGTTGTTGATGGGTTTAAGGGTTTATTAAGGATAGAGTGACTTTTATAAGAAAAGTTTAAATACTATATATTTTAAATATTATTAGAGGTGATTTAATGGATTATACTCCACTTATTGGTATTATATTGTTTATTATTATATCCACTGTAGTTATTCATTTTTTAGGAAAAATGTTTAAAGGTTTTATATATATTACAACTATATTTTCTATCTTTATTGCAGTATTAGGTTTTTTTGTATATCAAGATATTACCGATTTAACTCAAAGTTTACCAATTGAAGAAAAAATATTATTATTGCAAGATTCTGACAATATTTTAAGTGGAATTCAGTTTAAAGAAATTAATATGAACGATCTTCCAGTTGTATTTTCTAATGAACAATTGAATGTTTATAGTGAACAATATTCTAATTCTGAATATGATAAAATGTTGGGAGATAGTTATAAATTATTTATATTAAAAGATGGTTTTTTTGATGATATTACTTCTTTAAGTTTAGGACAGTTTGAAATATCAAAAGATGAAGCATTAGATGTTCTTGCAGCAAAAGATGCTGGAAACTTATTATTAAAAATATATGCAACTAAGTTAGGAGTAGATCCTAGTTTGATAACTTTAGATTTAGGATCAAGTGATCAAGTTAAAGCTATGGTTTCATTAGGTTTATTACAAGAAAAAATGAAAGGTGGTGTAAGTGTATTATTTAATGAATTTACTCAAGGAAAAGTTTTTGTTTATCCTGAGACAATTTCAATTAAATTATTAAAATACTTACCTGCTAGTTATTTAGAAAAGATGGTATAAGGAAATGTTTGATAAATTAAAATTTTGGAAAAAAAATGATGATTTTGGAGATTTGGATATTGATAAAGAATTAGGATTAGATCAAGAAAATACTCTTGGTTTAGAAGCAGAGAAACAAGAAGATACTTTTCAAAGGCCTAGGATGCCAAAAGCTTTTGAGGAAGAAAAAAATACTATGAATACTCCCTTTGAAGCTCCAAGAGTACAACCGCAACCAATACAACAACCTGTAGCGGATAACTCAATTCAAAAAGATTTGGAAATAATTTCTGCAAAGTTAGATGCTTTAAGAAGTACAATGGAAGCTATTAATCATAGATTAAATTCTTTAGAACAGAAAGATAAAAGATGGTAAAACATTATTTGTTTTTTTTAGTTACTTTTATTACTTTTTTTTTAGATAGGATTACAAAATATTTTGCAACTGATGTAGATATAACTTCTTTTTTTAGTTTAAATTTAGTAAAAAATTACGGTGTAGGCTTTGGGTTATTTCAACATCAATTTTTAATAATAGTATTAGTTTCAATTGGCGTTATTGGTGCAATTGGTTATTATTATAATAAAATTCCTGAATTAACATATGTTAATGTAGCTGTGGCTTTAATTTTAGGAGGAACATTGGGTAATTTATTTGATAGGTTATATTATGGGTATGTTATTGACTTTTTAGATTTTAAAATATGGCCAGTATTTAATGTAGCGGATACAGCTCTAGTTATTGGAGTTGGATTGTTAATAATATATTTCTGGGAATAATTATAAACAATTATGTTTAGTATAACCTTTCTTTTTAGCTTCTTTACTGTCTTCTAACCAAACTTGGCTTTTTTTCTTTATTTTTTTAGCCCATGTACATTTTGGAGCATGATAAGTTTTACCATATTTACTAGCTAAAAATTTACCTGGAGAAAATTCTGATTTTTTTTCTTCTGGAGCATATTCTTCCAATAATACTTTAGTTTCAGGAGTTTCTTCTAATTCAAATTCAGTAACTTCGTTGTCTTCCTCTTCTTCTGGTTGTTTTAAACTAAGAGCTAAACCTATTATTCCAGCACCTAAAGGAATTATGATTAATTTTAACCTAGTTTCAAAATGAGAATATAGAATTAATGTATCTATTAAACTAACTAAGAAAAACCATAATGCATATTTATCTTTAAGAAGTGTCAATCCACCTAAAATTAACAATGCAACAAGTACAATGAATTGTAACTTAAACATTGAACCACTTAAACTAAAACTTAAGCTAATTAATTTTAAAAATATAAACAGTATTAATAAATCTATAAACCAAAATAATTTGTTATTCATAAAAATCCCCTCATTAAATTATAAGAAAAAATGTTTTTAATTCATTATATAAATATTTCTATCTTTGAGTAGTTAAAACTCGTCTAGTTCATCTAGTTGTTTTAATTGGCCTTTATTTTTTAAGAATTGAACTTGTGCTGGCCTATATTTAAAAAGAATATCTCCCTTTGTATCTCCACCAAGTTCCCATGGCTCTGCAATAACTAAATCTCCTTCCCTGACCCAAAGTCTTCTTTTTAATCTTCCAGGAATTCTACAAATTCTTACTTTTCCATCAAGACATCTAACTGTCATTCGACTTCCGCCAAGTCTTTGTTCAACAATACCGAAACTTTCTGGTGGTTTAGGAAGTCTTATTTTTCTAATATCTTGTTGTGCGTCTTCCTCGGAACTTGTTTTTTTCTTCTTTGGTTTCATTTAATATTACAAATTATCGCTTTGTTTATAAATCTTGTTGCTAATTAACAAGTATCTCTACATCATTCCCGTAAACACTTTTGAGTCTTTCAAATGTTTTTTCATGTATGAAAACTTTTGGAGGAATTACTATTTTAGTTAAAGCTTTTTCAAATTCTTCTAAAGTAGTTTCTGAAACAATTTCAATTTCACCATTATCTTTAACTTTTCCTTTACTGATTTTTTTATCTTCGCTATCTATGTCGTGTATGAAAAAAGCTTCTTTATCTAATAAGATAACTTCGCCATATTTTTTACCATACTTAACTTTGATTTTAGCTCTATCTAATTCTCTTCCACGTTTTCTTTGTATGTACTCAACTAAGAATTTAATTAATTCATTTGAATCTTTATTCACGTTAGTTATGTCTTTTTTGTTAAGCTTTTTATTGTCGTAGTCTTTTTTAGCTTTGATTATATTGTTTAAAATTCTTAAAAATTTCTCAGGAATTTTTCCTAATAAAATCATTTCTTTTTCAAACAATTCAACCATTTCTTTATCGTTAACTTTTTCTACGCCTTCTAATTTAAGAACATCTCTAATAATACTTACAACTGATTCATAAGTATGTAAAACTCCTTCTTCTTCTTTGATTTTTTCAATCTGTGTAAATAACCTTTTAATTCTTTTTAAGTATTTCTCTGAGTCATTTAACAAAGAATCAATTTCTTTTCCTGTAATTTCTTTTTTTGTTCCATGTTCTAAATCTTTTCTAATTTTTATTACAGTTTCAAGAGTTTTAACAAACTTTTCTTCTAATAATTTTTCTCTTTTTACAAATATTTCTCTCATTAAGTCTGCTGTTTCTTTAGGTGTAGGTGGTGCAACACCAAACATCATTAAAGCTGATTGAGAAGGTGTTAATATTGCATAAAATAGGTCTTCCATACCAATATCTCTTATTTTTAATTTAACTCTTTGAAGCATTTGTTCACCTGAACTCATAAACATGTCAATTGCTTCCTGGCTAGGTTTTATTTTGCCCATTTTTAATAATTGTTTCCAAGGCATAAAAACGCCTCTATCATAGAATGGAACTCCATCTCTTAATAATGTGAAAATTATAGGGTTTGCTTCTTTTAGGCTATCCCAGAAATCAGTTAAGATATAAACTTGGATGTTAATTTTATTTTTAACTCCGGTCATTTCTCCTGCTTCTACGCCCATTCCTATAATTATAGCTCTTAACTTATCTTTTAATTCAGCTCTAGTCATTTTTTTAACATCAGTATCATCAATAACCATAAATACATCAATGTCTGATGTAGGAGTTGCTTGACCTCTAATTAAAGACCCAGATAGAACATAACTAACAATATATTTTTCAAATTTCTTTAATACCATTGTTTTATGAACTTCAGATATTTTAATTGCTGCTAACATTCCTGTGTCATATACTGGAGCACTTAATGCAATTGTTTGTAATAATTCTGTTTTTCCATCATAACAACTTTGCCAAAGTTCAGAAAGAATAATAACTTGTGGCACAATATTTTTATCAATATCTTTTGCGGATGTTGCAATTATAGATTGTAATTTTTCTTTTAGTTCTAGTTTAGACATCTTTTGACTATCTGAATCATCAACTAATATGACTACATTTATTTTATCAGTATCTGCTTTTTCTTCACCTTCTTTTTTTTGAGGTGGCATTAAAGCTATTCCTGAAACATATTTATCGAATTTTTTAAGTAATTCTTTTTGAAATTTATCTAATTTGGATTTTATTTGTTTTAATTTTTCTTGAGCTTCTTTTGGAAGCTTTTCTAACATTTTTTTTTCTTCTTCACTTACTTTTTGTTTTTTACTCAATGTAATTCACCTCAGGAATATCATCATATTCTTTATATATATAGTATATTTAAAAAGAAATATAGTTTGGATTATGCTTTAGTGTGACAAAAAAGTCATAAGTAATGTTTTTATAGTATGAATTATATGTATTCGTTATGTTAAAAAAGAGTGTGTTTATTTTTATTATATTAATTAAAACAGTTTCAGCTGAAGGAGAAACAAATGGATTAGCTGGTATTACTTTGATTCTTTCAATTGCTATTGTAGTAGGTTTGTTAATTTCTAAAGTTAAGAAAGGAAGTTCTTCAAAAAATAAGGAATCTGAAGCTGCTGTTAATGAAGCAGAAGAAGGAGTGGAAGCAATTGAGAAGGATATTAAGAAAGAAGTTAAGGTTTTAGATGAATTGATTGACGCAACTAAAAAACATGAAAGGGCGTTAGATAGATTGACAGTATTTGATAAAAAAATAGGTCTTGCAACAATTGAGTTAGAAAAAGCAACACCCGGTTCTTCAACTTATAATGCTCGAAAAGTAGAATTAGAGAAATTAATTAAGTCAAAACATGTAGAACTTAAGAACGTTGAAATTTATGGTAAAAAAATTTATGAACTACAAGAAAAGAATGCACCTCAATTTAATGATATTCAAAAACAGTTTCAAAATTTAGGTCCTGTTTTAGGGTTAAGGCAAATTTTTAATGATAAAACTGTTGAAGACGTTAAAAAATTAGAATTTAAAGCAGAAGAAGTAGAACAATTAGACTCTAAACTTAAAAAACACTTTGTTATACAAGAAAATGGAATGCTTAAAATAAATGATGTTCAAGCATTGGTAGACAAAACAATGACCCATATTCAAAATAGTGCTAAAAATTTACGTGATTTGGGTTATGTTTCTGAAGATCATGGGAAAGCACTAACTTATTCTGATCAAGTTAGAAATAATGATTCGGCATTTAAAGAAATTTATAAACAAAATAATAGACCTTTGGAAGAAATTAGACAAGCTACAGAACAATCACTTCGTATTGAAAATGATGTAATAAATTTGAATAAAGATATATTTCGTGGTGCAGAAGCTCAAAAAACAGGTTTAACTCATTTACGAAAAGATCTTCCAAGAATGACTCAATTTAAAAAACAATGGGAATTATGAAGTAAACCCGAAAGATTTATATTGTAGATGTTGATATTAAAATGTGGTGGGTTAAATGGCCAAGAAAGAAAAAGAAGTTAGGATTATTGATGCTATTGATGAGAAATTAGATGAATTAAAGTACCTTTCTAAAGATGAATCTAAAAAATTTAGGAATTTAGGTCATCATTTAACAAGGCATGTACAAAATACGGCATATAAACATTTTGAAGAAAGTGAAAAAATATTAGAGGGTGGAGATGGAGAACATGTTTTACCTAATGTGAAAATAAAAGACAGAAAGCATGCTGAAGAAATGCTTGATAATATTATTGAATATCATATTGCGCCGCATATTAATCCTGGAATGAGTCATGAAGACGTAGCAAAATTAAAAACAACTTCTAAAAGAGCATTTAGAGATAGTTTACGATTATATGCGGGTGTTACATATAAAAGTGTAATCGATGATTTAATGAGTAATAAAGATAATGAAGATGGAATTCGGAATGTTATTGATGACTTGGCTCAAAGTTTAGGTTACCATTTACCATCTCAATTAGTAGGTTCAACATTAAATGATTATGTGACTGGTTTAGATGCTGATCAAAAATTAGAATTTACTAAAAATGTTGGAGAATTGTTTAAAATTGCTAAATTAGATTATGATGGAGCAGGAAAAAGTTTGGATGAACAAGTACAAGATTTATCTCACTTGCCATTGGGTCATCATGATACTCAATATATTAAACGGTTGAAGCATGTAACTCCAGAAAAAGTGAAATATAAAAAAGCAGCTTAACTTTTTATATCTTTACTTATTTCTTCTATTTTATGGAACAAATTTCATCTGGAGCTGAAGCAATAATATACAAAGATAAAGAATTGGTAATTAAATTTAGAAATTCTAAGCCGTATAGGCATATAGATATAGATACTTCTTTAAGGAAATCTAGAACTAAGCGAGAAGCTAAAGTGTTGGAAAAATTACATTCTTTAGGAATTGCTCCTAAGTTAATTAAAGTTCATAATAAGGAAATGAAAATTGAAATGGATTTTTTGTCAGGACATAAGTTACGTGATGTCTTGCATAAACATCATTTAAAATGGGCGAAAGAAATTGGACAAAAAATTTCTTTAATGCATCAAAATGATATTATTCACGGAGATTTAACCACAAGTAATATGATAGTTGAAGATGAATTGAAGTTAATTGATTTTGGATTAAGTTTTTTTTCAAGTAAAGTTGAAGATAAAGCTGTTGATTTACATTTGTTAAAAAGAGCATTGGAAAGTAAACATCATGAAATTAGCGATGAAGTTTTTAATTTGGTTGTAAAAGAATATATAAAAGATAATTCTTTAGAAATAATAAATAGGTTAGACAAAGTAGAAGAAAGAGGAAGAAATAAGCATTAGTGTCTATAAAAATTTAAATATAAACTCTAATTTCTTTTTTAAATGAAACAAATTACAGATACTTTATTAATGATTAGTCCTGTTAATTTTTATTCTAATCCTCAAACTGCTGCAACTAATGGAAGGCAAGTTAGTTCTGGAGAAGATGTTTCTAAAATTGTACGTGAAGAATTTGATGAAAGTGTTCAAAGAATAAAAGAAAAAGGAATTGAAGTACTATTATTTGAAGGAACTAATGAAGATACGCCTGATGAATTATTTCCTAATTGGATAACAACTTATGAGGATGGTACTTTGATTTTACACCCTATGTTTGCAGAGAATAGAAGGAAGGAAAGAAGAGGCGATATAGTAGATTTTTTGCGTTCTAAATATTCTATTAATTATTTTATTGATCTAAGTGAATTAGAAGTACGTGATGTATTTTTAGAAGGAACAGGTAGTTTAGTTTTAGATAGAGTAAATAAAGTAGTTTATGCGGCATTATCTGAACGAACTTCGTTAGAAGCAGTGTTTTCATTTGGTAAATTAACTGGATATCAACCATTTACTTTTAATACTCAACAGTTAGATGGAACACCTGTTTATCATACTGATTTACTCATGTCTATTGGTGAAGATTTTACAGTTGTATGTTATGATTTATTAAATAAAACTGAAAGAAACAATTTAGAAAATAATTTGAATGAAATTGGAAGAGAAGTTATTCCTATTACTATGGATCAATTTTATAACATGGCTGGAAATGTTTTACAAGTAAAAAATAAAGATGGAAATAAGTATTTTATTGCTTCTTCAACTGCTTTGAGAAGTTATACTAGTGAGCAATTAGAAGTTATAAAAAAAAGTTCTGAAATTTTAGAATTAAACATACCAACTATTGAAAAAGAAGGTGGCGGTAGTGCCAGATGTTTAATTGGTGATACTTTTATTTAACCACATCCATGCAATACGCTAAAATTTCTATGACCTGATGTTTTGTTATGTAAAATTCTATCATAGTCTGGGTCATACAGACTTAAATTTTCTACAAATTCTCGCCATTCTATTGCACCTGAGAAAACTAATTCTCGCATGTTTTCTTCTAAGTGACTTTCACCCTCAGAAAGCTTTTTTTCTAATGGTTTACATGCCTTAACATTTTCAATTGCTTCTGCTATTTGCAATCTAGTTATTTCATCTAACTTTACCATAGCTATCCCCCCTTATTTCGCTATAGATACATTCATCTATCCTTCTCTCTATTACAAGAAGAATATAGTAAAATTGGTATATATATTTTTTCTATATAGGGTATATGCTTAACAAAGCTTAAATAGTGTGTTTACATAACACCTAAAAATGGTTACTAAAATTGACTTTCATTGTTAAATTCTTTTAGTCGTACTTATATCAAAAACTATATAAACAAGAAAATTAAGGTAAATTAGAAATGAAAATTCAACCATTAAAAGGAACAAGGGATTTTTATCCTGAAGAGAAATATATTCAAGATTATATTTTTCAGACGTGGGAAAATGTAGCTAAAAAATTTGGATACTCTAACATAGATGGGCCTATGCTTGAACCAGCTGATTTATGGAGGTTAAAGTCAGGAAGTGAAATTCCGGATCAGATGTATGTTTTTAATGATAAGGGGAATAGAGAAATTGCAGTAAGGCCAGAGTTAACTCCTACGGTTGCAAGAATGATTGCAGAAAAACAAAGTACTTTGACTATGCCAATAAAATGGTATTCGATTGGAAGATTTTGGAGATATGAACGATCTCAAGCTGGAAGGTTAAGAGAATTTTTTCAATTTAATCTTGATTGTATTGGTTCTGATAATATGAATTTAGATGCAGAAGTGATTGTAGTTGGAATTCAAATAATGATTAATTTTGGTTTAACTGATAAAGATTTTTGTGTTCGTATTGGAAATAGAAAATTAATTCAAAGTTTAATTTTAAGTTCAGGTGTAACTAAAAAACAATTGCCAGATGTGGCTAGGTTAATTGATAAATTAGATAAAATTGGTGAAGATAATTTTACTAAGTCTTTAATTGATTTAAAATTAAATAAAAAAGTAGTTAATGCATTAAAAAAAACACTTAAATTAAAATTAAATGAAATTAAAAAATTAGATCTTGATAAAGATGGAATGCAAGGATTAAAAGAAATAGTTTCTTTAATGAATTTGTTAAAAAATTACGATGTTAAAAAATTTGTTCAATTTGATTCAACTATTATGAGAGGGTTGGATTATTATACTTCGACTGTATTTGAAATAAGTGATAAAAATAAACAATATAGAGCGATAGCAGGTGGAGGAAGATATGAAAATCTTATTGAAGATTTTGGTGGAAAACCTTTATCTGGAGTAGGATTTGCTTATGGTGATGTAGTATTACAATTATTTTTGGAAGCTAAAAATAAGTTGCCTAAGTATGATAAACAAATTGATTATTTTATTTCAGTTGTAGATGAAAAAGCTTTACCTTATGCAATTAAAGTAGCTCAATATTTCAGAAATGATAATAATGTTGAAATGGAACTGATTGCAAGAAATGTTTCTAAACAATTTAAGTATGCAGATAAAATTAATGCAAATAAAGTTGTTGTGATTGGATTAGATGAAATGAAATCTAAACAAGTTAAGATTAAAGATTTGAAAAGTGGAAAAGAAATTAAAAAATCTATTTAGTTGTTATATGAACTTTCCAATTTTCATCAATATAAAATGTATGTTCTGCTTGACTTACAAAACCATTTGCTTTCTCAACTAAAGGAGGATAAGATCTTAAAGTTCCATTGTCTTTTAATGTTTTGAGTGCAATTCTTACTTTACTTTCTCCAAATCTTTTAATTAACATTCTAGGGGAGAAAGGCATAAGTAAAACATTTTTGTATAAATAATCTTGAACTTCTCTAACCATTGCAAGTCTAACTGGTTTGTAATCAATCATACTGAAGATCTCTGATTCTCCTTTTTCTTCTACTATGCCTATGCCGCTGGTAGCAAAAGGTTCAATTGCGAATTGCATTCCTGGAACTAATTCTGTATTATCTCCTGTGTCAAAATTAGGAATGCTTAACCCTGTGTGGACTATATAATGGCCAATTTGATGCCCTGATAAATTTTTAATTGGTTTAAATCCTTTATCTGTGATGGTTTTTTCAACCATTCTACCAATTTCACCAAGAGTTATACCTGGTTTTATGATTTCAATTACGTTATTTAATGCATCTCGTGAAGCGTCAACTAAATCTTGATGTTTTCCCGATAAATCTATAGTTACTGCTGTGTCGCTAATCCAACCATCGATGTGCACACCCATGTCTAACTTAACAACTTGGTTACTGAAAACTAAATCTTCGTTAATTTTTGCACTATCATGTGCAGCAATGCTATCGCAAGAAATTACGATAGGAAAAGCTAATTGTCCGCCTTGACTTTCAATAAATTCAACTATTTTGTCGTTTACTTCTGCTAATTTCGCTCCAGGAACTATTAAGCTTTTGCCATATTCTCTAGCTTTAGCGTTAATTTCTCCAGCTTTCATTACTTTTTCAAAATCAAACTCCATCTTAAAAGGAACTTTGAAGGATTTATTTAAAGGTTACCAAAAAGTTAATATAACTCTTATCTAAACTTTTAATTATGATTATTACTATATCTGGACAACCGGGAACTGGAAAAAGTACGGTTGCTAAAAAGTTAGCAATGAAATTATCTTTTGAAAGAAAATCATCAGGAGACTTTCAAAGACAATTAGCTAATGAAAAAGGTATTTCCATAAAAGAATTAGCTGACTTAGAATCAAAAGATCCTGCTCTGGATAAAATGGTTGATGAAAGACAAAAAAAATTTGGTGAACAATATGATGATTTTGTTATGGATACTTGGTTAGGTGCAAAATTTATTCCGCATTCTGTGAAAATTTATTTGTATGCAGATGAAGATATAAGAGCAAAACGAATTTTTCATGATAAGGAAAATAAAATAAGATTAGATTCTGAAAAGTTAAGTAATTTTGAAGAAACTAAACAAAATATGGTTAGTAGAGATAATAATAACATTGAAAGGTGGAAGAGATATTATGACTTTGATTATACTGAAAAATCTCATTATGATTTAACAATTGATACTAGTGATATTGATTCTGATGAAGTTATTCAGAAGATTTTGAACTTCATTAAATAATTACTTTGTAATAGTTAAAAACCTTCTAAAATACCAAAAAGTATTTAAGGAATGTATCTGTTCTTTTATTTTAATTTTTTAAAGGTGTTATTGTGATTAAGAAAAAGGATTTTGTTGAGTTAGAATATACGGGGAAATTAAAAGAAGAAGGTTTAGTCTTCGATACAACTGATAAGGAATTGGCTAAAAAAAGTGGAATTTTTCAGGAACATGAACGGTATGGGACTGTAGTTGTATGTGTTGGCGAAGGGCATCTTTTGAAAGGTTTAGATTTGGATCTTGAAGGAAAGGATACTAACAAACCATATACTGTAGAGTTACAACCGGAAGTTGCATTTGGTAAAAAGGATGCTAAATTATTAAAAATAGTTCCAAGTAATGTTTTTAGACAAAATAAAGTGAACCCTGTACCTGGATTGCAAGTTAATATAGATGGAATGATGGGTACTATCAAAACTGTTAATGGCGGAAGGACTGTTGTAGATTTTAATCATCCTTTTTCAAGTAAGGCTTTAGTTTATGATTATAAAATAAATAAAATATTGAAAGATGATTTGGAAAAAGTAAAATCTTTTTTAATTATGGCTTTTAATGCAAAACCAGAAGGTTTTGATTTAAAATTAGAAAATAAAAAATTAGAAATAAAAACAAAAACTGGAATTAATTTAGATGAAAATGCAAAAAATTTAGTTGCAGAAAAATTAAAAAATTTACTTGAAAATGTAGATGAAATTATTTTTATCGAAGATAAAAAAGATTAAATTTAAATAAAAGAGGCGAAAATAAATAATCGTTTGAGGTGTTAAGTGTGGAGTCATTCATAAAAAATGCGCAAGAAATTAGCGATGCGGAAATGGAATCAGAAGATACTTTTGAAGAAAATATTTCAATAGAAGAGCCTCGTCCTTCAACTTCTGCAACATTAAAACAAAATGATATTGATGCAGAGTTAGAAGCAATGTTGTCTCAGCAAACTGCAAAAATAAAAGTAGTTGGTGCAGGTGGAGCTGGAAATAATACTATTAATAGAATCACTGAAGTAGGAATTAAGGGAGCTCAGACAATAGCTATTAATACTGATGCTCAAGATTTGTTGTATTGTAGTGCTGATAAAAAAATATTAATTGGAAGAGATTCTACTCAAGGGATGGGTGCAGGTTCTATTCCTAAAAAAGGAGAAGAAAGTGCTAGAGAGAGTGAGAACGAAATAAAACAATCTTTACAAGGAAGTGATATGATTTTTATTACTTGTGGATTAGGTGGTGGAACTGGGACAGGAAGTGCTCCGGTTGTTGCTGAAATATCTAAAAAAATGGGAGCATTAACTGTTGGGATTGTAACTGTACCTTTCAAAATGGAAGGTAATAGGAGATCTGAGAACGCTATGTTTGGCTTAGAAAAAATGGAAAAAACAGTTGATACTTTAATATTGATTCCTAATGATAAATTACTTGAATTAGCACCTGATTTGCCATTACATACTGCATTTAAGGTTGCAGATGAAATATTAACTAACTCTGTTAAAGGAATTGCTGAATTGGTTACTAAAGCAGGATTAGTTAACTTAGATTTTGCTGATATTAGAGCAGTTATGGGCGATGGTGGAGTAGCTCTTATTGGTGTAGGTGAAAGTGACACAGAGAACAGAGCTATAGAAGCAGTAGAAAAAGCTATAAATAACCCTTTATTAGATGTAGATATTTCGGGTGCAAGTGGTGCTTTGATAAATGTTATCGGTGGACCAGATATGACTTTAGATGAAGCTAGAAAAGTTGTTGAAACTGTAAGTCAAAGGCTAGATGGGGACGCAAGAATCATTTGGGGGGCACAGATTTATAAAGACTTGGAAAATACCATCCGTGCAATGCTTATTGTAACTGGAGTTAGGTCTGAACAAATTTTCGGAACTGGCGGAAAGTTAGTCAATAAAGAAAAGAAAAAAGAAATTGAAACTGAACTTGGAATTGAGTTCGTAGATTAAAAATGGGAGAAAAATTAGTTAGACTAAAATCATTTTATTTTGAATGTTTAAGGGTTTTAAGAGTGACGAGAAAACCTAATAGTTTTGAATTTAAAACTATTGTGAAAGTAAGTGGATTAGGTATGGCTATAATAGGTCTTATAGGCTTTTTCTTTTCTATGCTTAAGCAAACATTTTTTTGAGGTTAAAATGGAAGAAAATAAAGAATTAAATACAAATATTTTTGCTTTGAGAACAACTGCAAATAGAGAAGATCAAGTTATGGATTTTTTAATTAGTAATGTACAAAAAAAAGAGTTAGGTGTATACTCTGTAATTAGACCTCATGGGATGAGGGGATATATTTTCGTTGAAGCTGGAACAAGAAGTGACGCAGAACAAGCAGCATTTAATATACCTTATGCAAGAGGGATTTTACCTAATTTGATTGATTATAAAGAGATTGAACATATGCTTGAGCAAGTTAAAGTAGAAATGAATATTAAGAAGCACGATATAGTTGAATTAATTAGTGGACCTTTCAAAAGGGAAAATGCAAGAGTTACAAGGATTGATAAAACTAAAGAAGAAGCAGTAGTTGAACTTTTAGAAAGTGCAGTTCCAATTCCAATAACAGTTAAATTAGATTCAGTTAAAGTTGTCAGACGTGATTCTGAAGAAGAAGAAGAAGAGGATGAAGAAGAGTTTTTAGAGGAATCAAATGAAGAAGAAGCTGAAGAAGATGTTCTTAATGATGTTGAGGATAGAATTAATGCATTGATTGATTTGTTAGTAGAAAAAGGAGTTCTTACTGAGGAAGAAATTGATAAAAAAATAGATGCTTATTATGAAGATGAGTAAGTACCACAACTTTTATAAAGCAACTAATTTTCCTCGTTTTTACTAAATTATTTGGTGACAATTAAATATGGCTAAAGAAAATATTGAAGTTTTGATTGAAGGTGGTAAGGCTACAGCGGCTCCTCCTCTAGGACCTGCGTTAGGTCCAATGGGTGTAAATATTGGTGAAGTTGTAAGTCAAATAAATAAAAAAACTGCTGATTTTAAAGGAATGCAAGTTCCAGTTAAAGTAAGTATTGACACTGAGACAAAAGATTTCGATATTACTGTTGGTACGCCTCCTGCATCTGCTTTGATTAAAAAAGAAGCGGGTATACAAAAAGGAAGCGGAGTTCCTCAAACTGATAAAGTTGCAGATTTAAAGATAGAGCAATTAATTAAAATTGCAAAAATGAAAGAAGATTCTCTTTTAGGTAAGGACTTAAAACAAAAAATTAAAGAAATAATAGGAACATGTAGAAGCATGGGTGTTAATGTAGAGGGTGAAGAACCTAGTGAAGCTATTAATCAAATTAATTCAGGTAAGTTCGATAAAGAAATTAAAGAAGAAAAAACAGAATTAAGTGCAGAAGAAATGAAAGAAGTTGAAGCTGAAAAGAAAAAATTACAAGAAGATCTTGAAAAGAAACGAAGTGAATTTGAAGCTCAAGCTAAAGAAGTTTTAAGTAAAATGGAAGGAAAATCTAGAAATGAGGTTAAAGCTAAAATGATTGAAGCAGAAATTCCATCTGCAGTATTTGAACCAATGCTTCCTGCTGAAGAAAAGAAGCCTGAAGAGGAGCAAAAATGAGTAATCATGTTAGAATTCGAGATAGAAAAAGAGGCGGACCTAGAAGTTTAAGTATAAGTAGAAAAAGAAAACCTAGAGATAAAACTTTTAAGACAGAAGAAGCTGCGAAAGTTTATGCAGATAAATTAAAACTAAAAGAATTTACTTTAGTTAATATGAAATCACCTGATTCTAAATTGAAAAAAATAAAAGTAGTTGTTAAATCTTAACTTGTTTTTTTAAAGTAAAACTGCGTTAATAACTCCTTCTTGACCTGGTCTAGAAGTTATTTTTGCTTTTCCTTTTTCTGTTTCAATAATTGTTCCTTTTGTTAATATACTTCTTCTAACTAAGTTTTTGTTAGCTTCATTTTCAAGAACACTTTTTATTGCTACTTTTGAAATTGTTTTTTTATCTGACAAATTTACGAAATTTCCAGATAATGATTTAGTTTTAGAATTCCCACCAACTAATCTATTGGTTTTAACTTTTCTTTCGCCTAATTTAGTGAATGTTGGATTATCTCCAGATTCAAATTTTCTTTTTTTTCTAGATTGTTTATATCTTGAGCCTGTTGAGCTCCTTTTTGATTTTGCTTGTATGATAACCATATTTCGACAGAATTTGATATTATTTATATAACTTTTGATTTGCCATCCGTAAGATTTAAATATTGGGTCTAAATCCTGAGTCTTAATTTTAGTTTAGGGGGAAATACTCATGGAACATGAAAAACCATTCGATGCTTTGAACAAGGCAAGACATAAAAAAGTACTAATTGAATTAAAAAATGGAAGACAATATTTAGGTGAATTAAAAGCTTTTGATCAACATCTTAATACAGTTTTAGAAAATGCAGAGGAAAGGAGTGATGGTGAGCTTAAAAGAAAGCTTGGAGTTATTTTCTTAAGAGGAGATACAATTATACTATTCTCACCACAGTGATTTAATATGGCTAAAGGAACACCCTCAATGGGTAAAAAATCAGGGAAAAAAACACACATTATTTGTAGAAGATGTGGTGAACATACTATGCATAAAAGAAAAAAAGAATGCAGTAGTTGTGGTTTTGGTAAAACTAGTAAGCTAAGAAGTTATGCTTGGCAAAAGAAATAAGGTGTTTGTATATGGGTAAAGTTACTAAATTTAAATTTAAAAAAATTGATGCGAATTTTCTAGGTACTTTAGAAGGAGAAGTTAGTATTAATAATAATGTTGCAATTAAAAATTTGGAAGAGAATGATGGGAAATTAGTTGTTTCTTTTGAATATAGAACAAAATATGCTCAAACAGAAACTGAAATTGCATATATTCTTATGGCAGGAGATTTAAATTATTTAGATGATTCTGGGAAAGTTACTGAGTTTGTAACTGAGTGGAAAAAAGAAAAAAAATTACCTTCTGAAATAATGAGTAATGTTTTGAATTTTATTCTTGGAAGATGTAATGTTGAATCTTTAAAATTAAGTCAAGTGATGAACTTACCTTCTCCGATACCTTTGCCTGAAGTAAAGGTTGATTGATTTTTTTTAGATATATTTTTAAATTAGTTCTAATTTCATTGAATTATACAATTCGTGGGGATGCCGGAGCGGTCAAACGGGACAGGCTTAGGGGAGTCTTTATCGACTTTAAGATACCTGTTGGCTTAGTGTCTACTGGGGTTCGAATCCTCATCCCCACATTTCTTCTTTTCTTGTTTTTCGTCAACGTTTTTCTTAAAAAGGTTGGTTTGCATCATTCATCCCCACATTTTTCTTGTTTTGGTAGATAATCTTAAATAATCGTATAGCTGTTAATAATTTATGCCAATGTCTGATGTAGAAAAGAAACTTTTTAGAGAAGCTGTAATAAAGGAATATAAACAAAAGCTTAGTCAAAACTATAAACCAATTCCAATTACTGATCAAATATATGAGAAATTAAAGAGTTTAATTCCTTTTAATATAGCAATTGGCTTTTTAGCGAGTATAACTTACATATATTTGGCAGGTTGGGTGGCTTTTTTACAACTTTTACTGATGGGTATTATTTGGGTAACTGTGATTACTGGTATAATATCTATATTTATAAATGTGAAATGAATTGTGGTGTTTTTTCGTCAGATTATGAGTTTGTCCTTTTTAAGTGCTAACTTGTGAATTTTGGCAGTATGGGCCTTCAAATTGCTAAATTTTCCTTTTAAGCTCTTAATTGATAAAGTACTTACGAAACCTTTATAAACGAAAAGTTGAATCTAAGTATAATATAAGTTATTTTTACAGAGGATATATGTTTTGTTTGCATGTGTTTTCTTAAAAGTTATCTTGCGATGGCGTAAAACGCCAAAGATTGCCCAAAAAAAAAGAACATAAACACTGGAGGTGTTTAGATAATGGATGTAAAAAAAGCGATTAAAAAAGTGGTTGCATTAGGAGCAGGCGCGACAATGGTTGGAGCTACAATCATGGGTGCAATGGCTGCAGATTTAGCAAACTATCCGAGTATGTTTATCAAGGATGGTAGTTTAAATGCGGTTATTGTAGTTGGTGATGGTGCTGCGGCTAAAGACGTTATTGGTTCCGTAGATATTGCTACAAATTTGCAATACAGCTTAAAAACCACTAAAACAGTTTCTACTACAGGTGGAGCTTCTACAACAGTTTCTGTTGATGGAGATGCTTGGGAAGTAAAAACAAGTTCAAAAAGTTTAGAAATTGGAGACAACATATCTTCCGTTCAATCAGTTGTAGACGAAGATGAGTTAGCTGCTTTATCTGGTGGTACATTTAGATCAGGTAAGAACACTGCTGACTATGAAGAAGAGTTAAGATTTTATGGACAAGTAGCTTTGGCTTATGAAGAAGATACTGACAACGATAAAATTGGAGCTTTTTTAACTGTTGACAACAACGATAATCTAGCTTTGTATACATTGACTTTTACTTCAACGTCAGATACTGATATTGATTCAAGTGAAACAAGTCAATTAGAAGATTTTAAAGACAAGAAAATCAGTATTATGGGTACTTTGTACACAATTACAAAGGCAACATTTTCTGCAACAACAGCTGAATTAACTTTAATGGGTGGTGCTTTGTCAGATACTATCTCTGAAGGTGAAACTAAAACATACACTTTACAGGGTAAGGACTACGAAGTTGAAAACATAATTGTTACTGATTCAGGAACAATTAAGACTCAGTTTAAAATTAACGGAGTTGTTACAGACGAGATGCAAGAAGGAGATACATACACTTTAGATGACGGAATTGACGTTGGAATAAAGACTGTATTGAATAACGAAGCAGGAGATGTAACAGGAGATTTAGTTGACTTCTATTTAGGAGCTGATAAAATCGTTATTAAAGATACAACAGTAACTGCTAGTTCAGTAGATGGTACATTGCATGTTGGCGATGAAAAAATGGACGAAGTAACTGCGGGTATTAAAGCAACTAACGATTCCAGTGAATTTAAAATGGAAACAATTAAGTTGAACTTTACAGCAGATGATGACTACTGGTTCGCACCTGGTGAGAAATTATCAGAAAAGTTAGAAGAACCTGAAGGTTTAATTAACTGGGATATTTTATATGAAGGAATGACTAGTGCTGATACAAGAGATATCAACATTGTTCCGTCCGGAGATAAAAGATTAGAGTTAAAGATGACTGTAGAAGATGGAGCTGTTTCATTACCTTTAGCTTATTCCCCTAACGCAACTTATGTGTACATGGGAGATAACAACGATAGGTTAACATTAGACAGAACTACTAACATTGTAAAAGACCAGTTTTTCTTTTTAACTACAGGAAGCGGAACTCCTAGTTCAGAAGGAGAAAAGTCTTATGTTCTTCAGTATAGAGGAGCAGATAGTTCATCTGGAGATGCAACTGCAAGTGTTAAGTTTAAGAACTTAGCTACTAAAGAAAACTTTGAGAGAACTTTCTCAATTGCTACTGCAGGAACTGCAACTTTAACTTTAGGTGGAACTGAGTTTACAATATCAAACCAAACAGCTGCTAATGCAGGTACAGATGACTTTAACATCTCTATTGCAGGTGGAGCATCCAATGGTTACTTAGTAACTAAGGGCGAGGCTTTGATTAGAATTACTCAGAACGAGACTTTCTACAATAACCAGAACGCAACATATGATGATAACGATGAAATAAGAGTTAACGTCACTGAAGTTGATCCTTCTAACATGCTTGAAGGAGATGCACAGACTACTATTGTTAATGTTGTAAGTGATGGAGATGCAAACGAAGTTTCCTTAGCAACACCAACATTTACTGGAAGTGGGTACACACCATCTTTAGTAACTGATACAGATGATACTGATATTCAGTCATTAATGACTGCATACGGTGCAGAAGTAACATTTACTTCAATAACTTCCTCACCTGATAAGGTAGAAGTTAAGTGGCCTGATTCTCAGAGAGTTGGTCAGATCTTTGTTACTTCAGGAGCAGTTACTTCAAACGAAGTTGCAGCTACATCATCTGGAGCGGGAACAGTAGAAACAGTTAGTTTGACTAAAATACAAGTAGGAGCTGCACAGTTAGCTAGTAACGTAAGAGGTCAAGAAACAAGCCAGAACTTAATCTTAGTTGGTGGTGCATGTATTAACGAAGCAGCTGCAGCTGTTGCAGGATGGCCATTTGTAAATGGACAGCCTCAATACGGTGCTGATAAGTGTGCTATGGGTCTAGAAGCTGGTATGGCTAAAATTAAGCTATACGAGAACGGAGACAATGTAGCTATGCTAGTTGCTGGATACGGTGCAGATGACACTAAGAGAGCAACAACTGTTGTAGCTAACCACGACCAATACGCAGACAGCTTAATGGGAATGGAAGTTGAAGTTTCTGGAACAAGTATGACTGACATAACTGTTTCAAAAGTTGAAGCAACAGCAGCTGCGCCAGTAGCTGAAGAAGCTCCAGCAGCAGATGCAGAAGCAGAAGCTCCAGCAGCAGAATAAGGTTAAACAACCTTTTTTTTATTTTTTTTATTTAAATTTTATACAAGAATTCTTTTAAATTTATTTTGTTATCAAAAACTAAAATACCTTCTTTCTCTAATAATATTTTTTTGTCTTTATTATTTTTTGATCCTCTAAATCCACCTATTTTTCCATTACTACAAATAACTCTATGACAAGGAATGTTTTTACTTTTATTTTTGCTTAAAACTTTACCAATTGCCTGATATGCCTTTGAATTTAAAGAAAGAGCAATTTGTTTGTAAGTTGAAACTTTTCCTTTTGGGATAAGTTTACATTTTTCATATACTTTATTTGTAAAATTCATTTTTTACTAATTTCAAGACCTTTACCTATATCTAATGTAAAGCTATGATAATTCTCTTTAACATAATCTAAATAATTTTGTACTTTACTTTTATGGCTGATAACATTGTCTGCTATTATTATTGTATTGTTGTTAACAATTTTATATTTCTCAAGTAACTTAATGTAATCAATGTATTCTTTTTTTGTAGCGTCTATTAATATTAAATCAAATGCTGAATTAAGATTTGGAATTATTGTTAAAGCATTTCCATAAATTACGTGAAAGCCTTCAGGGTATGTGTTATTTTGATCTTTTTCTATAGAAGTAACTTCAGATATTTTACATAATTCATTTGCCGTATACCCATTAAATGTTCCTATTTCGAGTACTTTTTTTATTTTAAATGCTTTAATTAGAAATTTTAAAAATTCAAGTGAATTTTTATCTAAATTCCATTTAGGGTCATAAAGTATCATTTTTTTGCCAATCTCTTAGAATTTGTATTGCAGCATTTTTTGTGTTGGGTATGTTACCTTTACTTAACTTATTTGTTTTAATAGCGATTTCTTCAAGCATAGTTTCAACATCTTTATTTTCTACTTTATATTTTTTACATATTTCTTCTTTAAACATTTCAATTAATTTATATGCTGCAAGTTCTGGGTCTTTTAATTTAGTATAATCTATTGCACCGAATATAAATAATTCCTCTGGTTCTTTTTTATCATAACTATACACACCAGGTGTATCAATTAAAACTATTTTCTTTGAAACTCTAACATTTTGTTCCTTCTTGGTATAACCTGATTGTGAACTTGTTTTTGCAGCTTCGTTTCCTTTTAATGCATTAATTAAACTACTTTTTCCTGTGTTAGGATAACCTATAACTCCAACTTTAACTTCATTGCCTTTAGAGAGTTGCATTATTTTTTTTCTTAAAAATGTAGTTCCTAAATGTTTTTTTGCAGAAATAAAAACACAAGGGGCAATTTTTTCCAATGACTTTTTAATTTTTTCAGCTTCTTCTTTTTTTATTAAGTCAACTTTATTAACAACAAATAATAATTTCTTTTTACTTAATACTTTATTTTCAATCTCAGAATTTCTAGACATATCGCAAAATCGTGCGTCTAAAACTTCAATTATTAAATCAGCTTTGTATATGATTTTATTTACTATATCCCAAAATGCCATTTTATTTTTCCTAAATTATCTTTATTAATATTTTCTTTATATGCCTTTGCTGCTTTTCTTACATTTTCTATGTTAAACCTTATTTTTTTATTTTCAAGAATTTTTTTAAATTTACATAAATATTGACAGAATTGTGTAACGTTTTTTGGTTTATTGGTATAACTACATCTTTCAAAATCAATTAATTTAATATTTTTATTGATTATTATATGTTTGAAAGGATTATGCATTTCTTCTTTATTAATTAATAATTTATCTAAAATAAAACATTTATCTATAATATTGTTTATTACTTTTAGTATCTTTTTTTTATTTTCTTTTTCAAAATACTGTTCAATAAATTTACCATAAATAAAATTATATCCAAAATAACTTTTAGAATTAAATAATAATTTAGGTCCAATTTTTATTTTATTTAATTTTTTCAAAAAATTAATTTCATTTTCAATTGTATTTGTTTTAATGTCATTTCTTTGTTTTTTGATTGCTATTTTTTTGTTTTTAAATTTACCTGTATATATTTTTCCTCTGTGACCTTTTGTGAATAATTTTATATTTGATATTTTTCTGTCTTTTAGTTCTTTTAAAAAATCACTTCTTGTGATTAAATATACGTAAAGTTCTTCAAAAAATAAGTTTGTGGAAGCTACTAATTTTGTATCAAAAAGGTTATTTTGTATGATTTCATCTATTTTATTTTTGTTTGTTAATGAAGAAAACAATAATAGTATTCTTCCATTTTTTTTTAAGTAATTATCTGCTTGATTTATGAATCTTTCAATCGTTTCATGCCCTTTTTTTCCGCCAGTTGTTGCCAATTGGCTTTGTTTGGGTTCATTTTTATCTAAAGGCAAATAAGGTGGGTTAAATATAATTAGGTCAAATTTTGTTTTAATATTAGAAAATAGATTTGATTTGACTACTTTGATTTTTTTAAGTTGATTAATAACTTTATCATTAATATCGCAAGCAGTAACTTTTTTTGCATATTTAGTTGCTTCTAATGCAAGTATGCCTGATCCTGTACCCATATCTAGAACTGAATCATTAGGTAAAATATTTTCTTTAATCTTCTCTTTAATCAAATAAGAATCCTCTTGGGGTGGGTATATCATGCAAAGTAAAAAGTAAGAAAGATTTATATATGATTGCAACTACTCGCTAGAAACAAAGGGGTGTTTTACTCGCGTAATAGGTAAAAATAGTAAGCTTTAAAAAGATATACTTACTAACGAGTAACAATTTCATGAAATTAAAGGTGATTTATAAAATGTACAAAAAAAGCGCTTTCATTATGGTTATGTTTTTAGTAGTAATTAATGCTGCATTAGCAAGTCCTGTTTTAAGTCCAATTGGAGCTCAAACAGTAGACGAAAATTCAATTTTATCAATAAATGTTACTTATACTGCCCCAGATAATGGTGCAATCAGTGTTACAAGTAATTTAAGTTTTATTACATTTGCTTCTATAAATAATAGTCAAGCAACTATGAATATTGCACCTGGATATGAAAATTCAGGTACACATACAGTAAATGTTACTGCAGCTGATGGTAATTCAACAAGCTCACAAACTTTTACTTTAACTGTAAATGATGTTAACAGAAACCCTACTTTACAAGCAATTCCTGATCAATCAGCAACTGCGAATTTTATGGGAAGTGTTAATTTAAGTGCTTATGGAAGCGATGATGATGGTAATTCATTATCTTATAGTGTAGTTAGTGCAAATGCAAGTAGAGTTTCATGTTCAATTAATGGAGATGTATTACAATATACACCTGCTTTAAGTTTTGTTGGAGATTCAACTTGTAATGTTACTGCAAATGATGGAAATGGTGGAACTGCTTCACAGAATGTAAAAATAACATCACAAGCACAAAACCCTGATTTAACTATTTCACAAAATCCTGTTTTACCTGAATTAGTTATGTATACAGATGCATCACAAAGAACAGCAACATTTGATTTAGTATTAACTGAATCAGGAAATATGCCTTTAACTAATGTAGAAGTTACTTTAGGTGACTTTGTGGGAACATCTAGAAATATTACTGTTACTGATAAAATAACTCAAGGAATTAGTATTGCTGATGGAGCTCAATATACTAAAAGTTATACTGTATCTTTGCCTGATACTAACTTTTTAGAAGAACAGTATAAAGCAAGTGTTTTAGTAAAATATCATGGAACAAATAAAACTGGCGAATTAAACCTAAAAGTAAGACCTTCGCAATCAACTTTAACTGTAGATAGTGAAGTTTTGTTAGGTGGAACAAGTCAAAATAGAAATACTACAACTACTTCAACTAAATTTACTTTAACAAACAATGGAGATTTTAGTTTATCTAATTTTGTTATAGAAAGTACAGCATCTTCAGCATATAATGTTACTTTCTCTTTAGATGATAACAACTTTAAAAGTAAAATTGATTTTTCTGCAAATGTTGCAGACAAATTCACTTTAGCTAAAGGAGCAACTAGAGATATTTATGTCAAAGGATTTGTTCCAAAGTCTTTTACATCTAAGAAAACAGATATTGGGGATATTACTATAGTTAGCTCCGGTGAAACTAAAACTGTTACTGGTTTTTTCATGCAAGCTGAAAATAAGCTAGACATTGAAAGAATTAAAGGTGATTCAGAAACATTAAGTTCTGGAGAAGTTTTAGATGGAATTGATGCAGGTGAAACTGTAGATTTTAAAGTAAAAGTAAGAAATGCTTTTAGTGAAGATATTAAAATTAAAGATATTGAAATAACAGTTACTATTGAAAATATTGATGATAGTGATGATTTGGATGAAACTAGTCAAGAATTTGATTTGAAAGATGGTGATTCCGAAGAAGAAGTTTTTAAATTTTTCATTCCTTATTACGTTGAACCTGATACTAAGTTTAATGTATTAATTGAAGCTGAAGGAAAAGACGAAAATGGTGGAAATCATTATGCTTCCGAAACTGTTAAATTAGAAATCGATAAAAAATCAGATGAAGTTTCAATTACAAGAGCTGAATTAACTTCAGATGTACTTCAATGTGTAAGGTCAACAGATTTAGATTTGTTAGTTACAAATACTGGTGAAGATGATCAAGATGAAGTTAAAGTAGAAGTGAAGTCAAGTGCTTTAGGAATTAACTTTAAACAAGAAGGAATTTCATTAGATGGAAGTTCAAAAGATGATGGGAACTTTAGAAAATCTATCTCTGTGGATTTGCCTGATAGTATAAGACCTGGAACTTATCCGATTGAAATTAATACTTATTACAGTAGAACAATTCCATCAAGATCAGGAAGAGTTAGTTTAACTGTTAAAGCATGTAATTTGGATGATGAAGGTACTACAAGTTCAAGTAATTCAAATGTAGTTGTTCAAGGTTCAAATAATGCTAATGTGATTCAGCCGCCTACTTCAGGGCAAGTGTTTGCTTCAACTGTTCAAAGTGAACAAGATGAATCTTTAAGTTCAAGTACTTTATATTTGAGTTTAATGATTTTATTGAACGTTTTAGCTATTGCAGGAATTGCATATTTATTAATATCACTTTCTAAAAAGTGATTTTAAGCGAGGTGTTTAGAATTAAAAAAATATTTTTATTTTTATTTACTTTTATTTTAATGTTTCAAGTAGCTAATGCTTTTGATGTTACTTTTAAAAGTCTAAGAATGGGTCAAGAAGATCAAAATATTGGAATTAGTCTAGTTTTAGATAATGACGGAAAAGAGATTAAGAGATCAAAAGTTTCAATATTCATACCTGACTTGGAATTAAGAAGTGCTAAGAAAGTAAGAAATTTAGACAACAATCACAAAGTGGATTTTAATTTCGTATCTTCAGACTATGAAAGTGGATATTACGTTGCTAAAGTTGTTTATTATGTTGATGGCTATAGAAAGGTTAAACATAGAGAAATTTTAATTTAATTTTTTTTCTATTTTTTTAAGTTTAGACTGAGTTATTTCTAATTTATTATTTGCTTCAGATATAGCTAACCCTAAATATACGTCATCGCATATTTGATTACCTTTTTTAGCTACAATACAATCCATATGTTCAGTTGACATTATTTCAAGTATGATTTTATTTTTTATTGAAGTAATTCCACTTCTCTTGAAACCATTATTTTTGAAAATATTTAGTAAAGAAATTGCATTATCTAAAGTATTACATGAAATGTGTATTATGGCTGATTCTTGTTTTAACCATACGTCTTTATCTTTAAGTTTACTTAGACCTTCTTTAATTTCTTCTAGATTAGTTTTATTGTGTGTTTTTAATAACCATTCAACTTGATTTTTTCTTTCTCCATAATTTTGTGCAAGTAAAACTATTCTTCCTGCACAACTACTTGTTGTATAATAATTACAATTATCATTTATTTTGTTAATTAAATTTAATATTTTTTTATCAATACTTCCTTTTTGTGATTTATCTATTTTTTCAAGGTATGTTTTCTTATCGTTAACAAATGTCATATTTTTTCGTAAATACATAAATTATATAAATCTTTTATTTATTATATTTATTTATGGATAAACCTAAAATAATTCTTCGTCCTTTAAAAGAATGTCATGATGAATTAATTAGGAATTTTGCAGGTGGTGTAAATAGATCTGTAATAATGTGTTGTGAAAATGTTTTTCGTCAATATGAAGGGTTAAATATTCGTTTTAATTCAATAACTGAATATCTTGATAATTTAAATGAATCTGCTGAATTTTTATATTGTGATTTAAATAGTAGAGGTAAGTTAGTTAAAATGCTTCAAAATAGAGAATTAAGTTTTGAAGAATTAGATTAATCTTCCTTCATTTCCTTTTACGATTTTTTCCATTATTTTAACAAATTCTTCAGCTTCTTGATAATAATTATCATATTCCCTACCTTCAATGTGTCGTACTTCTCTATGTGTAATCATTTTCATTAAGTTATAGAATTTTCGTACTGTTATAACTTCTTTTTTACTAACTAATTTTCTTGGTAATAATTCTTTCTCTAATAAGTCGCCTATTTCTGCAGGAGCAGGAGGTGTAACTTCCATTTTCATTAATGCTGCATGCGCTGAGTCTACTACTGCCCAATATAAGTCTAATGTTGCTTGTATTACATGCCATCTTGAATTATATAGTGTTCGTGGACTTCTCTCGTAATATGAGTATACTGCTTCCATAGAAGGTCTTATTCTTCCTTGTTGTAATAAATATTGAATTGGAGTAAAGAAATTTTGATCTATTATTGGAGCTCCATGTCTTAAAATATTCATTATTATTGGATCTCCATTTCTCACATAATCCCAAAATGCTGTGAATTTTAGACTTACTACATGTAATTTTGTTGAAACTTTATTAATCAGTTTTTCAGTAATAATTCTATATGCTTCAACTACTTCTGGAGTCATTCTAATTGTAATGTCATCAACAACAACTAAAATATCAATATCCCCTGTAGATTTTCTTACCCCTTTTATTGCACTACCAAAAATAACTGTACATTTTATGAAATTACCAAATTCTTTTACAAGTTCAGATGAAAAATTTCTAACAATTGTTAAGTCATTTGGATTGAATTTTCTACTGTTAGGGTTTGGTCTTTGTTTTATCTTAAACTCCATAATAGTAATTGTTTTTCTAGGATATATTAAACTTTTGTAAGTATTCTTAAGTAGTGTATATCTAAAAAAGTAATTTAGCAATTTTTATAAATAGTAGAATTATATTTTGTTAAATGAATGATAACTTAGAAAAGGTGATGAAAGATAAAGTTGGTTTTATTATTGATAAAGAATTAGAACATTACTTAGGAGTTAAAATTGATAAAATAAATGAAGATATTTCAGATAAAATAGGTAATAGTCCTTTAATTAATTTTTCAATAAATACTAGTTTGCCTTTTAAGCAAGCAAAAAAATTATTTAAGCGAGAATTTATTTCAAAAGTAATACAAACTCATTATTGTAATATTTCTAAAGTTGCTGATATTTTAGATGTAAATAGGAGATCAATTCATAGACTAATTAAAGATTTAGATATAGATGTAGCAAATTTAAGATCTTCTATGTTAACGCCTACTTATTATAAACAAGAAATGGTTGATAATGTATTGCGAAATGTATTAGATAGTTATAAGTCAATTTTACATCCAAAAAAGTTACAAAATGTTTATAATAATGTTGAACGTATAAGTGAGAATATAGCAAAAGAACTTGTAAATAATGAAATTACTTTATCTCTTGCTGAAGAATTGTTTGAAAAAGAATATTTTAAGAAAGCTTTAAATGAAAATAAGTTTAATATTTCTAAAACATCTAAAGCTATTAAGTTAAGATATGAAACTTTATTAAGAAAAATTAAAAAATTAGGAATTACAACTTAAATTCTTTTATTTCAAGTTTACCTTTCTTTGCAGCAATGACGTATTCTGTATCTTCTTTAAATTTAGTCATTTTAGTAATTACTTCTGGAAGTAATATTCTTTTTGCTCTAAATTGTAAACTGGATATTATATTTTGTTGAACTGAACTATCTAATTGTTCAATTAATTCTTTACTGGTTTGACTCTTTTTATGTTCATGTTTCTTTTTAGCTTCTTCGTAAAGATATTTTGCAATTTTTTGTGCTACGTTTACTTTTGTTATTTCTGTAATTCCTTGTAATCCTGGACTTGCATTTATTTCAATAACTACAGGTCCTTTAGTACTTTCTAAAATATCAACACCGCAAATGTTTGCTCCTAATGATTTTGCAGCTTGAACTGCAATTTTTTTTGTAAATGAATCTAATTCGCAAGACATACCTTTGCCGCCTGCATGTAAGTTTGCTCTAGCTTCGCCTTTTTCAGCTACTCTTTTCATGCTTGTTACTACTTGGTCACCTATTACAATTGCTCTAATGTCTGTTCCTTCGGTGTCTACAAATTCTTGAATTAAGAAAGGTTGTTTTAATGCAACTAATGCATCCATCATTGTTTTTGCACTTTGTAATGAATCAGCAACCATGACACCTTTTCCTTGAGTTCCATGTGGAAATTTCATGATAATAGGATAATTAATTTTTTCTAAAATCTCTTTTGCTGCATCTGGTGTTGGAGTAATGTAAGTAATAGGCATTGGAATTTTATTTCTTTGTAATTCTAATTGTGTTAATAACTTATCATGAGCTATTGTAAAAGATCTAGGTTCTAAAGGTGTATATATTCCTTTTGAGGATAATATTGTAGCTATTGATTGTAGTAAAGGTGCATATCTAAATGATCCTTTGATATAAACACAATCATAATTTTCAAACGGTTGACCATTGTATAATAATTCAACTCTTTCATCTCCTAATGTAACTTCTACATCTTTTAAATTAATGTCATCTACAACTTTGAAATATTTTCTCATTTCTTCTGCAGTCCATTGAGAACTTTTACTTCCTAAACTAATTATTGCTGCTTTCATATTTATAAACTCTTTTCTGGATCAATTAAAACTGATTTAAGTTGATTTTGACCTAATAATACCGGAAACTTCATATGACTTCTGTCTGCTAATGTAAATTGGCTAGTAAAAGTTTGTCCTGCAAAAGTTATTTCTGCTTCAATTATTGCTCTGTTTGAGTTCCCATGAGCTTGTTTAACTTTTTTAATATTAATAACTGGTCCTAATTTTAATTCAGATGCAAGTTTAACATCTATTGACCCTATTGTTGCGCCAGTATCAACTTTTGCATTTACTTTTTTTTTACTGTTTTGTCCAGTTATTTCAATTTTTTCTGATAATCCTACTATGTTTTTAGTCATTTTTGTTTTCCTCTTTAGGTTTCATTGTCGGAAAAAGTATAATATCTCTTATACTGTAAACTTCAGTAAATAATATACACATCCTATCTATGCCAAATCCAAGTCCGCCGGCAGGAGGCATACCATATTCCATGGCTTCAATAAATTCTTCATCCATAGGATGAGCTTCTTCATCTCCGCCTCTTCCTTTTTCTACTTGAGCTTGAAACAATTCTCTTTGTTTTACTGGGTCGTTTAATTCACTATACCCATTTCCACATTCCCATCCATTAACATAAAATTCAGTTCTTTCAACTAAATCATCATCATATTTTGTTTTTTTGCATAATGGTGTAGTTATAGAAGGATGGTCTAATATGTGAGTTGGTTGTATTAATTTATCTTCAACTAATTCTTCAAATAGAAGTGTCATTGCAACATTTCTGTCAAAATCACCTTCGTATTCAACATTATATCCTCTCATTATATCTTGAATTTCTTTATCATTTAATTTATCTATATTAATTTTTGCATGTTTAACTAAAGCTTCTTTCATTGTAAATCTTTTCCAAGGTCTTTTGAAGTCTATAGTATTTCCATTAATTTTAATTTTAGTACTTCCATTAACTTCTTTTGCAACCCATTCCCAAAGTTCTTCAGTCATTTCTATTATTTTTTCTCTGTCTGCATATGCCCAATAATATTCTACCATTAAAAATTCAGGATTATGTGTTTTATCACTTCCTTCATTTCTAAAACTATAATTTAAATCATAGACTTTTTCCATTCCACCAATAAGTAATTTTTTCAAATATAACTCTGGTGCAATTTTTAAATACATTTTCATATCCCATGCATTTATATGTGTAACAAAAGGTCTTGCATTTGCTCCTCCGTATTGAGTTTGTAAAATTGGAGTTTGAACTTCAACGAATTCTTTATTATCTAAAAATTGTCTTATTTTTGAGATTATTTTTGATTTTTTTTTGAATATTTCTTTAATTTCTGGATTCATGGTTAAATCTAAATACCTTTTTCTATATCTTATTTCTTCATCTTTTAATCCATGGTATTTTTCTGGGAAAGGTCTTAATGATTTACATAGAATTTGTAAGCCTTTAGCATAAATTGTTACTTCTCCAGTTTTAGTTTTAAATATTGAACCTTCAACACCAATTATATCTCCTATATCTAGTAATTTAAATAAAGCAAATTTTTCTCCTAAATCATCTTTTCTAAAATAAATTTGAATTTTTCCAGTATCATCTTGGATGTGAGCAAAAGCAGCTTTTCCCATTTTTCTAACTTGCATAATTCTTCCAGCTATAATTGCTTTTGATTTAGAATGTTCTTCTGGCTTTAATTTATCAAATTTTTCCAATAATTCTGAAGACTTATGTTTAACATCAAAGTTATATGGATAAGGATCTATGTTTAATTCTCTAATTCTAGCTAATTTGTCTTTTCTTTCTTTAATTAACTTATTTTCGTCTTCCATTTATATCTAAAAATGTATTTTGTTTTTAAAAGTTTTGTTTAATCGTTGCCATGTCCGAAGCCTTCTGTGAAGAAAAAAAGATATAAAATACCACATAATATAATAAATATGATAAGATCTTTGATTAAAGCTAAATTAACTATTAATGATATAAAAACTAATATTAAAATAATTGTTATATGTTTCTTATATTTTTTGATTTTCATTTTACATCATTTTTAGTTTATTAGTTATTGAATCAATATTTTTATCTTCATCTGGGCCAATAGCTCCACAAGTAGTTGTTCCAGGAGCTACAACTGTTTTTCCTGCATCTGTAATTACGCTAGTAATAATTCCGTTGTCTTTAGCTTCTTGACATAATTTGAATAATTCTTCTTTGCTTTTTACTTTTAATACTACTTTTTTTTGACCTTCTTGATGCCATTTTTTAATTATTTTTTTATCTCCTTTGAGTACTGCTTCTACAGCAGCGTGAGCCGATTGCGCTGCCATCTTACCTTTTGGTAATTTAAGGTCTTCCCTGATAAGTATTACTTGTTTCATATTTTTACAACTTAATGTTCGATATTATTTAAATATTTCTAAGCAATAGATTTAAATAGTACTTTTCAATACATGATTTTATGTGCTTAAGAGGCGCAAAAATAGATTAAAAGGTGAATTGTTTTATGTACGGAAATTATGGAAAACCAAAACAAAATTTAGCTCCAGTTCAAGTTGGAGAAGAAGCAGATGTTAAAATCGAATCTGTTGGTGAAAAAGGAGATGGAGTTGCAAAAGTAAAAGGCTTTGTTATCTTTGTTCCAAATACTAACACAGGAGATGAAGTTAGAGTTAAAATTACTAAAGTATTCAAAAATTTGGGATTTGGCGAAGTAGTTGGTCAAGCTCAAGCTCCAGTAGAAAGTTCAGAAAGTGAAAATACTCAAGAAGTACCTCAAGTAGATCATGTAGAAGAAACACACGAAGACAGTGATGATTTCGGTAGTGAATTGTTAGATGATGAAGAGAAAGAAGAATTTAATACTGATTCTATTGAACAAGAAGATGCTACTGAAGAAACTAGTTCAGATGATACTGATTCAAGTGAAGAAGCTGCTGAAGAAACTAGTTCAGATGATGCTGATTCAAGTGAAGAAGCTGCTGAAGAAACTAGTTCAGATGATACTGAAGAGAAGAAAGAAAATTAAATTTTTTTTATTTAAATTCTGATTTTTTAATTTCTACAACTCCATTTGGAGTTACTATTGTTTTTGTAAAGTAAGTTGGACACTCACCACAATTATCAATGTGGTTTAGTGTTACATTTCTTAACCCTTCATTTTTTAATTCACTTTTTCCAAATTTATGTAAAACTTCTGGGTCATAATTACAAACAGCATCAATTTTTCTTTGAACAGCTTCACAAAGTAATTCATAAGTTTGACTTCTTGAACTATAATCTCTTGGTAATAAATAGTTTATTCTTGGAAGTAGTTGTTTAGCTCTGGAAAATGCTTTTAAATCTTCAGGTTTGTAAACGCATACGGCAGTTCCTCCTTTTTTCTTTGTTTGAGATAACATTGCAATATCGCTAAACCCATCTCCTATTGCTATTATTTTGTTATACTCCAATGCATAATCTTCTTTATTCATTAATTTATCTAAAGTTTTTTCACCACCTTTTGCAAATTCAATTATAGGTGCATTTTTTTCAAATGGAGTTACTGCTTTTTTAATTCCGTTAATAACGCCTTCATTATTAATTGTAAATTCAGCTCCTGCAACACCAGAAATAATTCCAGTTAAATTATGTTCTGTTAAAAAACCTTCAATTATATGGCTTATTCCTACAGATACAATATAAAATTCAATATTAGCTTTTCCATTAAATTCTTGTTTTATATTTGGAAAAAAGTCAGGAATTCCTGTAGCTGGAGTAATACGTTTTCCTGATTCTGTTAATCTTTCTAATGTTAAGCCTTCAAGTGGTTTACCTTCAGCAGCGTCCCAAATCATTGTTGTTAAAAATCCAACGCCTCTATTTAGCCCTAAACTTTCTGTTCTGTTAAAATAATCAAGCGGAGTATTAAATTTAATTCCAAGTTCATCATATAAACTTTTAATTTTATCAAAATTATCTTGAAATAAAGGTTCTTGTTGATATACAGAACTTAATGTATCATCAAAATCTAACATAAATGCTATAGTTGGTAGAGTCATATAATTAGAATGAACTAAATGAATATAAATTTAACCAATAGTTTTATAAATAAAGTTCTTTTTTTTAAAAAGTATAGCCAAGTGATTTACTCGACTATGAGTTAATCGAATATCTGTGTGAGGCAAGAAAAATCACAGAGGAGAAATAAAATGACAGAAAATAAAAATTTTTTAGTAGCAACAGATGTATACCTAAAAACTGGAATACATATTGGAACAAAATTTAAGACAAAATATATGTCTCAATTTATATATAAAACAAGACCAGATGGATTAAGTGTTTTAAATTTACAGAAAATAGATGAAAGGTTAAAATTAGCTGCAAATTTCTTATCACAATTTGAGCCAAAGGATATATTGGTTGTTAGTAGAAGAGAAAATGGTTGGAAATCTGTAAGAAATTTTGGAAAAGTTATTGGAGCTCAATATTTTGCTGGTCGTTATCCGCCTGGAATACTAACTAACCCTTCTTTGGAATTATATAAAGAAGCAAAAGTTTTATTGGTTACAGATTCTTGGCCTGACAGAAATGCAATTAAAGATGCAATTAAAATTGGAATTCCAGTATTAGCTTTATGCGATACAAATAATCAAGCAAATAATATTGATTTAGTTATGCCTTGTAATAATAAAGGAAAAAAAAGTTTAGGATTATTGTTTTACATTCTAGCTAAAGAATATCTAAAAAATAAAGGTTTGCTTGACAAAGAACCTGATTTTACTGTTGAAGATTTTACTGAGGAGTAATTTGAAAAACTCCTTTTTCTTCAATTTTAAATTCCATTTCGATATTTTCTGGAAGAAATCTATGTTTTTTTAATACTGCTTTTCTTTTTCTTGTAACTTCATCTAAAGTTAATTCGATTAAACATTTACTTCCATATTTTAGAATATCTCCACCAACCATGTTAAGTCTAGTTTTATCATCAAAATTAGAATAAACTTGATTTGTTAATAATACTGGAATGTTTTTTTTTCTTGCAATTTCAGTTAAATAAGAAATTTGTTGTCCTAATTCTCTATTAATATTATAAATATCATCACTTTTTCCAATTTCTAACCTGTATAACATAGCAATACTATCTATTACTATTAAACCAATTTTTTCATCAACAATTTCTTTTAATTTTTCAAAAGCATCTTTTTGTTCACTGAACGAAGTTGGTTTAAAAAAAATTACATTTTTTAAAATATTTTCATAATTGTCATCTATTTGTTTTATTCTTTCAACTGAAAATCCACCTTCTGTATCTAGAAATAATACTTTTTTATCATCTTTTGCAACATTTGCAATTGCAACAATACATAGATTAGTTTTTCCGCTTCCACTAGGGCCGTAGATGGTAGTTACAACATCTTTTTCTAGCCCTCCTCCAAGTATGAAATCAAGCACTTCAGAACCAGAACTTATTAAATTACTCATAATTTTTGATAATGTGAATTATTTAAAAAGGTTTGCGATATTCTTTTAAATACTGAGATAAGTTAACTCTAAATGTTATGGAAAAATAAGACTTTGTATGTTATATTCTTAGTCAGTCTTATAATGAGAATTTATTTTTCATTTCAATCTCCAACTTTTGTACATGATGCGTATTTACATTTGGAAAGAGTTGAATATACTGCAGAAACAGGAAAAATGTTGATGGATAATCCATTAAGTTATGGTGGAAGTAAATCTTTTTATTTGCCTTTATTTTATTATATACTTGCATTATTTTCTAAATTTTTACCTATAGAATTTGTTGTAAAAATATTACCTAGTTTATTTGCGTCTTCAATAGTGTTTGTTATATATTACATTGTCTATCAATTAACTAAAAACAATGTTGCATCTTTATTTTCTGCATTTACTTCAGCTTTTATTCCTGTGTTTTTTGTAAATACAATAAATACTATTTCACCATTTAGTCTAGCCCTTCCATTATTATTTTTGTGTGTTGCATATTTTTTAGATAATAAGAAATATTTGAATTACTATTTAATTACTTTATTAATTTTAACCTTTACGTCTTCTGTTGTACTAATTTTAGTTTTTGGATTATTAATTTATTTGGCATTATTAAAAAGCGCAGGAATAAAAGAATTAAAATCCTCAAATGAAATTATTGTATTTACAACTTTTATTTCCATGTGGTTAAATTTAATATTATATCAAAAATTAATTTCAAATATAGGATATTCTTTAATTTGGGCAAATGTTCCTCAAACTATACTCTTTCAATACTTTTCAAACTTTAATATTTTATCAGGTATATTTCAAATAGGATTATTTCCATTTTTATTTGGAATTTTTATTATGTATTGGCAAATATTTAAAAAAGAAACAAAAGAAGTTTATTTTATAATAAGTTTAACTTTAGTAGTTTTGTTGTTATTATGGTTAAAATTAATAGAACTTAGTTTAGGTTTATCTTTATTAGGTTTATGTTTAACTATTTTATTTGGTGTATTTGTAAATGGAGCTTTATATTATTTTCAAAAAACAAAAGTTTCACATTTAAGTAAATATTTTATATTTGTTTTATTTTGTTTAATTTTTGTAAGTTCATTACTTTCTTCATTTGTTTACGCACTCAATATTGAATACCCTTCAGATAAACTTTTAGATGATTTACATTGGATTAAGGAAAATACGCCTGAAAATAGTATTATTTTATCAAATGCAGAAAATGGTTTTATGATTAATCAAGTTGCAGAAAGAAAAAATGTTTTTGATCTTGATTTTTATTATATTAAAAACCCTAATCAATATTTCATTGAAGTAAATAAAATTTTTGTAACTCCATATATGACAGATTCAATAAAATTACTTGAAAAATATGATGTAGATTATATTTTATTATCTGGTAAGAATATATCTTCATATGATGAAAGTTGTTTTGAAATACAATCTCCAAATATTTTAAAAGTAAAATGTAAAATTGGTGGATCAAAATAAATAAAAAAGTAATGTATGGATTGGGAATTTATTTGTTAATATTGATAATTTTTGTTTTATCTACTAATATTTACTCTATGGGTACAGAAAACTATTATGATTTAAGAATTTCAAAACAAGTAGTAACTGGTGACTTTTATGATGATATTTCTGATAGAACAATTAAACCTAACCCTTATCATTTTGTATTAGGATGGTTTGTTATCATTTTAGGAGATGTTTTGGCAATTAAAGTATTACCTTTAATTTTGAGTATAGGTTTAGCTTTAATGGTTTTTTTATGGCTTAAAAAATTAGATAAAGATACTATGCCTTTTATTTTGAGTGTATTTGTGTTATCTCCAATATTTATTAAATCTTTATTTGTAACAAATGCAAGTGTTTTAGCTTTAATTATTATGTTATTTGGACTATATTATTTAGATACTAAAAAAAGTTATTTTCTTCTGTTAATTCCTTTTTTCCCTATTATTAATACTTTAGTGCTTTTTATGTTTTTATTATTATATTATAGGAACTTAAAAAATAAAAACTATTTTTTTATATTTTTATTGTTCTTATTATCTTTATTTTATCATGCAAATTTTTATTTTAGCCATGGAATTTCATCTGGATTATTTTTTTTAAATATAAGCTTAATTCATGACTTTGGTTCTTTTTTTGGGTTTAGTGTTTTTACTTTACTGTTGGTACTTTATTATTTGAGTTTTAGTAATAAATCTAAACTATTGTTATTATATTTACTTTTATTATCTTCTTTAGCTTTTTTAATTGGAAATGATACTTTACTTTTTGCTAATTTATTGGTTGCATACTTTGGAGGACTTGGGTTATATAACTTATTTCATTCAAATTGGGAATTAAAAGATTTGAAAAAATTTTCAATTTTGGCAACTATATTTGGTATTTTATTTTCTTCTATGTTTATTAATTCAGTTAGTCCTTCTGATGAAATTATTAATGGCTCTTTTTGGTTAAAAAATAATGTGGATGAAAATGATATTATTCTTTCATCGCCTGAAAATGGTTTTTGGATTCAATATTTCTCAGACAGAAAAGTTGTACTGGATGGTTACATTTCACCTTATTATTTGAAAAAGCTTAAAAACTCTAATGAGTTCTTTCATACTAGAAATTTAAAAAATGCAAAATCTCTTGCAAATGACTTAAATTTCACATATGTTTTTATTGATGAAAACATGAAATCTTCGCTTTGGAAGAAAAAAGATTCAGGATTATTGTTTCTTTTAAGGAATAATGAAACTTTTGAAAAAGTTTATGATGATGGTATGCAGATTTGGAAAATAAAAAGGGATAATTAATGGATATTATATCGATGTTTATAAAAATTGTATTGTGGGGAGTATACCTTATATTTTTCTATTATACAATTTTTTGGTTTTTGGGATTATTAGAAAATAAACAGAAAAAATTATTAGATTTGAAGGAATTCCCTGAAGTTTCAATTGCAATTCCAATTTATAATGAACAAAATACAATTGAAGGTACAATTAAATCAATATTTGATTTAGATTATCCTAAAGATAAATTAAAAGTATATTGTGTAAATGATGGGAGTACAGATAACTCAACAGAAATATTAAAAAAATTAGAAAAAAATTATCCTATTATTGTTTTAAATCAAGAAAATCAAGGGAAGTTTACAGCTTTAAATAACGCATTAAATAGAACTAATTCTAAATATTTTGCTTGTTTAGATGCAGATAGTTTTGTTACAAAAGATTCATTAAAACAACTTTTAAGAGAATTTACTTCAGAAAATGTAGCTGCTTCCATGCCTATAATGAAAGTTTTTAAACCTAAAAATTTAATTTTAAGAATTCAACATATAGAATATATGACTTCTATTTTTTTAAAAGCTTTAATGGAAGGACGAGATTGTATTCACGTTGCACCTGGACCTTTTACTGTATATAAAACAAGTATTCTTAAGAAAGAAGGAGGGTTTCATAAAGGGCATTACACTGAAGATATGGAAATTGCATTACGATTACAATCTAAGAACTATGTATTAAAACAAAGTTTAGATGCTATAATTTATACTAAATCTCCCGATACTTTGAAAAAATATTACAAACAAAGAATTAGGTGGTATAGGGGGACTTTTTTGAATTTTTTAGATTATAGAAAGAAATTGTTATTCAATAAAGAGTATGGTGATTTTGGATTGATTCATATGCCTTTAATAGGGTTAGGGGGAGTTCTTACTTTATTAGCTGTTGCACTATTAATGATTAGAAATTTTCAAAGTTTAATTCATTTTTTCAATAAATTATATGTGTTTGATTTTAATATTATATTAATTATAAAATCGATGTTATTTACTTTTAGTTTTTGGAGTCTTGATTTTTTTGTTGTATTTGCAATGGTTTCATTATTAGTATTATCTATTTTTATGTTATATCTTTCGATAAAATTAAATAAAGAGAAAATGCATTCATGGATGTACCCTAGTGCATTTGCATATTTGTTTATTTATAGCATATTAACTGCATTTATTTGGTTAGTTGCTTTACGACAAGTAGTATTTTCAAAAGATGAGGATTGGACAAGATGAGGCAAGCTATTCAAAAAACAAGATACGCAGCAGCGTTTATTATTACTATGTTAATATTTTTTTTTGGTTTTTTTATGGGTTTAATAATGCAGTATGAAAGAAGTGAAATGATGGTAGATGAACTTAATGAAGTTAAATTAGAATATAGTAATATGTTGCTTCAATATAGATATACTTCAGAATTAAGCGATAATAAAGATTGTTCATCATTATCAAACGTTTTTTGGGCTCAAATGAAGAATTTAAATAAACAAAGTCAAAGAATTCAAGATTATAGTGTGGAAAATAAAATAAGTGATGAAGATTATAAACAATTGCGAGAAGCGTATACGATTTCTCAAATAGATTATTGGTTGTTATCTAAAAAAATTAAAAGTTTATGTAGCCTTAATTATACCAATATTCTTTATTTCTTTGACACTGAAGAAGATTGTCCTTTATGTATTGATCAAGGGTTGCATTTGGATTTTCTTAAGAAACGACTAGCTGAAGACGTACTTATATTTGCCTTAGATGGAAATGAAAAAGGTATAATTGAGTTATTAAAACAACAATATGGAGTTGTTAAATATCCTGTATTGGTTGTTGATGAAGAAGTTTATGGGTTTCAGAAGAGTTCACAACTAGTAAGTTATTTGTGTAATAAAGGGAATCAGGAAGCTTGTGAAGTTTAGTACTCGACATTCCAATCTTTATGGAACTCTTCTAAAAATTTAAGCATAAATTCATGTTTACTTTCTGCAATTTTTTTTGCAGTTTCAGTATTTAATTTATCTTTTAGTAATAATAATTTTTCATGGAAGTGATTTATAGTTGTAGTGGGTTTATAATCTGGGTTTATTTTTATTTTTTTATCATGTATTGGTAAATTAATGTATCCACCGTAATTAAATGATCTTGCAATACCTATGGCTCCTATTGCATCTAATATGTCTGCATCTTGAACTATTTGAAATTCAAGTGATTTTTTACCTTCATATTTTTTTCTAAAACTTATATTTTTAATAATATGTAGAATTTCATTTTTATTTTCTTTTAGAATATCTTCTATCTTTTTAACCTGTTTTTCTTCATTATTAAATTTAGAATCTGCAACGTCATGTAATAATGCAGCTGCTTCTATAATATTTAAATCTCCGCCTTCTTTATTTTGTATTATTTGTGCGTATTTTAGAACTCTTATGGCATGTTTATAATCGTGACCTTTTTCGGCATTGATTAATTCTTTCTTAACAAATTTTTTTATCATTTCTGGATATGTATTGTTTGAGTTGGGAAAGCCATTTCGATTTTTTCTTTTTCAAAAGCTTTCTTAATATCTAAATTAATTTTTTCTTGAGTGTCCATATAAACTGTATAATCGCTATCTAGCATGTAGTATACTATTTCAAAACCTAAACTAAAGTCTCCAAAATTATTAAAGTGAACTCTGTCTGGTTCAGCTAACTTTTGATTTTTAATAATATTTGTGACTAAATTAGGTATTTTTTCTAGTTTTGTTGAAGAAGTATCATAAGTAACTCCTATGTTAAATACAATTCTTCTTTTTTCCATTTTTTTATAATTATTAACTCTTGTTGTAGTTAATTCTTTATTTGAAACAACTAACTCTTGACCTTGCAAAGTTTTTATTCTAGTTGATTTAATTCCTATTTTTTCAACTGTTCCTGAATCTGTTCCTATAACTATGTAATCTCCTTTTTGGAATGGTTTATCAAAATGTATAGAGAAAGATGCGAAAATGTCGCTTAATATGTTTTGTAAAGCAAACGCAATTGCAATTCCAGATATTCCTAACCCTGCAATTAAAGTAGAAACATCATAACCAAGGTTGGATAATAATAAAACTGTTGCGAAAAGCCAAAGTATTGCCTTTGAAGCTTTCCCTATTAATTCAATACTTGGGATGTCATCTATTTGATCTTCTTTTTCTTTCTTTTTTACAATTTTACTAGTAGTTTTAGTTATGAATAAACTTATACCGCTTGCAATGTAATACACAATAAGGATGTTTAATAAGTAAAGTATAACTTTTGTAAGTATTTGTGGAACAACTAATTGTTGAATTGCAATGAATAAACTTAATAAAAAATAAAAAAACCCATGTAATCCTTTAATTGCGCTTATTAGAACATCATCTATTTCTGTATTTGTTTTTTTGGCTAATTTTTCTAGTCTAGTTAATATGCTATATCTGAAGAATTTTAAGATTATGTATGAAATAAAGAACGCGATTAAAGCATATGAATATGCTTGTAATGTATTATTTCCAAACACTAAATTAAGATATTCTAAGTTCATGGAGTATTAATATAATTGGTTATTTAAAAATGTTGCGTTGATTACTTTAACTTAATCATATCACCGATGGTCATTCCTTGGCTAGAACTTTCTGTTTTACTTGTTGCAACTTCTTCGTGTTCTTGTATTAATTTTATTCTTAAAAATTTTTCTAACTTCCTTCCTGTTCCAATTGAAGGTTCCTTATGTTCTGATTCTATTTTTTGAATTAAACTTTCTTTTTCGTTTAACTTTTTAGCCAATTCTTCTTGGGTTAGATTTAAGGCATCTCTTGCTTGTCTTATTTTTTTACCAAAATCATTAACTACTAGAAAAATTGTTTCAGGAGTTGACTTTATTTTTGGTTTAAATGTTTGTTTTTTATTTGATTGACTAATTACTTTACCGAATTTAGAACATGGTTTACATAAATTCATTTTTACATCTTCAACATTTGCTAAAAGTGTATATTCTTCGCTTTTTCCGCACATATCGCATTGCATTTTTATATCCCTAGCGTTCCATCGATTTCAGCTGCTATATTTTCTAAATCATCTATGGTTCTTTTTACATCTTTTCTGATTTCTTCTATTAATTGCGTTAAACTATCAACTCTTAAGATATATTTATTATTTTCTCTTATTACAATTCCTGCTTCAATTAATTTATTTAAATGGTGAACTATGGTTCCTCTAGTTAAATCTAATCTATATGCTAATTCATCTGAACTTAAACTTTCTTTTCTTTTAGCTGATTTTAAAAGTTCTATGAATAATCTAAAACAACTTTTATCTTTATCTCTTAAATTAAACAAACCAAGGCTACTTCCTAGCCATTGAAGCTCTTGATTAACATTTTGTTTATGGGGTTTCTTTAACCTAACTATTGTAATTTTGTGTTGAAATATCACTTTATCAAAGGTAAAATCAGTAACATTTATATACTTTTGGTTTATTCTAAGTAATAATTGTTGACTTTAGGTCAACAGAAGGTGATTTATAGTGAGCAAGGAAAAATCAAAAAAAGAAGAAAAGCCTAGTAAAGAGCAAGAATTAATTGAAATGACTGATTTATTAAAGAGAAATCAGGCTGAATTTGAAAATTATAGAACAAGAATTGAAACTCAAAGAAAAGAATTGATCATAACAGCAAATAAAGAGCTAATATTGAAATTATTACCTTTACTTGATAGTTTTGAATTGGCTTTTAATAATAAAGATAAAAATGAAGAATTCATTAAAGGAATGGAGTTAATTTATAGTCAATTTTTTCAAGTCTTGGAAGATGAAGGGTTAAAACCAATGGATACTGAAAATAGTCAATTTAATCCAAATTTACATGAAGCTTTGTTAACAGAAAAACATGATGATAAAGAAAATGAACTAATACTTGAAAATTTACAAAAAGGATTTATGTTGGGAGATAAAGTTTTGAGGCATGCTAAAGTAAAAATAAATAAAAAATGATTGATAAAAATACTGACATAAAAACAGTCTTGGAATTAGGAAAAGATTGTAGAACAGGATGTGTTCATTGTTGTTTATATGGAACTGGATGTTTAGTTGGAGATGATAAAAAAAATATTGCAAAATTTTTGGGAATTAGTGAAGAAGAATTAGAAAGTAAATATTTGGAAACAATAGAAAAATTCAATACTACTTTATTTAGACCAAAAATGAATAGAAAAAATCCGAATATGCCTTTTGGTCCATGTGTTTTTTTGAAAGAAGATATGGGGTGTGGCATACATGAAGTAAAACCTTTACAATGTAAAGTAGGGACATGTTCATCTAAGGGTGAAAAGTTATCCTTATGGTTTACATTGAATCATTTTGTAAATAAGAATGATCCTGAAAGTATGAGGCAATTTGCTGAATATTTAAAAGCTGGCGGTAAAACGCTTGATGTAGTTGATTTGAAAAAGATGGTGGATGAAAAATGAAATACGAAAATTGGATATTTGACTTTGATGGAACTTTGATTGATGAAAGTGTTTATAGTAGAGTATACCCTGCAATAATTAAAGCTATAAGTAAAGTAAAGTCTGAAAAAGAAATTAACGATATTGTTAATGAATTACCCAAAAATAAGCTTGGGTTAGTAGATACTTACCAGTTATGTTTAAAATTAGATGTATTGGATTTATATTATGACATATTACCTGGTTTTATTACTGAAAGTATTTTTAAAAGTGGAATTAAATCTTTATTAAAATCTTTAAAGTCAAATAATACAAAAATAGTAGTGGTGACAAGTTCTCATAGAAAAATTGTTGAACTTTTTTTAGCTTTTAATGATTTGATAACTTATGTTGATGTAATTTGGGCTTTTGAAGATTCAAACTTCAATAAAGATCATAGTGAATATTGGAGCGAATTATCTCAATCTACTAATATTAAACCAGAGGAAAGTATGGTTGTAAGTGATAGTTTAATTGAAGTTATGAAAGCAAAGACTGCAGGGTTTAGTGCTAAACATTTAGGAACTGATGTAATGTCTTTGGAGGAATTGCAATGAAAGAAATTGAAATTAAAGTTTTGGACGTGGATAAAGAAAAAATTATATCTAAATTAGAATCCATTGGAGCTAAAAAAGTATTTGATGGGAAATTAGCGTCTATAAAATTTGATTTTGATGATGGTAGAATTTCAAAAAATGATGAATTATTAAGAATAGTTAACTCAGGAAATGAAACTGTTTTAACTTTTAAGGGAAAGCCAGAAAATTCTGAATTTAAAGTTAGAGAAGAAATTGAATTTAAACTTTCAAATGATCCTAATTTGATTAAAATTTTGAATTTAATTGGAATTAAAGAAAAAAGTTTTCATGAAAAATTTAGGACAAGTTATGTTTTCAAAGATATAAGATTTGAACTTGATAGTTATCCAGGCCTTCCAACGTATTTGGAAATTGAAGCGTCTGATGAAAAAAGGGTGAAAGATGGTTTGGACTTGCTTGGGTTAGATATTACTCAAACAACCAAAAAAACCGCTGCTCAAATATTAACTGAGCACGGAATCGAAAAACAAAACATAAAATTCGTGGAGGAATGATAAAAATGGGAAAAACAATAGGAATAGATTTAGGAACCACTTTTTCCGCTGTAGCAGTAATGGAAGGTGGTAAACCAACAATTATACCTAACGCAGAGGGTGGAAGAACAACTCCGAGTGTTGTATTGATTAAAGATGGTGAACGAACAGTAGGTCAAGTGGCTAGAAATCAAGCCATTACTAATCCTGATCACGTTGTACGAAGTATTAAACGTCATATGGGTGAAGATTTTAAAGTAACAATTGATGGAAAGGAATACACTCCGCAAGAAATTTCAGCAATTACTTTACAGAAATTAAAATCTGATGCTGAAGCTTACTTAGGAACTAAAGTAACTGATGCAGTTATTACTGTGCCTGCTTATTTTAATGATGGCCAAAGACAAGCTACAAAAGATGCAGGGAAAATTGCTGGTTTAAATGTAGAAAGGATTATTAATGAACCAACTGCAGCAAGTTTAGCATATGGATTAGATAAAGGAAATGATCATACCATTTTAGTTTTTGATTTTGGTGGTGGAACTTTTGATGTATCAATTTTAGAACTTGGTGATGGTGTCTTTGAAGTTAAATCAACTAAAGGAAGTAGTCATTTAGGTGGAGATGATGTTGATGAAATTATTATTGATTGGTTAGCTGATAAGTTTAAACAAGATAATGGAATTGACATTAGGAAAGATAACATGGCTTTGCAAAGGTTAAAAGAAGCTGCAGAAAAAGCTAAAATAGAATTATCTACTAAAACATCAACTACAATAAATGTTCCATTTATTACAGCTGATGCTTCGGGACCTAAACATTTGAATGTAAATTTATCAAGAGCTGAGTTTGAAAAACTTATTGGAGATATTTTAGATAAGTTAAAACAACCAACAATTCAAGCTTTAGAAGATGCTAAAATGAAAGCAAGTGACATTGATAAAGTTATATTCGTTGGAGGATCTACAAGAATTCCTGCAGTTCAGAATTTAGTTAAAGAAATTTCAGGAAAAGATGGAGATAAAAGTGTTAATCCTGATGAAGCAGTTGCAATGGGAGCCGCTATTCAAGCTGGAATTTTAGGTGGAGATGTTAAGGATGTACTTTTACTTGATGTAACTCCTTTAAGTCTTGGGATTGAAACTTTGGGTGGAGTATTTACTAAATTGATTGAGAAAAATACAACCATACCAACAAAGAAAAGTCAAACTTTTTCAACAGCTGCAGATAATCAACCAGCAGTAACAATTAGAGTTGCTCAAGGTGAAAGAAGTATGTTTGTTGATAACAATTTGTTAGGACAGTTTGATTTAGTGGGAATTCCGCCAGCACCAAGAGGTGTGCCTCAAATTGAAGTAACTTTTGACATTGATGCAAATGGAATTGTTAATGTTAGTGCAAAAGATTTAGGAACTAACAAGGAACAAAAAATTACATTAACTTCAAGTACAAATTTATCTGACGAAGAAGTTGAAAAAATGAAAAAAGATGCTGAAGCGCACGCTGACGAAGATAAAACTAAGAAGGAAGAAGCAGAAGTAATTAATCAAGCAGATTCTTTAATTTTTACATCTGAAAAAATGTTTAAAGACATGGGTGATAAAGTTGATAAGAAAAAGCTTGATGAAGTTAAACCTTTAGTTGAAGACTTGAAGAAGTTGATGGAACCTGAAAAGAAAGATATTGAAGCTCTGAAAAAGAAAATGGAAGAGTTAAATACTAAAGTTCAGGCTATCACAACTGAAATGTATCAACAAGCTGCAAAAGAAGCTGAAACTAAGAAAGATTCTAAAAAAGATGAAACAGTAGTTGACGCAGAAGTTGTAGATGAAGAAAAGAAAGATGAAACTGTAACTGATAAAGAAAAGAAATAACTTTTTTTTATTTTTTTTTTTAGTAAGTTTTAAAAAAGAACCAAATGAAGTGTAAAATATGACTAAAGATTATTATGAAGTTTTAGGTGTGGGAAAGGACGCATCTAAAGATGAAATCAAAAAGGCATACAAAAAGTTGGCAAAAAAATATCATCCTGATATTAACAAAGATGCTGGCTCTGAAGCTAAATTTAAAGAGATTAATGAAGCTGCAGCTATATTAGGTGATGATCAAAAAAGACAACAATTTGATAAATTTGGAACAGCTGATACTTCTGGGTTTCAAGGGTTTGATTTTGGTGGTTTTGATTTTGAAGATTTATTTGGAACTTTTTTTGGCGGGGGAAATAATAGATCTCGTGGACAATCTAGAGGAAGTGATTTAAGACTTGATTTAGAAATTACACTTGAAGAAGCATTTAGTGGCGTAGAAAAAACTGTAGTTATTCCGCGTATGGAAGAATGTGATAAATGTTCAGGGTCTGGAGCTAAAACTAGTTCAGATGTAAAAACTTGTCAAGATTGTAATGGACAAGGTGTAGTAAGAGAACAAAAAAGAACAGTTTTTGGAATATTTGCAACAACTGCAACTTGTAGAACATGTAAAGGACAAGGTAAAATAATAACTGAATATTGTGACTTTTGTGAAGGCGAAGGAAGAGTTCATAATAATAGAAAATTAGATGTTAATATTCCTGCGGGAGCTGATACTGGAACTAGGTTAAGAGTTATGGGTGAAGGAGAAGCTGGTGAGTTAGGTGGTTCAACAGGAAATTTATACATTATAATTCATGTTCGTGATCATGAATTATTTACTAGGGAAGGTGATAATCTTTCAATTGATGTTCCTATTACTTTTGGTCAAGCTGCATTGGGAAGTGAAGTAGAAGTACCTACTATAAATGGAAAAACTAAATTGAAAATTCCATCTGGAACTCAAACTCATACTATATTTAGAATTAAAGGAAAAGGTATGCCTTCATTAGAAGGTTATGGTTCAGGAGATCAAAATGTTAGAGTTATTTTACAAGTTCCTGAAAAGTTAACTAAAAAACAAAAAGATTTAATTAAAGAATTCGATGAAAAGAAAAAAAAAGGTTTCTTTGACGATTGGTTTAATAAGTAGAAAAGAATATAAACAATATGGTAATTCTAAAGTAAATGAAAGTAACTATATTAGGTGGTGGGAGTTTCGGAACTGCATTAGCAATACATTTATCTAAACAACATGATGTTAAAGTATGGGAATATTCTAAAGAAAGAGTAGAAAAAGTTAATTTTAGTAGAATCAATGATTTGTTGTCAAAAGTAAGAGTTCCCTTTAACGTTAAATTTTATAATGATATCGAAGCTTCATTAAAAGGTGTAGAATTAGTTTTAGTTGCATTGCCTAGTAATGTTGTTTCTCAAACTATTGATAAAGTGAAAAAATTTATACCTGAAAATGTTATTATTGTAAATTGTTCAAAGGGTTTTTGTGAAGAAACTAAACAACCTTTATACAAAGTTATTCAAGAAAAATTACCAAATAAAGTTTGTGTAATCGGAGGACCGATGCATGCAGAAGAAGTTGCAGATGCATGTTTATCTGGAGCTGTTATTGCATCTGAAGATAAAGAAATTGCAGTTAAGGCTAAACATTATATTCAAGATTCTGATTTGAAATTAAGTGTAAGTGACGATCCTTTAGGTGTTTCTTTAGGGAGTGCATTAAAAAATATTTTAGCAATTATGATTGGCGTTATTCATGGGTTAGGTTTAGGAGATAACACTAAAGCTTATGTAATCACTAAAGGTTTAGAAGAAATTAAAACTTTAGGGGTTTATTTAGGAGCTAAGGATGAAACTTTTTATGGTTTATCTGGATTAGGTGATATTATTGTAACTTGTACAAGTCAACATAGTAGAAATAGACATGTTGGTGAAGAATTAGGTAAAGGGAAAGATTTAAATGAAATTTTAGGAGAAATGACTATGATTGCAGAAGGTGTAACTACTTCAAAAATAGTTTATAGTTTATCTGATTTGAATCTTCCAATTCTTAATGGGGTTTATGATATTTTATTTAATGAAAAAAAAGCTAAAGATTTAATTTTTGAAATTTAATCATCTTCATCACTATATTGTGAGAGATTATAATCATCGTTTTCTAATTCTTCTTCTTCCTCTTTATTCATAGTTTCGCCGCAGCATTCTTCTTCTTCTTCTGATCTTCTACTACAATGGCTGCACTTATATGTCATTGGCAACACCTCCTAAGCTGATCTTTCACCACATTTATAACAAAAGTTAAAACTTTCTCTTAGTTTAGAACCACATTTGTTACAATATTTATATGTATGATGTTTCTTATAGTATTCAGGGGTATGTTTATATTCTTTTTTAACTTTTCCTATATTTATAGCTTTTTCTAATGCGAATTTTAAAATACCAAATATAACTATTATTATACCAATAATAATTAGAGATTTCATTGAATTAGAATTAGTTATTTTATTTGTAATAAAAGAAATTATTATCATAATTAGCCCAAAGAATAAATATACTTTACTTGAAATTGATCTCATTTTATTACCGATTTATTCATATATTTTTGAAGTACTTTTGGAATTTTAATTGATCCATCTTTTTGTTGATTGTTTTCTAAAATTGCAACTAATGCTCTTGATGTTGCAATTCCTGTACTATTTAATGTATGAACTATTTTATTTCCTTCTTTATGTCTATATCTTATCTTAAGTCTTCTTGCTTGGTAATCTGTGCAATTACTACAACTAACAACTTCTCTATATTGTTTTCCGACAGGCATCCATACTTCTAAGTCATATTTTTTTGCTGCAACTGTTCCAATATCACCAGTGCAAATGTTTACTTTTCTAAAATGTAAACCTAAACTTTTCCACATTTCTTCAGTTAATTTAATTAATTCTTCTTGTAATTTCCAACTATCTTCTTCTTTACAAATAATTACTTGTTCTACTTTATTAAATTGATGCCCTCGAAAAATTCCTTTTGTATCTTTCCCGTGACTTCCTGCTTCTTTTCTGAAACATGACGAAACTCCTACTAATTTAATTGGTAAATCTTCTTCGTTTAATATTTCGTCATAAAACATTCCCACTAATGGATGTTCTGATGTTGCAATTAAGTATAAATCTTCATTTTCAATTTTATACATGACATCTTCAAAATCATTTAAGTCAGTTACTCCTTCATAGGTTTGTTTATTCATCATAAAAGGAGGTTGATATAATGTAAACCCTTTTTCTGTAAGAAAATCTATTGCATAATTTTGTAACGCTATTTCTAGTTTAGCTAAATCTTTTTTCAAAAACCAGAACCTAGCTCCGCTAATTTTTGCTGCTCTTTTTGTATCTGCAAGATCTAAATTTTCTATTAAATCGACGTGACTTTTAAGCTCAAAAGTATGGTTTGGTTTTTTATTAAACTTTTTTTCTTCTTTATTTTTAGTTTCATCTTCACCATAAGGAACGCTTTTATGTAAAATATTTGGTAAGTGGATTAAGTATTTGTCTATCTTTTCTTTTATTTTAATTTGTTTTTGTTCAATCTTTTCAATTTTACTTGGAATCTCTGAAGCTTCTTTTAGAAATGGTTTTATATCTTTTTTTTCTTTTTTTAGTTTTGCAATTTCTCTACTTATGGTGTTTCTACTGTTTCTAAGTTTCTCTGTTTCTATTTTTAATTTTTTCCATTCGTCGTCGTATTTTTTGATTTCTTCAAGCCATTTTAATTTATCTTTATCTTTTCTTTTGTTTAAATCTTCTTTAACTATTTCTGGGCTTTTTCTAATCAAATTAATATCTAACATTTCAATTTACAAAACCTTTATTCTTTTTAAGTTTTATCATTCTTGGGTGTTTTTTGTGTTATTTGTTGACGGCGATTTCTTTTTTTGATTTCTTTTTTTTTAACTCTAAAAAAAAGTAACACAAATAGAAAAGTATTTAAATGAGTATTGTCATAAATGGATATATTCACAAAGAGGTGAAAGAATTATGGCTGCAAGAAAAAAAGCTACAAGAAAAAAGGCTACTAAAAAGAAGGCTGCTAAAAAGAAACCAGCAAGAAAAAAAGCGACAAAAAAGAAAGCTGCTAAGAAAAAGCCAGCTAAAAGAAAAGCTGTGAAGAAAAAAGCAACTAAAAAGAAAGCTGCAAAAAAGAAACCCGCTAAGAAAAAAGCAACAAGGAAGAAAGCGGCAAAGAAAAAACCAGCTAAAAGAAAAGTAGCAAAAAAAAGAAAATAATTTTGTCCTGAATTCAGGACATCTTTTTTTTATTCAAAAATTCTCATTAAATTTCTAAAAAATATACTTGTTTTTTGTATAAATGATGTGTTCTCTAACTCAATATTGAATGTTTTTTCTTCAGACTTGGTTATTTCGTTATCTTGATAGTTTATTATTACTCTTATTTGATTTATTCCTGGGTCAAACTCATTACCTTTACTTTTTAACACAAATTTTCTGTTAGATGAGAAGTTATTTAGTTGAAATTCTTTATTATATTTGTTTTGATAGATGTTTAATTTAACTTTTTTTGGGACTGAGTAAGATATTTTATCTAATTGAATTTCAATGTTAAATTCGTCTTTATATTGAATTTTTTTTGGGTAAGTTATATTTTTAATTTTTATTTTTGGATGATCTGTAACGTTTATTCTAAAATTAATATTTTTGTTTATTTTTTCGCTTTTTATTTTTATTGTATAATCTTTTTTGTTAATGTTTTCTATTGGAATTTGTAACTTTATTTCTTTTTGTTGAGCTATTCCTAAATTAATTACTTTATCTTTTATTTTAAGATTTTTAATTAAACTATTTCCTGTATTTTTCACATTACATGATATTTTTGCGATTTCGTTAATGTAATGTATATCGTTACTTTTACAAGTTACCTCTAAGTCTGTGTTAATTTTATTTTCTTGTTTTTCGATCTTGAAAAATTTTTCTTCAAAATAATCAAATTCTTTTGACGATGTAAAATAAGTTTTATAAGATTTATTATCTTTTGTAATTATTGCTACAGGAAATTCGTATATATAATTTTCATCTAAATTTGCAGTTTTGATAATATATTGAACTTTTTTAGTTTCAAATGGTTTTAGTAAGATTTCAGTTGACGGATTTCCAATAATTTCTATTTCATTAGGTTTAGAAATTTGAAAATCTTCAACTTTGTAAAAGTTATCTTTATTGATAAATTCAATTTCCAATAAATTATAAGAACCAAAAGTAATTTTATTTTTTTCGAATTTAGGTTTTATTTCTGTGTTTATTATTGAAGGTTTACTCTCTTTAGCAAATGTGTTAAAATTAATAGGATTTGCTTTTACATTTACATTTTTTGCTTTCCATTGATAGGATGCAGAAGTTGTTTCTGAATCTAATGAATATAATAATACAATATGACTAGGATCAACGTATCCAAATTCACTATATGTTATATCAAAGCTAATCCACCCTACATCTGGGAAGTAAACTTCAGCCCATGCATGAGGTCCCCAATCATTTCTCTCGTTATAATTAGTATATGCTAAGCCTGAGACGTATCTTGCAGGAATTCCTACACTTCTTAACATTGCAATAAGTAAATTAGTTATTTCATCACAAACTCCGTATCTGTTTTCTAAGACCCATGTACTTTTTTGTACAGCTTTTGCAGTTAAAGTATCTAAAGAATAGTTTATATTAGTTTTAATCCAAGAAGCTATCTCGAATACTGCCTCGAAAAGATCATCTTTACCTTCGACTATATTTGATGCCCTTAAAATTATGTTTGGATCATTAGATTCGATGTTCTTAGTTGGCTCAGTGTATTTTTGATACTCTTCTTCTAAATTAGTAATTGGAAATTTTATTTTTGATTTAACTTTTTCATGGTTTTTACTTACTTTGATTTTATAATATGCAGTAAAAACTTCATTATCTTTTGGGTCTTCCCATTGAAATGAAACTAGGTTGTCCGTTATTATTGCATTTGGAGTATATTTTTTTTCAAATACTTTTTGAAATTTAGTTTCTTTTGGGAAAAAGGAAAGGTTAGCATTGATGTATTCTATAATGTAAGGTTTGTTTTTAGTAATGTTTAACTTTCCAGATATATCTAAGTCTACATTAAGTTCTTCAAGATCAAAATAAGACGCTTGTACACTTGTTGCTAATAATAAAAGTAATACTAATCTCATTGTTGATTTTATTATTATCTTAATTTATAAGCTTTTCTTACAGAAACTTTTAAAAACAAGGTAGAAATCCTATTTACTATGCCGAGGTCGCATAGTCTGGCCATTGCGGTAGATTGCTATGAACTTTAGTTCATTAGAAACTTACAATGGTCCACAAAGATCTACTGTCCTTCGGGGCACGAGGGTTCAAGTCCCTCCCTCGGCGTTTTATTTTCTAAAACTATTTTATAATAATCTTTAAAAGCTTTCCATTATTTCTTATTTTATGCCAGCGGATATAAAGTATGTAACATTTGAAAAATTAGAAGATATACAAAAAAGGTTACTTGATGAAGCAGTAAATGCAATGGAAAAAGCTTATAACCCATATTCTAATTTTTCAGTTGGGGCTTCTCTTTTATCACAAGATGGGCAAATAATTACAGGATCCAATGTAGAAAATGCAGCTTTTGGTCCTACAATATGTGCTGAAAGATCAGCAATAGTAAGAGCGAATTCTATGGAAATAAGACAATTTTATAGAGCTGCAATAATTGCTAAAGGAAAAGATTTCAGCACAAGTAGAGTTACTGCTCCATGTGGACCTTGTAGACAAATGTTATACGAGTCTTCTCAAGTTTCAGGTACAGATTTAGAAATAATTATGGCAACAAGTACAATGGATAAAATAGCTATAACAACTATTGCAGAACTTCTTCCACTTGGGTTTGGTCCAAATGATTTAAAGGTAGATATTAAAAAATATCAAAAATAATTTTTTTTCATGAAAAACATTATTGGTTTGGTTAATATAAATCTGTCCTTTTTTCTCACACAAAACCGAAAAAATTATATACTTTCTACGAGTATAAGTTATATAACAAGTAAGGCTATTTAAGTCAATAAACTTAACGTTTATCTTCCTCCCTTGGCGTTTTATATATTTATTGTTTGAAGTTTATGTTGGTGAGAATTTATATCTTTAATTTAAAACGTAATTCTTCAATTATACTCAAAAAGCTATGCTTTAGATATGCCTTTAGTATCGGAAAGTTGGATTTTCCATTCTCTTCATATAACTTATTTAATTCAAAAAAAGCTTGCTTTTCTTCTCTTCTATCAACTCTTAAAACACCTATAACAAAATCACCCAATGCTTTAATGTTTTTAAATTCGCTTACAAATTCTTGAAAATTGTTACTTCTTTTATAAGCTGTATGAATGATTACAGAATATTTAACTTCGCTTGACATATTGAAATCATCAAAAACTACTTGTTCATATTGATTGACAGCGTCTTCTAGTCTTCCTGCTTTTGCGTAGTATCTACCTAATGTAACTTTGAAGCTATTTTTTTTAGGATCACTCTGTGCTAATTCTTCTGTTAATTCAATTGCTTTTTCTAAATCACCTTTTTGAAAGTAAACTTCAGCAAGGTCCTGAATACTAAGTGGGTTATCAGGTAGTAATTCTAAAGATTCTTTAAGGTACTTTTCTGCATCATCATATTCCTCTCTGATACTATGAGCGGCACCAATCATTCCAACTGTAACGAAATTTCTATCTTTCATTTCTCTATGATATATTTTTGCTAATTTTTCGTCACTTATTTCTTTATTTGTCATTTATTGGTGTTGTTATATAATTATTTATAAATCATTCCATCTATTTAGAAATAGCTTATTTAAGTCAATAAACTTAACCTTTATCTTCCTAGGCGTTTTTTAATTCCAAAACTTTTTAAACGTTCTATTTTTTTAAATTTATATGGGGAGTTTAATTAATCGTTTATCTTATGGAGCGCTTCTTGCGAGCGTAGGAGTGGGAACTTTTTTTATAGCTGATCATTACCGAACCTTTGCACATTCAGGTTTATCAAAATTAGATACGCAAGTTATAATTGGTAGAGAAGGAAAGGATTTGCTTGTAGTAGATAAAAATGAACCTTTTATTATTAATTATGCAGGAAAAGATAAAGATGGGTTAAAAAAACTAGAGATTGTATTAGATAATTATGTTGTTGTTCATGAGCAAGATGCAAATCAAAAACACCAATATTCTACTCTTTTTGGTACAAAGACACATGATTTATTTGGAACAGATTGAAGATTAGGTGTTTTTTTATTAAATTAATTTAATAATGAAATTTAAGTAGTTACTAATTATTAGTTATAACTTATTTAGGGAAATATTTAAATATAATCTAATCTAATAAACATATAGCATCAGGTAGTGCTGGATCTTCGGATCGAATCTGCTTTGCAGAATACTGCAAAAGTGTCCCCTATCTTTGCTTAGCAAAGGTAGGTACTTTCTTTAAAAATGACAAGAATATCTGTATTTATTGATGGAGCAAATTTTCATTACGGTGTAAGATCTATAAATAAAAGATATACTGATTTCAAATTTGATTTTGAAAGATTTATAAAAGATTATATTGGTAAAAATCAACTTATTGATATTTATTATTATAATGCTTCTTTGAAAAAAAATAAAGATCCTGAACTATTTAAACAACAACAATTATTTTTTGAAAGATTAAGGAAAATTGAACATTTAACAATTATTTTATGTAAAAGACAAAGAAGAACAACAAAAGAAGGAAATGAAACATTTACGATAAAAGGTGATGACATTCATTTAGCTATTGATATGTTGAGAGATGCATATGAAAATAAATTTGATACTGCAATATTAATAAGTGGCGATGGTGATTTTTCTTATCTTGTGAAATATGTTAGAAAAAAAGGAAAAAGAGTTGAAAATTTTCATTTTGTTAATAATATTTCTTTAGATTTAATTAAAGAATGTAATGCCAATAAATCTATAGATAAAAAAACAATTAATAAATATTTTTTTAGAGAAACTCAAACTACTTTGGGTGATACTCCATTTGGTAAAATTATAAAAGAAGCAATAAATAAGAATAATTAAACCATTGTAAAAAGGTTTCTTTTTTTTATGGTTTTAACATAAACATCATTGGCTTAGATTATATAACCTAAAGTTCTGTAATTAAAACACCTTTTTTTGGTGTTAAACTATACTTTTTGAAAATAATTTCATTTCTTTCTTTTTTCGTTGTATACTAATTGTTTAGTCCACCAAAATACAACTCCGAAAATAAACGCAACTGCTGCAATTTTAAGCAACCATAAAAGTCCTATTCCTACCATGTGATTTCCCATCATTCCATAACCTGTCATTTCAATCATTCCTCCTTTTTACACCATTTTTTTAATCTCATTTAAATCAGAAATTATAGCAAAAGGTTTACCTTTGCTTAATACAGTTCTACTATGATAGCCAAAATCAACTGCTATAGTTTTTACATTAACATCATTAGCTTCTATTATGTCTCCTAAAGTGTCTGTAACAAAAATACAATCTTTTGGTGTTAAACTATATTTTTTGAAAATAAATTCAAATTTTCTTTCTTTGGATTTAATTTTTTCAAACCCTAATACCTCTTTGAATATATTTATTTCATTATTTGTCAAATAACTTTTAATATTTTTAGTTCCGCCTGAACTAATAATAAATAGATTAAATTTATGATGTAATTCTAGTAACGTTTGTTTTATGTTTTTATTGATTACTTGATTAGTTTGTTCCTTGAAAATATAATCTCTATAATCTTTCCAATTAACTTCATGCAATTCTTTAGGAGCTTTTTCAAAGAAATTTCCTGTATGAATGTATCTTAACTCTTTTTTAGATAGATTAAATCCAGTAAACTCTGTTATTTTATTTACATGGAATTCAAAAGAATCATCTATCACTCCATCGAAATCGAATATGATTGCTTTCATTTAATAATTTTATATTTCATTGTTTTTAAATATTGGTTTTTTAGTTGAATTAATCATAACTTTTATAAACGTCCAGTATTCCCTCGTATTTAGCGAGGTAGGGAAGTCAGGAGTTCCCGGAGGGCTCATAACCCTCAGGTCGGTGGAAACAGATGGAGAAGCTGTTGCCGAATTCAAATCCACCCCTCGCTATTTTCTTCTCCACTTTATTTATTATTCACTGAACAGGGATTAATTTTATAAGTAATCTGCCCTTTACAAGGTAATGTCTTTAGATAAAATAGTAAAACATATTGCTTTTGGAACATTAGCTTTAACTCAAAGTTATGCTCTAACTATACAAGATGTACAATCTTATCTTAGAAAGAGTCCTTTTGGTTCTACAGAAAGAGGAGTTTTTTTAGATGTTGAAGGGTTAAAGGTAGAAGAAAAAAATATGCTTAAAGATGATAAAGGAGATGTTTTTGTAAATATTCCAAGAAAATATAATTCTATTTCATATAAAATTTGTGAACATGAAGAAAAATATAATTTGTTTATGGCAGTAGGTTCACAAGATTTTAAATTAGTTGCTTCAGGTAAATTAGATACTATTCTTTATAGTTTAATAGAATCAATTAATACTAGAGATAAAAGTTCTATTGGAAGAGAATTAGGAAACGCATTTAAAGCGTTAGGAGTTGCTTTTTATCAACAAGCTTCAATTGGTGTTCCTAAACTTAAACATTAATCAACAAAAACTTTATGACTTGCTTCATTCTGAATATCTTGACAGAAATATTCACCTATTTGATTAAATGTAAATTCATTTGATCTTCCGGGAAGTTCTCTATTTCCAAGAAATATTCTTTTCCCATCTTGATAACATGCCATTTGAAATGCTTGTTGATTATTATTAATCCATTTAACTTTTTGTGTTGTTTTCACATAAACGTCTTCAGGTTCAAAAAATCCTTGATCAAAATTACCTAATTTAAGAACTACGTTTACATACTCTGGTAGAATTATTTCTTTTTCTATTATAGGTTCCTCTATTTCGATTACTGTAATTTTTTCTGGAATTATTTCATTTATTTCTACTGTTTGGACTTCTTCTTGGCAACCCAAGGCCAAAACCAATAATATTAGTAAATATTTCTTCATTATATACTATATGGTGGTGATTATATATAAATTTTATTTATATAAAACAAAAAGATTTATAAACAATCTGAGATTTTTCGAAACCAATGGCAAAGAAAGCAAGAGGATTAAATGCTGGTACAAAACTTAGCAATAGAAGAGCTAGTGCTAAGTGGAAAAGTAAACTATATGTTAGAAAAGCATTAGGTTTGAAGAAAAAAGCGGATCCTTTAAAGGGATCATCTCAAGCAAAAGGAATTGTTCTAGAAAAAGTTCAAATTGAAGCAAAACAACCAAACTCGGCAATGAGGAAATGTTGCAGAGTTCAGTTAGTTAAAAATGGAAAACAAATTTCTGCATTTATGCCAGGTGATGGAGCTCAAAAGTTAATCGATGAGCACGATGAAGTTGTAATTGAATGTATTGGTGGAAAAAACCACGGTAAAAGTAAAGGAGATTTGTCAGGAATTAGATGGCAAGTTATCAAAGTTAATGATCAAAGTTTAAAAGCTCTAAGGAGCGGAAAAGTAGAGAAGGCAAGAAAATGATTGAAGTATTTGGAAAATGGCCAATGGATGACTTGGAAGTTAAAGAAGCTGGGTTAAAAAATTATATTACTTTAGAACCTACAATAGTTCCTAGAACTGGTGCAAGATATGCTGGTAAATCATTTCATAAATCAAAAGTATTCATAGTTGAAAGATTAATTAATAAAATAATGTGTCCTGGACATAAATCAAAAAAACATTTTAAAACTTCTTATCATATTACAGGGAAAGGAAATAATGCTTATAAAATTGTTTTTGAAGCTTTTAAAATAATTGAACAAAAAGCAAAAGAAAATCCTATTAAAGTTTTTGTAAAAGCTTTAGAAAATGCAGCTCCTAGGGAAGAAGTTATTGCAATCGAATATGGTGGAGCAAGATATCCTAAAGCTGTTGAATGTGCACCACAAAGAAGAGTTGATTTAACATTAAGATTATTTACTCAATCTGCTTATCAAAAAGCTTTTAGCAGCAAAAAAAGTATTGAAGTTGCTTTAGCTGATGAAATTCTTGCAGCATTTAATCAACAACCTATATCTGCAGCAATTGCAAAAAAGAATGAGCTTGAAAGACAAGCTGACGCAAGTAGATAGAAACCTTTTTATTTAAGTTTATATTTAAATTTCTTAATGCGACTATTGTTTATTTTTTTAATTTTATTAATAGGTTGTACAGACGAGGTGGTCAAAATTAATTTAAAAAGTTCAGCATTTGATAATAATGGAATTATTCCAAGTAAGTATACATGTCAAGGATTAGATGTAAGTCCACCTTTTGAAATTGAAAATATTCCTGAAGGTGCAAAAAGTTTAGTTTTAGTTATAGATGACCCAGATGCACCAGGAAAAACATGGGATCATTGGGTTATGTGGAATATTCCTTTAGTGAAAGAAATTGAAGAAGATCATGTTCCCGGAGTTCAAGGTTTGAATGATTTCGGACAACATAAATATGGAGGACCATGTCCTCCGAGTGGCAAACATAGGTATATGTTTAAATTATATGCTTTAGATGTAATGTTAGATATTTCTGAAGATTCTAAAAAAATTGATGTGGAAAAAGCAATGGAAGATCATATTCTTGATCAAGCATTGTTAGTGGGGCTATTTGAGAAAAAATGATTAATAAAAATGATTTTAAAGGAATGTTAAAAGATTTTGATGACTTTGATTTGTTACGTGAAGAATTAATTAAAAAATCAAGAGATGTTATTCGGTTATCTAAACAATTAATTAATGCTTTACATAGAGATGAGGATGCTTCTAAATTTTTAGATGAAATTAAAAAAGCTCAATCTATCTTAGATAAATTAGTTAGTAAAAATAATAAATTATACTATCAAGGAAGTTATAAAGCTGCAGTAATGGAATATGTTGAAGCTTTACTTTATTATGGTTATATTAATGAAGAAAAAGTTTTAACTCGGAAAGAATTGAATGTTAATACTGATTATTATTTGTTAGGAGTATTGGATTTAACAGGGGAATTAATGAGAAAGGCTGTTTTAAATTCAACTAAAGGAAAATTTTCTTCAGTTGTTAAAATTCGTGATGCTATTGAAGGGATATATGTTGAATTGAGTAACTTTGATTTTAGAGAAAGTGAATTTCGTAGGAAGTTTGATGGTATTAAATACGATTTAAAGAAAATTGAAGATTTAATTTTGGATTTGAAGTTGAAAGGGAAGATATGAATTCTGTTTAAACGGAAAACTATAAATAACACCTTTATTCTTTTTTATTTATGAAAATTATATCTTGGAATGTAAATGGTATAAGAGCAGTGTTAAATAAAGGTTTGCTTGACTTTGTTAAGAAAGAAAACCCCGATATTCTTTGTTTACAAGAAACAAAAGCTCATCCCGAGCAAGTAGATGAAATTTTATCAGATTATAAACATTACTGGAATAGTGCAGAAAAAAAAGGTTACAGCGGAACAGTAATTTTTACTAAGAAAAAACCTTTATCATCAGAATTAGGAATTGGAATAAAAGAACATGATACTGAAGGAAGAGTTGTTACTTTAGAATTTGATGATTTCTTTTTAGTTAATGTATATACTCCAAATGTAGGAAGAGAGTTATTAAGATTAAAATATAGACAAGGTTGGGATATAGCGTTTAGAAATTTTTTGAAAAATTTAGAAAAAAGAAAACCTGTTATATTTTGTGGGGATTTAAATGTTGCACATAATGAGATTGATTTAGCTAGACCTAAAAATAATGTAGGTAATGCAGGGTTTACTAATGAAGAAAGAGAAGGATTTACAACTTTACTTGACTCTGGATTTATCGACACATTTAGGCATTTTAATAAAGAAGAAGGACATTATACTTGGTGGAGTTATATGTTTTCTGCAAGGAAAAAAAATATTGGTTGGCGTATAGATTACTTTGGAGTAAGTGAAAGTTTTATTTCTAATGTTAAAAAGTCAGAAATTCTTTCTGAAGTAATGGGAAGTGATCACTGCCCTGTTGTTTTGGAGATTAAGTAGTTTAATTTACAATTCTATCAATAACTTTAAATACTAAATAATTGAACTAAGTATAAAATGCTTAGAACTCATACTTGTAACGAATTAACTTTGAAACATGTAGGTAAGAAAGTAACTTTATGTGGATGGGTTAATGGCGTTAGAGAACATGGTGGGATTTCTTTTACTAACTTAAAAGATAGATATGGAATAACTCAGATTGTTTTTAAAGATAAAGTTGATTTAAAAGAAGAATCTGTTGTACAAATTCAAGGAAAAGTTGTGAAAAGACCTAAAGGGATTGTAAATAAAAATATAAAAACTGGCGAAATTGAAATTGTTTGTGAGAAAATTAATATTCTTAATGAATGTGATAACCTTCCTATTGATATGTCAGGACAAGTTGAAAGTAATGAAGATACAAGATTAAAATATAGATATTTAGATTTAAGACAAAATTTATCTAATGTTAAAGCAAGACATAAAGCTACAATCGCAGTTCATGAGTTTATGGATAAGCATGATTTTTTACATATTGAAACTCCTTTATTGATTAGAAGTACACCTGAGGGTGCTAGAGATTTTATTGTTCCTTCAAGGTTACATAATGGAAGTGTATATTCTCTTCCTCAAAGTCCGCAATTGTATAAACAAATTTCAATGGTTGCAGGTGTAGATAAATATTATCAAATAGCTAAATGTCTTAGAGATGAAGACCTAAGACAAGATAGACAACCTGAATTTACTCAGATTGATATTGAAATGAGTTTTGTTGAACAAGATGACATTATTAAGTTAGGTGAAGATTTGGTTAAACATATATTTGAAAAAGTTAAAAATGTTAAATTAAAAACTCCTTTTAGAAGAATGACTTATTGTGATGCAATGAGCAACTATGGAATAGATAGGCCTGATTTAAGGTTTGACATGAAATTAGTAGATGTTACAGAAGTTGTTAAAGAAAGTGATTTTAAAGTGTTTCATGCAGATTTAGTTAAAGCTATTGTTGCTCCTAAGGAATTTTCAAGAAAGGAATGTGATAAATTAACTGACTTTGTTAAAACTTATAATGCAAAAGGTTTAGTTTATTTGAAATATGAAAAAACTTTAGAAGGACCAGTTGCAAAATTTTTATCTGATGAAGTTAAAAGTAATTTAATTAAAGCTACTAAAATAAAAAAAGGCGAAACTATGTTTTTAGTTGCAGATACTTATAAAGTTTGTAATGATGCGTTAGCTCACTTAAGGTTACATTTTGGAAAAGAATTAAAGCTATATGATGATAAAAAGTTAGAATTTGTTTGGGTTACTGAATTTCCTTTATTTGAAGAAGATGAAGGTAAGTGGAAACCAATGCATCACATTTTTTCAATGCCAATGCAAATGGATTTTTCTAAACCAGGATTAGTTACTGGTTATTTACATGATTTAGTATTGAATGGAACTGAACTTGGTGGTGGAAGTATCAGGATTCATCAAAAAGATGTTCAAGAAAAAGTTTTAGAAGTAATAGGGATGAGTTTTAAACAAGCTGAGAAAGCATTTGGATTTTTATTAAATTCTTTCAAGTATGGAGCTCCACCGCATGGTGGCATAGCGTTTGGATTTGACAGATTAATTGCAATGTTATGTAATACTAACGATATCAGAGAAGTAATTGCCTTCCCTAAAAATAAAGCAATGGAAAATCCAATGGATGAATGTCCTAGCAAGCCAGATAAAGAAATGTTGAAAGAGTTAGGGATTAAGTATTAGTTTTTTTAATTAAAGCTTAGAATGAAACAAATTAATATTTCAATAAATGGAATGCATTGCGCAAGTTGTAGTACTACTATCGCTAAAACTTTAAATAAATTAAATGGAGTTAAAAACGCTCATGTTAATTTAGTAACAGAAAAAGCAAGCGTTATATTTGATAATTCTAAAATAAATGAAAAAAATATTATTAAAGCAATTGTGGATAAGGGTTATAAAGCTGAAATAATAGCAGATAAATCAAAAATTGGTGAAAATAAAAAAAAAGAAATTGATTATATTAAAAATAAATTTTTATTTAGTTTATTCTTTGCGATTCCTGTATTCATTATTAGCATGGTTCTATCTATGTGGATTATAATACCTTATGAAGGTTATATTCTTTGGGTTTTAGCGACACCTATTCAATTTTACGTTGGGGCTCAGTTTTACAAAGGTATGTGGATTGGTATAAAAAATAAAACTGCTAACATGGATACTTTAATTGCAATAGGAACAAGTGCAGCATATTTTTATAGTGTTTATGCGATTTTAGCTAATAAACCTGGTCAATATTTTGAAACTTCTGCAATTTTAATAACGTTAGTAATTATGGGAAAATTATTAGAAGAAATTGCGAAAGGAAAAACTTCTGAAGCGATTACGAAGTTAATGAACTTGTCATCTAAACTTGCAATTGTTTTCAGAAATAATAAGGAACAAAAAATATCTGTAGATGAAGTTTTAGTAGGAGATACTATTATTATAAAACCAGGTGACATTATTCCTGTTGATGGAATTATAATTAAAGGAAAATCTTTAGTTGATGAAAGTATGATAACAGGTGAGAGTATACCTTTGGAAAAAAATAAAGGCGATAAAGTTATAGGGGGAACAATAAATAAAAACGGTTCATTTTATTTTAAAGCAGAAAAAATTGGCGCAAATACTACACTTTCAAAAATAATTAAATTGGTTGAAGATGCTCAGAGCCAAAAGGCACCAATTCAAAGGTTTGCAGATGTTGTTTCATCTTATTTTGTTCCGATTATTTTAGCTATTGCATTAATTACTTTTTTATCTTGGATTTTTGTATTTGAAAAAGATATAACTTTTAGTTTAATTGCAGCAGTTTCTGTTTTAGTGATAGCTTGTCCTTGTGCCTTGGGTTTGGCAACGCCTACTGCAATCATGGTTGGAACTGGAAAAGGTGCTATTAATGGGATTTTAATTAAAAGTGGAGAAGCTTTAGAAACTGCACATAAACTGAAATTTGTTATATTTGACAAGACTGGAACAATAACTAAAGGTATTCCGGTAGTTACAGATTTAATTCCATTTGTGGGTTCAAAAAAAAATTTATTGCAGATAGTAGCTAGTATTGAAAATGATTCAGAACATTCTTTAGCTGAATCAATAGTGAAACAAGCAAAAAAACAAAATGTAGTTATTAAAAAATCAACTGGGTTTAAAGCACTTTCAGGGTATGGTATTACTGCTAAATTAAATAGTAAATTATATTATTTTGGAAATATTAAATTAATGGAAAAGTATAAAATAAATATTAATAAGTCTATTAAAAAACAGATTTCAAATTTAGAAAAAGAAGGAAAAACGGTAATGTTTCTTGGAAATAATGGTATATTAAATGGTGTTGTTGCTGTTGCAGATACCATTAAAAAAACATCTAAGTTAGCAGTTAGTAAATTACATAAAATGAAGCTTCAAGTTTATATTATTACAGGAGATAACGAACGAACCGCAAAGGCCATGGCGAAAAAAGCAGGAATTAAACATGTTTTTTCAAGCGTATTACCAAGAGATAAAGCTGAGTATGTTAAAGAATTACAAAAAAAAGGAAAAGTTGCAATGGTAGGAGATGGTATAAACGATTCACCAGCTTTAGCTCAAGCTGACATCGGGATTGCAATGGGCTCAGGAACAGACGTAGCAATGGAAAGCGGAAATATTGTTTTAATGAAAAATGATTTATTAGATGTTTCAAAATCAATTAAATTGAGTAGAATGACAATGGTTAAAATAAAACAAAATATGTTTTGGGCATTATTTTATAATTCATTAGGAGTTCCTTTGGCTGCATTAGGTTTGTTAAATCCTATGATTGCTGGTGGGGCTATGGCTTTAAGTTCAGTAAGTGTTGTTGTAAATTCTTTGCTATTGAAAAAAGGAAGGTTATGATTTTTACTATATTTTAATTTAAATATTAAAATTAATCCTTCAAAATACTAAACACATTAGGATTCTTAACAGCTAACCTACCAATCATTACTCCTCTAACTCCCATGGACTTTAAGTCCTCTATTTGTTCTTTTGTTGTAATGTCTCCGTTTGCAATAATTACTTTTTTAGTTTTAACACATTCTGGGTAAACATTAAAATCAGCTGGGTCTTTACTATTTTCTTTTCCATGTCTTGCATGGACAATGAAAAAACCAGCATCTACTTCTTTTATTAGATTAAGATAAACTTTATTTTTCTTTTCAAACCCATTTAACCCTAATCTAAGTTTTATTGAAACTGGGTAATTATGATTTTTAATTATTTGAACTATTTTTTTAACTTTATTAATTCTTTTTATCATTGCACAACCTAACCCTCTATTAATATGATCTGGGCTAGGACATCCTAAATTTATATTAAATCCCATAAATCCTTTTTGTGGAGTAAAATTATTTAGAAATTTAGTTAAATCTTTTTCATTTGATACACTTAACTGGATATAAGTTGGGATTGGTTTTTCAATTTTAATTTTTTCTAAAGTACTTTTGTTGTTTCTAGCTAAAGCCGATACTCTAGCCATTTCTGTAAATACTGAAGTTGCACCTTTTTCAAAACATAATTCTCTAGATTCAGGGCTAGATTCTCCTTCCATTGGTGCTCGCATTATTTCAAAATCTTTCATATTTTCTGTTTCTTTTGCTATTTAATAAATATATTGCATTAAATATTGAAAAAGTTTAAAAAGAATTCTTTTATTTATCTAATTATGCTTAAAAAAATGTCAATTCAAGATGCAATGGATAAAGGAAAGGGTAAAGTAGAATTACTTGGTTGGGTACATCGTGAAAGAGGTAGTAACAAATTAAAATTTATAAATTTACGTGATTCCTCTAATATTGTTCAATGTGTTATATCTAAAGATAAAGTTGGTGAAGAAAAATTTTCAGAAGTAGATAAAATACAAATAGAAGCTAGTTTACGTATTGTTGGCGAAATTAAAAAAGAAGCAAGAGCTCCTACTGGATACGAAGTTCACGTTTCTGATATTGAAATTATTGGTTCTAGTAACGAATTTCCAATTGGAAAAGATCAAAGTCCAGAACTTCTTGCAGATAAAAGGCATTTATGGATTAGGTCTAGGAAAATGGTTGCAATATTAAAAATAAGAAGTACAGTTTTTGGAGCAATTCATGAATATTTTAGAAGTCAAGGTTTTTTTGAATATCATTCTCCTGTGTTTATGTCTTCACAATGTGAAGGAGGATCATCTTTATTTGAAGTAAATTATTTTGGTAAAAAGTTATTTTTAGCTCAAACATGGCAATTACATGCAGAAGCTGGAATTTTTGGGTTGGAAAAAATATATACTATTGCTCCAAGTTTTAGAGCTGAAAATAGTAAAACTTCCAGGCATTTAACTGAATATTGGCATGCTGAAATGGAATTGGCATGGAGTAACTTTGAAAAAATTAAAGATTATGGTGAAGGGTTATTAAAACATGTAATGAAAAATGTTTTAAAAAATAATAAAAATGAATTAAAATTATTGGGAAGAGATTTAAGTAAATTAGAACCTACAGCTAAGAAAAAATTTGTAAGAATGACATATGATGAAGCTTTAAAAATTCTTGATAAAAAATGTAAAATGAAAGTTGAATGGGGAAAAGATTTACGAACAATTGAAGAAGATAAATTAAGTCAATTATATGACGTTCCAATAATTGTTTCTAATTACCCTACTAAAGTTAAAGCTTTCTACATGAAAGAAGTTGAAGGGAATCCTAAAGCTGTTCAAGGATGTGATTTTATTGCTCCTGAAGGGTATGGTGAAATTATAGGTGGAAGTCAAAGAGAAGAAGATTTAGATAAATTGAAAAAAAGGTTAAAAGATCAAGGAGAAGACCTTAAAGATTATGAATTTTATTTAGATACTCGAAGGTATGGAAGTATTCCTCATGGAGGTTTCGGGTTAGGAGTTGAAAGAATTATTTCATGGATATGTGGATTAGAAACAATTAAAGATGCAATTGCGTTTCCTAGAACTGCTTTACGTTATGAACCCTAAAGCTTTATAAATAACATGTGATTTTTTTGTCGAATGTATAACTTGAGTTATAATTATCAAAATATAATGTTTTGTTTTCCAAAACTTGATGAAGCTTTAGAAATTTTTTTAACATTACATGAACTAAAACCAGTTTCAAGAATTGTTGTTTCTGAATCTAAATTAAAAGAAATAAATGAATTTTGTTCTAACATTGGTTTATATTTTGCAGTTAGTAGTTTTAAAATTGTAAATAAAACTTGTATTATTGATAAAGAATCAGATGTTAGTGGAAGTTTTTTTGTATATTTTTCTAAAGATGAAAATAAAGCTTTAGAAGCAAAGGAAGCAGAAGAAGATTTTGATGATAAAAAAGTAGGAGAATTATTTGGATATCCTGAATGTTGTAGGGAATTTTACGTTACAAATTATAAAGAAGCAAAAGATTATGGGGATGACTTTGCACCTATAACCCATAGAAATAGTACTAGTTTTAGTTATTATACAAATAACTTAATGAGGTTTTTTGGTTTTGCATTAATAAGTCATTTTCCTTGTAAACATAATTGTATGGAAAGTATTAAGTTAGGAAAAACAGCTTATAATTTAATATCTAAAGAAAACCCTGAATTTGCATTTGAGTTAAAAAAGAAATTAATGAATTTAGTTTTTTTTGATAAAAAGACTGGAGTTTTAGGTTTTGACACGACTCAAACTACGGGTGAATTTATAAGTTATAAAAAAACTTTATTTATTGCAGCAAATGAAAATTATAATTTTTTTAATTCTGGAAACAATGTACTTTTAGGGAAGAAGAAAATTAAAGTTTTTAAAAATGAAAAATTAATTCATGAATATGATAAAAATGAAAGGTTATTGGCGTTTGAATTCACTTAATATAAATAAAATTCCTATTAAAAAAGTAATTAAACTTATTGAAGTTAATATTGTGAAATTATCGTTACTAAAATTAAGTAGTGCGAATAACATTGATAACGCTAAAAAATATATTCCTCCTTCTTTTTCATAATGCCAAGCGTATATTGTAGCAGCAATAAGAATGTATGTAGGTGTTAATAGTATTAAAAATTCTAAATTAGGGTTGATGTCTAAATTTATGTTAAAAATTCTTCTTGATAGAATTGCTGTGAAAAAAATTAATGCTATTGCTAGAAGTCTTGGTTTCCAATGAAGGTAATTGAATTTCATATAGGGTTTTAGTTATTTGGTGTATTTAATATTTTCTATAAGGTTTAGTGGGGTTAGTTTTATTATTAAACTTAAGCAAAATTATAAACCATACATTATAAAACTTTGATTAAGAGAAGTTGTTTTATTATAATCGCAAAGTTTTTAAATCAAATTACAATAAATTTAGTAATGTCTTTAAATAGTATAATTCATAAAAAAAAAGAAGCTCATCCTGCATATCAAACTAAATTAAGTTTTGGTCAAAGATATGCTGATTGGTTAACAAGAATTGCTGGTTCTTGGAGTTTTATAGTTAGTGTATTATTTTTAATTTTTATTTGGTCATGGTTGAATGCAACTTATTTTTCCTGGGACCCTTATCCTTTTATTTTACTTAATTTTGTTTTATCTTGTTTAGCTGCTTTACAAGCACCTATTATTTTAATGAGTAATAATAGGGAAGCTGAAAGGGATAGGTTAAATGCTAAATATGATTACATGGTTAATCGTAAAGCTGAAAGAGAAATTCAAGATATTCAGAAGGATTTAGATATTATTAAGAAACTGTTGAGAAAAAGACATTAAATTTAGTATTAATTCTATTAGTCTTAACTTGCATAACATTTAAATATAAGCTCTTATTTTTGAGTAACTGGTTATCGAGGCCTAAATAAAGGTGATTTTATAATGAGAAGGTTTTTTGATGTTGATTCAACAAAATTGATAGAAAATACGGCTTTAGAGCTTGAAAAAAACGAAAATATTAAGCCTGAGGCTTGGGCAAGCTTTGTAAAGACTGGAATTAGTAGAGAGAGGCCTCCAGTAAATAAAAACTGGTGGTATGTTAGAGCTGCAGCAGTCTTAAGGAAAGTATTACTTTTAGGTCCAGTTGGAACTGAAAAATTAAGAGTTAAATATGGAAGTAGAAAAAATAGAGGAAATAAACCATCTAAATTTTACAAATCTTCTGGAAATATTATTAGGAAAGTCCTACAACAATTAGAAAGTGCAAAGTTAATTAGACATACAGAAAAAGGTGTACATAAAGGTAGGATTGTTACTAAAGAAGGAAAGGAGTTATTGGATAAAGTTGCCAAGAACATATTAGGTGAATAGATATGGCAAAATATAAACACTTAAGCAGAAAATTAAGGTTAATTAAACTTGGTAAACGAACAAGATGGGCACCTTTCTGGACTGTTCCTAAAATATACGGTAAAACTAGAAGAGTTCATCCTGGAAGACATACAGCAATAAAAAGATCCTGGCGAAGGACTAAAACTAAAGCGTGATTAAAAATGGAAAGATCATATAATATACCTTTAAGAAGAGAATGGTTAAAAGTTCCTAGATATAAAAGAGCTAAAAAAGCTATTAAAGCATTGAAAGAATTTTTAATTAAACATATGAAGAGTGTTAATTTAAGTATAGGAAAACATCTTAATGAAGCAATCTGGAGTAAAGGAATGAGAAATCCTCCTCATCATGTAAAAGTTAACGTTCTTAAAGATGAAGAAAAAGTTTATGCTGAATTAGATGGATTCAAAATTGAAAAAACTGAAGTTAAGGAAGAACCTAAAGAAGAGTCTGTGAAAGATAAGTTAAAAGCTTTGAAGGCTAAGACTACTGGTGCTCCTAAGGAAGAAGTTAAAGCTGAACCTGCTAAGGATGAAACTCCTAAAGAAGAAGTTAAAGCTGAACCTGTTAAGGAAGAAGTTAAAGCTGAATCTGCTAAGGAAGAAACTCCTAAGGAAGAAGTTAAAGCTGAACCTGTTAAGGAAGAAACTCCTAAGGAAGAAGTTAAAGAATCTAAGAGCAAATAATTTTTTTATTTTTTTAATCTTACATCTAGACTTTCTTGAAATCTTCTAATTTTTCTAAGAATATCTTTTAATAAAGATTCATCTGTAGAATGAACTTTTAATTCTAAAACAATATGTCCCTTTGAGTTTCTTGTATTAATAGATTTAATTAAAACTTTTGCTCTAGTGATTACGTTTAAAACTTCTTTAATAAAACCAGGTGTATCGTTAGCAACTACTACAAATTCTTTTTCATATTTATCTTCAAGTTTAATCCAATTTAATTCAACTTTATTTTTTTCATTTTTCATGATAAAACATTCTTGATTATGTACTGTAATTTTTTTATCTTTTGTTAAGAAACCAACAATTTTATTTTTTTTATTAGGTTTACAACATTTACTTATTTTAAGTGGATATTTTTTTCCTTTTATTTCTATATGTTCTGAAAGAATTAATTGTTCTCTTTCATCTATATCGATATCTTTTTTTGGTTTTTCTGGAGGCATTCCTAATGCTTGTTTAATTTTAGCTTTAGCCATTGATGATTTAACAAAGTTTAACCATTGTCTATTAGGTTTAGAGTTTTTTTTAGTAATTATTTCAACTAAATCCCCAGAATCTAATTGATAATCTAAAGGAACAATTTTTTCATTAACTTTAGCTTGATTACATTCTTTTCCAAGGTTAGTATGGACTGCATATGCAAAGTCAACAGGAGTTGCATTTAGTGGGAGAGAAATAGGATCACCTGAAGGTGTAAACGTTATAATTTCGTTTGCAAATAAATCAATATTTAGATCTTCTATAACTTCAATTGCATCTTTATTTGTTCTTTTCCAGTCAAGTAATTGTTTAATCCATCTAATTTTCTTTTCGAATTTTCTATCTTTTTCTGTTCCTTTATATTTCCAATGTGCAGCAACACCTTCCTCTGCAAAATCATGCATATCTTTAGTTCTTACTTGGATTTCTAGCTTTTTATTATATGGACCAAGAACAGTTGTATGTAATGATTGATATCCATTATGTTTTGGGTTTTCAATAAAATCTTTGAACCTTCCTAAATCAGGGTCCCATTTATTATGAATTAATTCAAAAACTCTATAACAATTTTTAGGAGTATCTGTAATAATTCTTACAGCAATTAAATCAAATATATCATTAAAAGTTTTATTATCTTTTTTCATTTTTTGATAAATACTATAGAAATATTTTGCTCTACCTGTAACTTCAGCATGAATATTATTTTTTTTAATTAAATATTTAATTTGTTTTATAATGTTTTGAGTTTTAGTTTCTCTTTCATCTCTTTTTTCTGAAATTTTAGCTTTTAAGTATTGATATACTTTTGGTTCTAAATATCTTAAACTTAAATCTTCTAATTCACCCTTAATGTAACCTACACCTAACTTATATGCAATTGGTGCATATACTGTCATTGTTTCTTCAGCTATACGTTTTTGTTTATCTGGTCTTAAATCTTTTAATGTTCTCATATTATGTAATCTATCTGCTAATTTGATTAGCATAACTCTAATATCTCTAGAACTAGCTAATAATATTTTTCTATAATTTTCGGCTTTATAATCTTCTTTTTTTATAAATGTAATTTTTTTAAATTTAGTCATTCCTTGAACTAAATCTTCAATTTCTTTTCCGAATTTTTCTTCAATTTCTTTAATTGTAACTTTAGTATCTTCAGGGACATCATGTAATAAAGCTGCACAAATTGTAGCAGTATCTGCTCTCAATTTAATTAAAATTTCAGCTACACCTACTGGATGAACAAAATAATCATCCCCAGAAATTCTTTTTTGACCTTTATGTGCTTCTTTTGAAAAATTATAAGCCTTTCTAATTAAATCAGAATTCGCATTTGGATTGTATTTTTTTACTTCTTTAATAAAATCATCAAAAACCATCAATATAGTATGATTTCAGGGTTTAAAAAAGTTATTCTTTTTTAAGCTTATTTTCTAGTGCTTTTGGATCAAATTTACCAATTTCATTAGTTTCTTTTATGAAATTTTCAATTATTTCAATGCCTTCTGGGTTTAGTAAATTTCCTCTATAAACTATTGTAGCACCTACTGTTTCACAAACTTTTTCAGCCATCATATTAGGACTATCTGAAACTTCATATTTTGCTTCATATTCGCCTTTCCAAAGCGCTATTAGATATTTAATTGTCATATAAATGTTAAAATTAAAATAGAATTTAAATTTAATCCATATGGGTTATTTTAACTAAACCTTTAAAAATAAAAGTATTTTTTAACATATAATGATATGTCTAGGTATAGAAAGTACTGCTCATACATTTGGAGTTGGAATTGTAACTCATGATAAAAAAGTATTGGCAAATGAAAGGGAATTATTTACAACTGAAAAAGGTGGAATGATTCCTGCTAAAGTAGCAGATCATCATGTTGAAATATGCGACGATGTGATTAACAGAGCTTTAGATCAAGCTAAATTAAAATTTAAAGATATTGACGTTATAGCATTTTCTCAAGGTCCTGGGCAAGGACATGCATTAAGAATTGGACACTTTATTGCACGTTATTTAAGTTTAAAATATAATAAACCCTTAATTGGAGTAAATCATTGTATTGCGCATTTAGAAGTTGGTAATATGTTAACAACTGCAAAAGATCCAGTATTGTTATATGTTTCAGGAGTTAATACTCAAGTAATTGCATTTGAATCAGGAAAATATAGAATTTTTGGAGAAACATTAGATATTGGAGTTGGAAATTTTTTAGATAGTTTCGCAAGAAGTATAGGGTTAGGATTTCCAGGTGGACCCAAAGTAGAAGAAATGGCTTTGAAAAGTAAAAATTTAATTACGATTCCATATTCAGTAAAAGGAATGGATATTAATTTAGGTGGAATATTAACTAATTTAAAACAAAAATTTAATTCTGGAATGTCAAAAGAAGATTTATGTTATTCTTTACAAGAATATGTTTTCGCAATGTTAATTGAAGTTGCAGAAAGAGCGTTAGCTCACTGTGATAAAAAAGAATTATTATTAGGTGGCGGAGTTGCTTGTAATAAAAGGTTACAAGAAATGGCTCAATCTATGTGTAAAGAAAGAGGTGCTAAATGCTTTATTCTACCTAATCAGTTTAATATTGACAATGGAGCTATGATTGCATGGTGTGGTTTGAAAATGCATAAAGGTGGAGTTAAATTAAAAGATTCAAGTATTAGACCTTATGAAAGAACTGATGATGTAGAAGTTTGTTGGCGTTAAGGTAAAGGATTATCGACGTATGCTGAAGCCCAAGTTTGACAGTTTACTAACTATTTCATCCTGAATATTCATTTGACAGTTAA